>JBIOUY010000165.1:0-29332 GCA_044867445.1 Gemmatimonadales bacterium
GAGAACGGGGTCTACACGACGGACTTTGAGCGCATGGGTTTCCGTCCCGAAGGCGCGAGCGAGATCCGGTTTCTTTGGGTGAAGCGCGATGGCTGGGCCGCCAGCGGAACTCACACCGGGATCAAGGGCAAGGACTGCGTGGTCTTCGTGGGTCGCACCACGAGCGCGCCAGCCACCCAGAAGTACCATCGTCGTTCTCGCGCTGGGGCCATCGTGTGCGACGCCCTGTCAACCCTCCCACCCCCGGCGGCAGCGGCTCCCTCAAGCGCGGTCAGGGCAGGCCCGCCGCCGGCGCAACCAGACACGGGCAATGCGCTCGATGCCGTGGATCCGCTGGTGGTGATGAAGGTGGACTTACGCAATCTGGTGCGGTCGCAGGACACCTACTTCGGCACCCAAGGAATCTATGCCCGACGCACCGACCCGCTGCCGTTGCAGTATCTCTGGCACAAAGGAGTGTCGATCAAAATACTGAGCGCTGCGCACGACTCCTGGTCCGCCCGCGCCACGCACCTAGCCCGGCCGGGAACTAGCTGCGTTATCTGGTATGGACCGGTGCCTGACCGCCCAGAGACTGAAGTGCGAAAGCGCACTCCCGATCGCTCGGCGATCCCCGTGTGTGATGAGTAGGCGGTAAGGCGGTACCGCCCTACCGCCCTACCGCCCTACCGCCATACCGCACCGCCGTTATCTCGGCCAGAATCGCGAGCGCGGTTTCGGCCGGCTGGCGCCCTCCCAGGTCGAGCCCAATCGGTCCGTGCAGTCGATCGATCTCCTCCGGCGCGAGGCCTTCCGCTCGGAGCCACTCGCGCCGTTCGGCCTGGGTCTTCCGTGATCCGATTGCCCCCACGTAGGCGGCCGCAGAGCGAAGCGCCAGCTTGAGGGCGGGCTCGTCGAACTTGGGATCGTGGGAGAGAATGCAGACGTAACACGAAGAGTCGAGCCCGATCCGTTCGAACGCTTCCTCCGGCCAGCCCAAAATCAGGTCGTCTGCCGTGGGAAATCGCTCCCGGGTGAGAAAGGCCTGCCGGCCATCGGCCACGATCGTGCGATACCCCAGTGGCTTCGCGAGGCGCGCCAGTTCTACGGCGACGTGAACCCCCCCGAAGATCACCAACCTGGGCTCACGCGGAAACACCTCCAGAAACACACTGACCGGATTTCCGTCCGCCTGGAGCTCCAGCGTGGTGCTACGCTCCCGCCTCAGCGCGGCCAGCGCTGCCTCACGCAGCTGAGCCGGTGCGAGTCCGCGGGGCGGCGTGCCTTCGATTCGCCCATCTTCGAACACACGGACCGAGCGCCCCAGGTATGGCCCGTCGATGATCGTGGCAACGACCTCCCCGCCGGCACCTCGCGCCGCGTCCAGCACCTCGGGGCGCACCGAGGGCTCAACGTACACCCGGATCGTCCCTCCGCAGGCGAGCCCGACCTCCCAGGCGCGCTCATGGCTCACGCCGAAGGTCACGAGCTTGGGCGTTCCCCGCGCGATGGCCTCGGTGATCTCGCTGGCGGTAGCGCTCTCGACGCAGCCGCCGGACACGGAGCCGGCAATCGCACCGGTTCGCGACGCGAGCATGCTGGAACCCTCGGGACGCGGTGCGGAGCCCCAAACGCTGGTCACGACCGCCCGTCCGAAGGGTTCGCCGGTCGAGGCGAAGCGCTGATAATCGGCAATGAGATCTCTCATCAGAACTTCCCCCTTACAGCGCCCCCAGCCGCTGTCCCAGCTCGACGAGTGAAGCCACACTCCCAGCCGGTACCAGCGCGTCCACATAGGGCAACGCAGCGCGCAAGCCGATGGTTGCCGGCTCAAATCCGGGCTTCGCTGCCAACGGGTCGATCCAGAGAAGCCGGTGACACGACCGACGTAGGATCGCCATTTCCCGGGCGAGAACACCGGGGTCTCCCCGCTCCCAGCCGTCGGACACCAGCAACACCACCGCCCCGCTCCTCACCGTGCGACGGACCCATCGGTGATTGAGTTGCCGAAGGCTTTCACCAATTCGGGTCCCGCCGCTCCAGTCCACTACTCTCTCCGCCACCCGACGCAGGGCGGCGTCTGGGCTCCGCACCCGGAGCTGCCGGGTAATCCGGGTGAGCCTGGTACCGAATACAAACACCTCCACCGGCGCGCCGCTCCGTTGCAACGCGTGAGCGAAGCGGAGCATGAACCGACTGTAGCGCTCCATCGACCCACTGATGTCACAGACCAACACGATCGGCCTGGGGCGGGTCTGCCGCCGAAGCCAGCGCCAGGTAATCGGCTCGCCCCCGGTACTGAGGGCTCGGCGCAGCATGTTGCGCCCGGCGGGCCGCTGGCCGCTGCTGTCAATCCGGCTCCGGCGTGCCTGCCGCAAAGGCAACCGGGGGCGAAGGGCCTCGATCATCGCCTGGGCATCGCGGCATTCGTCAGGCGTCAGGGAAGCAAAGTCCGTGGTGCGGAGAATCTCCCGGTCACTGGACGCGTCCGCTCGTACGGCGATGATGCGGCTTTGATCACCGGATTGGTCCTCCAGCTCGGCAGACATTCCAGATGACGACCGGGTGTCGGTTTGACGTATGCGGGGAAGCCGACCGGCGAGGTCACCTAGGGTGCCGTGGCGCCTCCAAAACAGGTCAAAGGCGGCTTGATAAATCGGTTGGTCATCCCGCCGACGTATGAAAATGGCGGATCCGGCTGTGCGGACGTCCGCCCGACGTTCGAACCCCAGGAGGACCAGGGCCCGAAGGAACGTCGCCGTCTGGCTGCTGTCCACATCTAGACCCAGTGCTCGAAGCAGCCGGGCAAACAGAAGCACGTTGGAGATGAAGGCCTCACCGTCAACTACAGCCGGACCCATGGCGGTGTCGACGTAATAACGTGCCTGATCCCGCGTCATTGGTTTAACCGGATCGATCCTTGCAGGGCACTATAGCAACATGAAACGCTTCGAGTGCACGGCGCTCCTCTTCGATCTCGACGGTGTTCTGGTCGACTCCACCGCTTTTGTCGAGCAACAGTGGCGCAGGTGGGCCAACGCCAAGGGTCTCCAACCGGAGCCGTTTCTCCGCGTGTGCCATGGCCGGCGGGCGGTGGAGACTATCAGACTGGCCGCTCCCCACCTCGATGCTGAAGCCGAAGTCGCTGCCCTAACCCCATACGAGGTCGACTCTTCGTCCGAGATCCTCGGGCCGCTCGCCGGTGCCGCCCAACTGCTCGGGCTGCTGCCGGAAGAGAGCTGGGCCGTGGCGACCTCGGGTGGGCGCCAGTTAGCGGTCAACCGGCTGCGCCGCGCTGGGCTCCCCGTGCCCCGCGTCCTGGTCTGCGCCGAGGATGTTACTCAAGGCAAGCCCAGCCCGGATGTCTATCTGCTCGCTGCCCATCAGTTAGCAGTGTCCCCTGGGCAGTGCATCGTGGTCGAAGATGCTCCTGCCGGAGTTCAGGCGGCCCACGCCGCTGCCATGCCGGTCATCGGTCTCACTACCACCCACACCGTTGAGCAACTGGCCGCGGATGCCTGCGCTCCTTCGCTCGCGATGGTGCACGTCGGCCGGATCGATCGGGACAGGCAGTGGAGGCAGCGGTTCGAGGTGCTGGTCGTGGAGCGGTGAAATGCTTCACTGCGAGTCCGCTCGCGACTCCGCTAACATCGATCTCGCCCTGCCTGCTCGCATCGCACTCACGTCCTCCTGATACTTAAGCAACACGCCGAGCGTCTGCTCCACCAGCACCGGGTCGAGGCGCTCGGCCCCGAGTGCGAGCAGCGCAGCAGCCCAGTCCAACGTCTCCGCCACGCCCGGAGGCTTGGTCAGGTCGCCCAGCCGAAGCCGCTGGATAAACGCCACAATCTCCCGTGCGAGCGCGTCGGCCATCTGGGGCACTCGGGCGTGCAGGATTGCTCGCTCGCGCGCCGGGGTGGGATAGTCGATCCAATGGTAGAGACACCGACGTTTGAGAGCGTCATGTACCTCGCGGGTCCGGTTGCTCGTGATAATCACTCTCGGCGGTAGGCTCGCTCGAATGGTGCCGATCTCCGGGATGCTGACGGCGAAATCACTAAGCATCTCCAGTAGAAATGCTTCGAACTCCTCATCCGCCCGGTCCACTTCATCGATCAACAGCACCGGCGCCTGCTCCCCCCGGCTCTCTAGCGCCTGAAGTAGTGGGCGACGGATCAGGAACTCTTCGCTGAAGATATCGCGAGTCGCTGCCGACTTGGCCTCTCCTCGCGCTTCGAGCAGCCGGATCTCCAGCATCTGACGAGGGTAGTCCCATTCGTACACCGCGGTGTTGATGTCGAGACCCTCGTAACACTGAAGCCGAATCAGCTCGGCGGAGAGTACCGCAGCCAGAGTCCTGGCTACCTCGGTCTTGCCCACGCCGGCCTCGCCCTCCAACAGCAGCGGACGACCGAGGGCCAGCGAGAGGAAGACCGCGGTGGACAGCTCGCGGTCGGCGACGTAGCCCTGCCCAGCAAAGGCGGCCTGGATGGAGTCGATGGTGGCGGGTTGTGACATCCGCTCAAAGCCGTGAAAGGTGAAACGTGAAAGGTGAAACGTGACCCGTCATAGGGCCTGGCGAACCGACTCGAAGGACGGGGCACCTTTTACGTTTCACGGTTCACGTTTCACGCTGTTATCCCTCGGGCGCCTCCAGATCTCGCGCGTACGCCGGAAATCGAAACCGCATCTCCGGCCCCAGGATCCCCCCATGCGCCAAGTCGGCCAGGTCTGCCGCGCCGATCGCCTCGCCGGTGAGCAATCGGGGAAGGATCAGGTCTGCCGCCGTCGCGAGGGTAAACATCCCGCACAGTGGCAAGCCGAGAAGTCGGGCCTGGTCCAGCTCCGCGAGCCAGATCATTGAGCCGGGGTGGGCCGGCACGCCGCGTCTCAGGACTTTGCCGCCGAGGCTTTCCAGGGCCGAATAAAAAGGAGAGAGCGGATCGCCGGCGGAGACGCCGCCCACTAACACAACCCGGAGCCTGCGGTAGTGGACCATAGATACCAAGGCTGCTCTGGCGTCCGCCTCGGCGCTCGCCGCGTCGGGGCCACTTACGATCGTGGTTCCGGTAAATCGAGACCCGAGCGCCTCGAGCTTCGTTCGGGCGCCCGCCTCGAAGCGCTGGAGTCCCTCGGTGCTCAGAGCCTCCAGCGCGATAGCACCGACTTCCAGGGAGAGGTATGGCCGGACCTCGACCAGAGGTCCCTCCTGCTTCGCGATACGCACGCCCTGGCGCACGATGGTGGCCGGCAGAAGATGGGGCGCAACCTTGACGGAACCCACCACCTGACCGCTCGCCACCGCTTGCCCGTGGTAGGCGGTGAAGACCTCGAGAGGATCTATCCGGTTGAGGCGAGTGAGCCCGTCGACCCGGACGTGCAGCACGCCGTCCCATTTGGCAACCAGATCGATTCGGCTCTGCCGCGGCGGCCGCAGCTCGACTCCAGCACCTGCGACGGCCAGCGCAAGCCGCTGAGCGGCGGCATCCTCGTGCAGGTCATCGGGCTCCGCCCAAGCCAATCGCAGGTCGGCGCCGAGCTCACCCTCTCGAGCCGCGGTCAGAATCTGGTCTGCGGATTCAGCATCCAGCGTGGTGCCTTTCCGAAGCTGAGCGCGAGATACTCGTACGGGCGCCAGGAGCACGGCACCTATGAGATCGGCAGCGGAAAGTTGAACCAGATCGGGAACAGGGATGCGCCGGGCACGCATGCTGCCTATCCAACGCTGGCGCGCCGGGCGAAGTCGGTCCAGAACTCCTCCGTCAGTTTTCGCGCCGTCCCTTCGAGCAGCCTGGCCCCGACGCTCGCAACCGTACCGCTCAGGTCGCTGGTCGCCGACCACTTCAGTCGAGTCCGCCCCGGTCCCGCATCCTGTAGCTCAAGGCCTGAAACCACGTCTACCGCCGACCCCGGGGCCTTGCCCCGTGCTCGCATCTTGAGCTCTTGACCCTCGATGATGTCGAACAGCTCCACGTCCAGCCTGAACCGCACCTGTACCGAACCGACGCCGAGCCCGGAAATGACCTTGAAGTGAGTCGGATCCAGTGCTTCCACCGACTCGACGCCCGGGGCCGATTCTGCCACGAAGTTGGGATCGGTGAGCCGGGTCCACACTTCCTGTCGGGTGGCGGTGATGACTGGAGAGCCGGCAAACTTCAGCTTCATGAATTCAGTCCCTCGAGCGCGTGGAGGTCGGCAGGCGTGTCGATGTCAGGGTTCTCTCCGGGGAGATCCAGCAACACGACTCCCGGTTCGTGGGGGTGCGGCAATGTGCCGAGACCGCGGTCTCCGGCGATCGTTTCCGCCAGCGGCCAGAGGGAGCGATCCAGCAGCACCGGATGTCCGGGCACATCAGGAGAAGCGGCGTAGCGTGGCCGGAGCAAACGTCCCTGTCCATTGCGCCAGCCCTGAATCAGAACTCCAAGGGTATCGAGTCTCACCAGCGGCTGGTCACCCAGCAAGACTATGGCTGCACCAAGGCGCTTTCCACGACGGCCAGTCAGCGCGGCCAATCCAAGGCGCAGCGACTGGGAGACGCCGAGCGCGGGATTGTCATTTGAAACAGGAAGTAGACCGGCTTGCCGGACCAGAGAACGGAGCGGCTCGTCCTCTCCCGGCACCACGGCACAAGCCTCTGCGATGAGTCCAGAGCTCCTGGCGGTCTTCACGACCTCGAGGACGTAGGCTATCAGTGGCCGGCCGCGGAAGGGTGCCATGAGCTTGGCGCCGCCAAACCGCTGCGCCCGGCCAGCGGCGAGCACGAGAGCGCCGATCTGGTCTATCTGGCTCGCTCCAGCGCGGTCTCCAGCGCTCGCCGCAGCATCACAGTCGCCAGATGGTGGCGGTATTCCGTGGGGGCGTGGATGTCGCCATTGACTGCGATGCCCTCGAGCGCTGCAGCGACTACCTTGGCGACTGCCTCGGGCTCGGCCTTGGTTCCCAGCAACAGCTCGGTCGAGCGGATCAGTCTGGGCATGTCGCCTACGCCGGCGAACGCCGCCGAGGCGTGGCTCACGGTGCGCCGGGTGCGCGCCACCACGGCCGCCGCGCCCGCCAAGGGGTACCCGGAGGCAGCCTGCTCCTGACTCACGTACGCTGTGCCTGCACCCTTGGGAAGCGGCGGAAGGACGATGTCGATCAGCAGCTCGTCGTCCGCCAGTGCGGTGGAGAACGGCCCGTGGAAGAACTCGCGCGCCGGCACCGAGCGGCGCCCCCGCTTGGATCGCAAATTGAAGATGGCATCGAGTGCCAACATTACCGCCGGCATGTCGGACGCGGGGTCGGCGTGGGCCAACCCCCCGCCAATGGTCCCCCGATTGCGCACTTGACGGTCGCCGATGTGCTCCGCGCATTCGGCGAGGATCGGAAAGCGGTCGCGCAACAGCTCTGACTGGAGCAGATCACGATACGTCGTCCCCGCACCGATGCGTGCGCCACGCCGGTGCTCTTTGATCCCCTGCAGCTCTGCCAATCCGGCAACATCCACCAGTCTCGGAGGCTGGGCCAGCCGGAATCGCATCATCGGAAGGAGGCTGTGGCCACCGGCCAAGACTTTGGTCCCGTCGCCTGCGGCGAGAGCGCTCAGGGCGTCGCGCAGTGATGCGGCCCGCAGATAGTCGAAGCTCGCGGGAATCATTGCTTCGCTGCCTGAATCGCGGCCCAGACCCGTGCAGGCGTCATCGGCTTATCTATGTGGCGGATCCCCAACGGAGCCAGCGCATCGCACACTGCATTGACCAGGCAGGCGGCCGAGCCGATCGTGCCGGCCTCGCCACATCCCTTCACTCCGAGCGGATTCACCGGCGAGGGCGTGACTGTGTGATCGGTTTCGATCCGCGGCATCTGGCCCGCTTTGGGTACCGCGTAGTCCATCATCGTTCCGGTCAGCAGCTGCCCGTCGTCATCGTAAACGCAGAGCTCCTGAAGCCCCTCGCCCAGGCCTTGGATCACCCCGCCATGGATCTGACCCTGTACGATCATCGGGTTGATGTGGGGACCGCAGTCATCCACCGCGATATAACGCAGAATCTTCACTTCGCCGGTCTCGATGTCGACTTCCACGGTGCATACATGGCTGCCGAACGGATACACGAAGTTGGAAGGATCGAAGAACGCGGTGGCCTCAAGCCCGGGCTCCACCCCTGGCGGCATGTTCCAGGCGACGTTTGCCATCAACGCTACATCGGCGAAGCTCTTGGCCTGGTCGGGTGATCCGCGGACGTTGAACTTGCCGTCCTTCCACTCCAGGTCCTGTTCGTTCGCCTCCATCAGGTGGGCCGCGATCTTTTTTGCTTTCTCCTTCACCCGTTGAGCGGCCACTTTAACGGCAGAGCCGCTGACCGCAGTAGTACGGCTCCCATAGGTGCCCCATCCCTGCGGGGTGGCTTCGGTATCCCCGGCGACGATCTCGATGTTCTCCACCGGGCAACCAAACTCCTGGGCCACGATCTGGGCAAACGTGGTCTCTTCCCCCTGTCCGTGGGGTCTGGCGCCGATGTAGACCCGAACGGTCCCGGTTGGGTACACCCGCACGATGGCTGAGTCATACAACCCGCCACCGAAACCCACCGCACCCGCGACCTGAGACGGAGCCAGACCGCAGATCTCGATGTATGAGACGACTCCTACGCCTAGGTAGCGACCCTCTTTGCGGGCGGCTTCCTGCTCCTCGCGGAAGGCATGGTAGTTCAGAATGCCCAACGCTTTGTTGAGCGCCGGCTCGTAGTTGCCGGAGTCGTAGGTCAGCCCGGTTGCCACCGTGTAAGGAAACTTGTCCGGTGGGATGAAGTTCAAGCGACGTACCTCGGCGGGATCGATGCCGATCTGGCGAGCGTAGATGTCGACCAGTCGCTCGATGAGGTACGCAGCCTCTGGTCTACCAGCCCCGCGATAGGCCTCCACTGGAGTTCCCGAGGTGTACACCCCGTACACTACGCCGTGGATGTTGGGAATGGTGTAGGGGCCGGAATAGATCAGTCCGTGGAGGATCGTCGGGATTCCCGGAGCCGCGGTCGACGCGTACGCGCCCAGGCCGGCGTACACCTTGGTCCTGAGTCCGGTGATCTTCCCGTCCCGGGTTCCGCAGAGCTCCACATACTGCACGTGATCCCGCCCGTGGGTGGTCGCCTTGTAGTTCTCCGAGCGATCCTCGGTCCACTTCACTGGGCGTCCCAGACTCATCGCCGCGAGGCTCACCAGTGCCTCGTCGGCGTATGCCGGGATCTTGCTCCCGAAGCCGCCGCCGACCTCGGGAGAGACGACCCGGATCTTGTGCTCCGGAACTTTCAGCATGATGGAGCACAGCAGACGATGGATGTGGGGATTCTGACTGGTGCACCAGAGGGTGAGCTGCCCGCTTCCCTTGTTGTAGCTCGCCACGGCCGCCCGGGGCTCGATGGCGCTGGGTAACAGGCGTTGCTGCACGATGCGTTGCTGGATCTTGACCTCGGCCTGGTCGAAAGCCCGATCCGCATCGCCGCCATTCACCACCCAGGTGAATGCAAGGTTCCCGGGGACGCTGTCGTGCAGTTGGGGGGCGCCCGGTTGGGCCATCTTCTCGGGATCCACCCCGGCGCCCAGCGGCTCGTAGTCCACGTCGATCAGATCGATCGCATCCCGGGCGGCTTCCCGGGACTCGGCCACAACCATGGCCACACCATCGCCGACGTAGCGTACTCTGTCCACCGCGAGCAAAGGATGCGGCGGGACTTTGATGTCGCAGTTCGGCGGGGTCCAGGCACAGGGCACGGGATTGACTCGGTCCTTGATCTCGGCGCCGGTGTACACCGCGAGGACGCCGGGGGCCTTCCCCGCCTGACTTACGTCTATCCGGGTGATTCGGGCATGAGCATAGGGGCTTCGAAGAAACGCCGCGTAGGTGAGGCCGGGGAGCTTGATGTCATCGGTATACGTCGCCGATCCCGTGACCAGCCGAGGGTCTTCCCTGCGCTTGATCGCCGATCCAAAGATGGCTGGCATGAGGCCCTCCTCAGACGCTCGCGCCGCGCATGGTAGTGGCCGCGGCCTGGATCGCAGCGACAATGTTCTGGTATCCGGTGCAGCGGCAGTAATTCCCCTCGAGCGCGTGGCGAATCTCGGCTTCGTTCGGCTCGGGGTTTTCGTCCAGCAGGTCGAGCGCCATCATGATTATCCCGGGGGTACAAAACCCGCATTGCAGCCCGTGTTTTTCCCAGAACCCCTGCTGCAGCGGATGCAGGGCATCACCGGTCCCGATTCCCTCGATGGTGGTGATCTGCTGCCCTTCCGCCTGAACCGCGAGGACGTTGCAGCTCTTCACCGCACGCCCTTCGATAAGAACCGTGCAGGCGCCGCATTGGCTGGTATCGCACCCGACGTGCGTGCCGGTGAGATCGAGCTCGTCCCGCAGCACGTGGACCAGGAGGGCCCGCGGCTCGACCTGTACGGTCCGCCTGGCACCGTTGACGAGAAGGGTGACGGGGCGCTTCATGAGCCGGGCTCCTTCCACGGACGGGAGGCGGACGGACAGACGACCGGCGTGCAGCTACGGTAAGGTTGTCCCTCCTTCGGAGACGGTCAAGGATCTTAGAGTCCTAGCACCCCGAGCTTCACGGCGAGGTTGGTGACCAGATCGGTTCCCCCGCCTCCGGTAGTCTCCAGGCCCGCATTGAAGGAGGTCCATGCTCCGCGGATAAGTCTCGCCTCCCCGCCGGCATTGAGCAGCCATTGGTCATCGCCCTGCCGCCATTTTCCTGCGAGCTCGATGAAGAACTTGTACCGATTGGTTCCAGCATAGAACCGGCTGGACAGCGACGCCGAGCCATTGAAGTCTCCGTTCACGCTGTCGCGCTGGGTGCTCGCCTTCCCCCCGATGAGGAGCTGTCCCCACGCCCCGAAACCGATCCCGAACGTGCTCCAGGTGGCGAACTCCTGAGATCGGAGATTCTTGCCCGAGGAGTCCGGGCTCGCGCCCAGAGCACCGGCGGCTACCTCGAGTACCCGCGCGTTCCACTTCTTGTTTTCCCACCACTCCCGCAGCTTCGGGGTCAGGGCGTCGACCTGCGCTTGCTCTTCCTCGTTCAGGACCAGGGGCGCAGGCGGGGGACCGATACGAAGGCGAGCATTGGTGTAGATCTCGTTTAGCTCATCGGTGATCGCCGTCGCGCTGTCGATATACCCGGGATTGGTCCGGAGATCGGATTCGTCGATCAGGCTCACCCTGAGGCCAAGCGCGATTTCCGCCGGTCCTGCCTCGTCGGTGCGCCGGCGAGTCGCTGCCGAGAAGCGCAGGCGATAGAGTGCCGGAGCCGATTGGTACTTCTTGAGCGTTAGACTCTTCCCTCCGATCAGCAGCCCCGGCGAGACCTCGACCGCGAAGGCTCGGGGAATGGTCAGCCCGCTGCCCGATCCGACGAAGTCCGACACGGCCGCACTCAGCTCCCGGATCGATGAGGGCCGGAGGATGGTACTCTGATCCACCTCCAGCAGGACGAATGCCGGAGCGTCGGGTACGGCAAAGTCGAGCTTGTATCTGGTGGCGATTGAGTCCGGCTGGACCGAGCGTCCGGTGATGCTGATCTGGGCTGATGCGGTGTAGGAAACCGCGGCGAGAAGGAGCCCAGCCGTGGCCCAGCTTCGAGGGACGCTCATGGAGCCGTACCCAGCTGCACGAATTGGTCGAGCGTCACACTGGGGTCGGTGGTCTTGCCTGATACCTCGTCGAAGCCGATCTCTTTTCCGTCCTGGAAGATCGAAAGCCGTACCCGGTACTCCTCGATCGGTGGAGTGATGGCGAGCGTCGTGAGGCACTCCACGATCCGATCGATGTTGACCCGGTTCGGCCGGGGCAGCTTGTAGGTGTCGTCGTCAGGGTTGATGAAATTTCCCTTCTTCTGGAGCACGATCTTATTAACGTGGGCCTCCCACAGCAGGATGGTATATGAACCCAGCTGGGCGAATCCGGAGGTTACCCCTGCCAGGACGGGCCCGCCGTCGGGATCGAACACAACCACATTCATGAGACCTCCTCGAAGTCGATGCGGCCGCAATCGGATGCCCGCTACGCTAACTGCATCTCTGTGGGAGAACAGGTCCGGTTGGCGACAATAAGGGCCCGGTTTGTGACACGCCTCGCAGGAGGCACGAGGCTCACTACTCTCGCTGTTCCAAGGGCTTGACCCGATTCCTACTGGGAAGTAAAGTGCTTGTCCCTCGGTCCCACCTTGGGGTGTAGCTCAATCGGCAGAGCGCCCGGCTGTTAACCGGGAGGTT
This sequence comes from Gemmatimonadales bacterium, assembly GCA_044867445.1. GTDB lineage: Bacteria > Gemmatimonadota > Gemmatimonadetes > Gemmatimonadales > GWC2-71-9 > CAVVWJ01. Next base: position 12,229 of record JBIOUY010000165.1, read on the forward strand.
GCTGGTTCGACCCCAGCCGCCCCAGCTGAAAACAGCTAACGGCTAACAGCTAACGGCTAACCGCCAGCTGGTACGCTTCGACAATCGGCCCTCCTTGTCTCGAGCTGGAGGGCCGTATTCATGCTGTTAGGCCGTTAGCCGTTAGCCGTTAGCCGTTAGCCGTTAGCTGTCACACCACATGCCGCACCATGAACGCGAAGTGGCACCCACTGCCGATCAGCACCAGCACGTGCCAGATCTCGTGGTGGCCAAAGAGACCGGGGAAAGGGTCCGGTCGCTCTCGAGTGTAAATCACCGCGCCCACCGTGTAGGCGACTCCTCCAGCGACGAGCCACGCCAGTCCCTCTGGGCCGACTGCTCGGACCAGTGGGACGACCGCCAACAGCGCGAAGTAGCCCATGCCTAGGTATGTCGCGGTGGAGATCCAGGGCGGCGCATCGAGATAGAGAATCTTGAAGGGGACACCGGCGGCGGCGATCATCCAAATGCCGGTCAGCATGCCCCATCCCCAGGGTCCGTGCAGGGTAACCAGACCCACCGGTGTATACGTGCCCGCGATCAGCAGGTAGATGGCTATGTGGTCCAGTCTCTTGAACACGCGGAGCGAGCGGCCGGAGAGCGGGAGCGTATGGTACAGCGTGCTCACGCCGTAGAGTAGAAGCAACGTGGCGCCGTAGACGGAGAAGGCCAATAACTGCGGCCCGCTTCGCGCCATGCTCAGCAGGGCGGCGGTGCCGGCAGCAGCCAGCAGCAAACCGACCAGGTGGGATACCGCATTGAATGGCTCACGCACTCGCATAGCGACAATCTACTCTCGTCCCCAGTGATGGCAGGTGGCCCTGGCCCACCTTGTCCCCCGGTCAGCGCCGGTCTAGGGTACATGGGAGTGGTGGCCGATCGTATCCCCGCCGCAATGCTATTGTAGTCCTATCGTGACTCTTACTACCGAGCGTTTTGACCGTGCGGATCGCGCTCTTCTCCGAAGTGTACTGGCCGATGGTGAGTGGAGTGGGAGTGACGCTCCTCCGGCTCACCGAGGCCCTGCAGAATCGCGGCCATTCGGTTCGAGTCTACTCGGCGACGTATCCGCTGCCCGCCGGACACCCTGACCGGCCCGAAGTCCATCGCTCGCCCAGCGTTCCGCTCTTCCTCTATCCCGATGTACAGTGGGCCTTTCCTCGGCTCCGTGATGTCGTGGAGGACCTCGCGCGCTTTCGTCCGGACGTGGTGCATGTAGCGACCGAATTCTCTCTCGGAATCGCCGGACTCAAGTCCGCGCGTCAGCTCGGCATTCCGGTGGTCGCCTCGGCGCACACCGACTATGACCAGTACGCGGCCCGGTACGGAGTCACCTGGGCGCTCCGGGCAGGATGGCACTACCTGCGCTGGTTCTACGGGCAGTCGCATCGGGTGCTCTGCCCTTCGCGGATCTACGAGGAGCACCTCCACAGCCACGGGATCACCCATACGGGCGTTTGGAGTCGGGGAGTGGATCCTGCCGAGTTTCATCCTCGTTTCCGGAGCAATGCCTACCGGGCAAGGATCGGGGTCGGGACGGGGGACCTCCTGGTGACCTATATCGGGCGGCTCGCTCGGGAAAAGAATCTCACTCTGCTGCTCGACGCCTGGGACCTCCTGGCCCCCGATCGCGGCTCCGCCCAGCTCGCGCTGGTGGGGCGGGGCCCCCTGGAGGAGGAGATCCGGCGCCGCGAGATCCCCGGGGTCCACGTTCCGGGGCTGCTGCTAGGAAGCGAGTTGGCATCCGCCTATGCCTCGGCGGACATCTTCACGTTCCCGTCCACTACCGAGACCTTTGGCAATTCCTTGCTCGAGGCCATGGGATCGGGGCTGCCTTCGTTGGTTGCGGCGGGCGGGGGTGTGCTCGAATTTGCTCGCCACGGCGGCAATGCCTGGCTGGTTGCGCCCGACAGTGCCACGGCGATCGCGGATGGACTCGGTCGGCTACTGGCGGATCGGGGGCTTCGCCGCTGCCTGGCGCAGGGTGCGCTCCGAACCGCGCGCGAGCGGGCGTGGGATGCGGTCTACGATCAGCTCATCGGGGATTACCAAGCGGCGGCGAACGAGAAAGGGCGACTGATCCGAGCAGCTTAAACGTGAGAGGTGAAAGGTGACAGGTGACAGGTAGGGAGTGCTGCCACCCTGTCACCTGTTACCTGTGACCTCTCACCCTCATCACTTCTCACGTCTCACCTCCCACCACCAAGTACGCTATCGCCGCGATTGCGGCGCTCATCGGAATCGTGAGCAGCCAGGCCCACACGATGCGCCTTGCAATACCCCAGCGCACTGCTGAGATACGGTTCGCCGCCCCCACACCGACGATCGCGCCGGTGATCGTGTGCGTGGTGCTCACCGGCACGCCGAGTCCGGAGGCGATCAGGATCGAAATCCCTCCCGCGGTTTCGGCGCAGAACCCTCCGAATGGGCGAAGCTTGGTGATGCGGCTGCCCATAGTCTTGACGATCCTCCAGCCGCCCATCGCCGTCCCCAGTCCGATCGCGGTGTACGCTGCCATTTCGACCCAGAGCGGGATCCGGTCTGCCGTAGGTACGTGCAGATAGCTCATCCAGCCGGTCTGGTTCAGGAACAAACTCTGGGTCGATACCAGTAGCCCGACGATGATTCCCATGGTCTTTTGGGCATCGTTGGCCCCGTGGCTCAGCGAGTAGAGGGCAGCGGAGACCAGCTGCAGCCTTCGAAAGACCTTGTCTAACGGTCCCGGTCGCTGATCATGGAGCAGCCAGGAGAGGCCTACGGTGAATCCGAGTGCCAGGATCAGGCCGAGCAACGGTGAAATGACAATGAACAAGATGGGTAGAACCCAACCATCGAGGATGAGGGCCCCGAAGCCAGCCTTGGCGATCGCGGCTCCGCCGTAGGCGCCGAGCAGCGCGTGGGAGGAGGAAGTGGGGAGGCCGAGGTACCAGGTAATCAGGTCCCAGACTATCGCGCCCAGAAGGCCGGCGAGGATCACCCTGGGATCCACCACGGTAGGATCGATCAGTCCTTTGCCGATTGTTTTGGCGACCGCAGTCCCCACTACGAAGGCCGCCACAAAGTTGAAAAAGGCGGCCCACACCACGGCGACCCACGGACTGAGCACTCGGGTGGAGACAACCGTGGCGATGGAGTTGGCGCTGTCGTGAAACCCGTTGATGAAGTCGAAGGCGAGTGCGATGCCGATGATAGTCAGGACCAGGAGAACACCAGGCTGCATATCTCAGGCGTGCTTGATCGAGATCGACTCCAGCACGTTGCTGGCATCTTCCATTTTGTCGAGCGTCTTCTCCAGGTTGTCGTAGATCTCCTTCCACTTGATCACGGTGAGCGGGTCCGGCGCCCCTTCGAACAGACGGGCAAGCCACTCGTGATACAGTGAGTCTCCCTCTTCCTCCAGCCGTTTGACCTGGACGCAGGCGTCGAGGACCACCCGGGCTTTGTTCTTCTCCAGCGCGCCAACCGCTACCTGGAGCTGGGTCGTGGCCCGAGCGATGACCTCGGCCATCAGGGTTGCCCCCTGCGGCGCCGCCCCGGCATGAAAAACTTGCAACCGCCGGGCGGTCCCATCGATCAGGTCGATCACGTCATCCAGCCGGGACGCCAGGAGGTGAATGTCCTCCCGGTCCAGGGGCGTGATGAAAACCCGGTCCAACCGGCTCACCACGTCGTGGGTGACCTCGTCGGCCTGATGCTCCAACCGCTTGATCTGATCGACGATAGCTCCCCGACGGGTTTCCTCGGCCCGAAGCAGCGCCTGTTGGAGGCCGGCGGCCTCCACGGTGTAGTTGGCCACGGCGAGAAACAGGTCGAAGAACTTGCCGTCTCGAGGGAGGAGGCGCATTTGTCACGTCCTTGTAACGGAGGCGAGCGGCGGGAAGATAGTACCACCCCCTCACTTGGCAACCCTGCATAGTCTTGCGTTCCTTGACTCGGCCCGCTCCAGGGTGAGATTCACCTACAGTGCGTCCTGATTTTGGCCTTTCCCCCTGGGTGAGTCGGGACTATGACCGAGTGTCTGCTAGAGCGGCCCGATGCCCCAGACCGCCTCGCCGCGGTTCGTCGGACCGCCCTCCTCGATACTCCTCCAGAGGAAGGCTTCGATCGGCTCACCCGCCTGGCGGCCCGGCTGCTTGGCGCTCCTATCTCGCTGATCTCCCTGGTCACGGACGATCGCCAGTTCTTCAAGAGTGCCACCGGGTTACCCGAACCTTGGGCGTCCCGGCGAAGCACCCCGCTGACCTACTCTTTCTGCCGTCACGTGGTCAGCATGGGGGAGCCGCTGGTGGTTGAAGATGCCCGCCGTCACTCCCTCGTCCGCACCAATCCGGCCATTCGCGAGTTGGGTTGGATCGCCTACGCCGGGGTTCCGCTGGTCACCCGCAAGGGGCACGTGATCGGCGCGCTCAGCGCGATCGATACCATGCCGCGGCTCTGGTCGGAGCGGGATGTCGCGCTCCTCCAGGATCTGGCCGGGTCAGTCATGACCGAGATCGAGCTCCGAACCCTGCAGGCCGAGCGGGGAGCCGAGCGGACTGGCCAGCAAAACGGCATCTCCCCGGTGGACGCCACCTTCGACGAAGCCGGAATCGCCATGGGGGTGAGCACGCCCGAAGGACGTTGGCTTCGGGTTAATCGGGCTCTGTGCAACCTTCTAGGGTATACCCCGGAGGAGTTGATAGGCCGTCCAGCCGACAGCATTACCCATCCCGACGACCGGGCCGCAGCGGTCGAGGGGCGCCGGCTTCTCCTCGGCGGAGAGTGCGCCACGTACACGATGGAGCTCCGATACCTCCGCCGCTCGGGAGAGGCCGTCTGGGGTCTGGCCAACGTCACGCTCGTCACCGGCGTAGACGGCCGCCCGCACCACTTCCTCACTGCGATCCAGGATATCAGCGATCGTAAGGTCACCGAGGCGTCTCTGCGTCAGAACGAGGAGCGCTACCGCTTGGCCGCGCAGGCGACCACTGATGCCATCTGGGATTGGGACCTGCTCACCGACCGGATGATCTGGGGCGACGGCATGGAGGCGCTCTACGGGTATCCGCCCTCAGGCTTGGGGACGACCACCTCGTGGTGGTACGAGCGGGTGCACGCGGAGGATCGGGAGCGGGTGATGTCGGAGATTCAGGCGGCCGTAGCGCGGGGCGATCGGGTCTGGGAGGAGGAGTATCGCTTCCGCCGGGCCGATGGATCCTATGCCTGGACCCGGGACCGGGGATACGTGGTCGCGGACAGCGCCGGCAATCCGGTCCGCATGATTGGCGCGATGAACGACGTGACGGCCCAGCGCGAGGCGGAAGAAGCACTGCGCCAGAGTGAGGCACGCTACCGCTCGGTACTGGGCAACCTGCGCGAGGTCGTCTTCCAGATCGACGCGGATGGTCGCTGGCTGCTGCTCAACGCTGCCTGGGAGGAGCTTACCGGATTCAGTCTGGCCGAAAGCCTCGGTATGCCTTTCCTGGAATACGTTCATCCCGAAGACCGCGCCAAGCATGCCGAGCTCTTCCGTTCCCTCACGGAGCGACGCCAGGCCTCGTTCCGCCATGAAATCCGCTATCGGACTCGCGAGGGCTCCTCTCGCTGGATGGAAGTGCACGCGCGGCCCACGGTGGATGACGAGGGCACGGTCAGTGGCATCGCGGGAACTCTCTCCGACCTCACTGATCGCAAGCGGGCCGAGCAACTGGCCGCGGCGCAAAGCCTGCTGCTGGAGCGGATTGCCGCCGGCCTCGAGTTGCCTGACGCCCTGGAGCGTATCGTCCGATTCACCGAGGAGCACGGCAGCGGATTACTGGGGTCGATCATGCTGCTGGAACCGACCGAGCAGGTGCTCCAGCTTGCGAGCGGCCCCAGCCTGCCCGAGCACTTTCGTCGGGCAATGGCCACCATCCCGGTGCATCCCTCGGCCGGTCCCTGCGGGGCCGCGGCGTTCCGCCGAGAGCGAGTCGTAGTACGGGACATCGCGTCCGAGCAAAGCTGGATCGGAACTCGGGAAATTGCGTTGGCCTCGGGCTTGCGCGCCTGTTCCGCACTCCCCTGCCTCTCCGCCGACGGCAGCGTGCTTGGAACCTTCGCGCTGTACTACCGGGAGCTCCGGGAACCGGACCCATCAGACCAGCAGATCGCCGAGATCGCCACCCATTTGGCTGGAATTGCCATCGAGCGGGAGCGAAACCAGGAGGCTCTTCGGCGCACGACTCGCCTGCTGCAACAGGTGCTGGACACACTCCCAGTCGGGGTCTGGGTGCTGGATCAGGAAGGTCGGATCGTGTTTGGCAATCCGGCGAGTGAGCAGATCTGGGGTCGCCCCCACGCATTTGGCGTGGATCACTTCGAGCGCTATAAGGGGTGGCGGGCGGAGACCGGGGAGGCCATCGCGACCAACGAATGGGCCGTCGCCCGGGCGCTTCAGCGGGGAGAGACTTCGCTCAACGAATTAGTCGCGATCGAGTCCCAGGACGGCAGGCAAAAGACCCTCCTCAACTCGGCCGCCCCAATTCGCGGTGCAGATGGGGAGATCCTCGGCGCGATCAGCCTGCATCAGGATATTACCGAGCAACGCGCGGCCGAAGAGGCCCTCCGCCGAAGCGAGGAGCAACTCAGGCAGGCCCAAAAGATGGAGGCGGTGGGTCTGCTCGCCGGCGGCGTGGCGCACGACTTCAACAATCTGCTCACCGGAATTCTGAGTTACAGCGACCTCCTGCTTCAGGAGCTTCGCCAGGGCGACCCCATCCGCGCCGACGTGGAGCAGATCCGCCACGCTGGACAGCGGGCCGCGGTGCTCACTCGCCAGCTCCTCGCCTTCAGTCGCCGCCAGGTTCTACAGCCGAAGGTACTCTCCCTCAATGCGACGGTCGGGGAGCTGGATGCCATGCTCCGCCGGGTGGTTGGGGCGGACATCGCCTTGGAGACCGACCTCGATCCCGCCCTCTGGTACGTCCTGGCGGACCCCGGGCAATTGGAGCAAGTGCTGGTCAATCTGGTCGTCAACGCTCGTGACGCCATGCCGTGGGGCGGGCGGCTTCATATCAGAACGGCCAACAATCATCTGGATATCGATTCGCCTGAGCGAGCCAACGGGGTGCGGCCGGGCGACTATGTGACCCTCGCCGTGAGCGATACCGGCATCGGGATGGACGTGCCCACCCAGGCGAGAATCTTCGAACCCTTTTTCACGACCAAGGAATCGGGGAAGGGCACGGGTCTGGGCCTCTCCACCGTTTACGGCATCGTCGAGCAGAGCGGCGGACACATTGCGGTGGAGAGCGCGCCGGGACAGGGCGCCACCTTTACGATCTATCTGCCGAGGTATCTGGGGCCAAGCGAGGCGGGCGCCGGCACCCGAGCCGACCGACGCACGCTACCGGGCGGGAACGAGACCCTGCTGCTGGTGGAAGACGAGGCCGCGGTTCGCAGCTCGGCGCGCAGGCTTCTGGAGCGGCATGGCTACACCGTGCTCGAGGCTCGGCATGGGGCCGACGCGCTTCGGATCGTGGAGGAGCACGCTCCCCACATCGACCTGGTGCTCACCGACCTGGTGATGCCGGAAATGGGCGGCCGGGAGCTGGTGGAGCGGCTTCGTGCCCGCCACCCGAGGCTCAAGGTCCTCTACATGTCGGGTTACAGCGACAAGGCCATCACTCCGGATGGCATCTTGCCTCCCGGCACCGGCTTCGTGGAGAAACCTTTCAGCGTAGACCAACTGATGCAGCGGCTGAGGGAGATCCTGGACAGCGGTGAGAAGTAAGCAGTGATGGTGACAGGGTGAGAGGTGAGCAGTGAGGAGTGAGGAGTTAGCAGTGAGCAGTGAGGAGCATTAGCAGAGTTCCTCATCCCGAGCGTTTAGCGAGGGACCTACTCGCCCGGCGTCGATGGCCGCCCAGCAGATCCCTCGTTTCACTCGGGATGAGGATTACTCCTCACTTCTCACTCCTTACTCCTTACTTCTTACTTCTTACTCCTCACTTCTCACTGCTTACCAGCCCCAGCAGCTCCGCCGGCTGCTCCAGCCAGTAGTCCGGTTCTGCGCCCTCGAGATGCTGCCTTCCGAACGGTCCCCAGAGCGCCGCGGCGGTACGCACACCGGCCGCTCGGCCTGACACCATATCATGGATGCTGTCTCCAACGTACACCGTGGTGGCCGGATCGGCCCCCAAGAGGGCGACGGCCTTCTCCACCGGTTCCGGGTGAGGTTTGGGGTTGTCCACCTCGTCGGCACAGATCAGGACGTCCATCAGCCGTTCCAGTCGCGCGAGTGTCAAGCCCCGAAGCGCGCCCTGCCGATTCTTGCTGGTCACCAGCCCGGTGGCGAGACCGGCTGCCTTGAGTGCCTCAATTGTCTGAACCACCCCTGGATACACCGTCACCATACGGTCGTGATGTTCGAGATTGTACTCCCGGTACGTAGTGATCAACGCCTCGAGCGTGCTGGGGTCATCGCGCCACTCGGCGAATTGGACCGAGAGCGGCGTTCCGACTCCCCGCAGCCATTCCTCGTCGGTACGGGGAGGCAGGCCGTGGCTGGCCAGAGCGTGGTGATAGCTATCGAGGATCAGCCGGACCGAATCGATCAGGGTCCCATCGAGATCGAACAGAATGGTGTCGAGGTTGGGCATGAACGGAAACCTACTCCGCCCGGGATGGGTTGCGAAGCATTCCGCTCGATTCTATGCTGTGCAGATGTTCTACCAGGGAGTCCACCGTGCAACCGGCTGAGCTCGTCGCCGTCATGGCCGCGATTATCTATAGCGGCCATCGTGAGAACGAAGCCGCCCGGCCCGAGACCCGGCAATCCGCCGTTGAAGAGGCCTGGCATCTCTGGCACCTGACCATGGACGCGTGGAGTGATCCCGGCACCCGTCCGTTCGAGGATACCAAGCTCGGCCCGTGAACGTGTCACTCCCCACGCCACCTCTGCGAGAGGCGCGGCTGCGCGCCGAGTTCGCCGACCGATACCCTGGCATCGAGCCGGGCATCTGGTTCACCGCCGCCACCCTGACCGAGCACTTACTGGTCCGGATGCGGCGTGAGGAACCCGACCGGGAAATTCCCTCCCGGCTGCTGGACCCGGAGCACTTCGAGTTTCGGGGCGAGCCTGGACCCCTCGGGGTGCGTGCCAACCTGGGCCGCCGGATCCGGGACTGAATCGCCGAACAAGACCACGCCGGTGAGCCTCACTTCCGGGGGCCCCCAGCGTTCGGTTGGTGACGGCACTCGTCGAGCCTCTCGCAGCAACTCGGCACCATCGAGCGACCCCAGTCGTTCCAGGAGGAGCGCCTCGCCAGCCGTGTGCCCTCCCGCCGCAAATCCGAGCGCCCGTTCGAGCACGGTCAGGTGCGTGAGGTTACGGGAGCGGGCCGCGCTCCGGATGGCCTCCTGCAAGGCGACCGCAACCCTATGCGCAGCTGGTCCCGTTTCCGGAATCGACCACCGTCTTCCCTGTGCCTGCAGCAGCCGTATCCGGATCACCCGGCTCAGGCTCGCTAGGGCGAGGCGTAGTCGCTCCGCATCGGGCTCTGACGATTCCTCACATTGCGATGCCGCTTCGAGCGCAGCGGCGACCGCACTTTCGTCCTCGCTCCAGCTGCCGTCGGGATTGATCCACACCAGCGTGTCGCTCAGACGTAGCTCATCAGTAGGAGTCTCCGCGTAGAGGCTGAACCCGGCGAGTACGCCCGCACGTGCATGCCGCACCCTGGCAACACCGCTCACCAGGTCTTCCGCGGCCAGTGACTCTGCCAACTCGGAGCGCCAGCGCCAGACACGCCGGCCCGAAGCTCCCAGCCCGATTCGCCCGGGGAGCTTTGCCTTCCGCGCCAGCGTCTCACTGAGCCGAAGCACCGCCTCGAGCTCCGGAGGAGGAGCAAATCGGACCACCTCGACGGCGCGGTGGATCGAGCCGAGCCGAACCGCACGCCCTTCGCGCTGCTCCAGCCGCATGGGCGTCCAGGGAAGATCGTAATGGATGACCCTAGCGGCTCGCTGAAGATCGAGACCCTCGGCCGCAACGTCGGTGACCAGGAGATGCCGCGCTCCCCTCGGCGCTGTTGCCGCACCTTCCGCGCCCCGGAACCACGAGAGGACCGCGCCGCGGGGTAGCGTCGACAGTCCCAGTCCGGCGCGCTCTCCAGTACACCACGCGACCGCGCAGTCGCTGAGCCGATCGCGGAGATAGCGCACGGTCTCTCGACGGGCGACGAACACCAAGGATGGGCTGCCATCCGCCAGCAGGCTCCGAAGGCGATCCACCTTTCCGTCCGGCTGCTCGATAGAGCGTGTGGTTGCGCGAATTGCGGCATCGATGACTTCCAGGTCGGTCAGGTCGAGCTCCAGTGCAGCACTCCCTGCGGGAAACAACTCCCACCAAACCAATTGCTCCTCCAGTTCTCCGGTAAGGCGCCGAATGTCCGCCCGGCCGATCGGCCGACCCGCCTTGACTGCGTCCCGCGCGTGCAGGAGAAGGGTGCGATATCGGCGGAGCGCTCCCGCGAGTGCGGCCGGACTCGATCCCGCAGCGCGACGCAGCACCGACCGCACCAGAGCGGCAACCGACGGCGATCGCGAGAGCCGAAGCGGTTCGATCCGCTCCAGTGCGTCGCGCAGGCTGGCGGCCTCGCTCCCCTCCGGAAGACTCACGTGCTCGGTGCGTTCGGGTGTGCCAACCGGCGGCCGTGGGCTCTCGATGATCACCCGGCCCAAAGCGGGAGAACCGGTTCCCGAGCGAAGAAGCATTCCCAGCGAGACCACCCCATCCGCGAGAAGGGCATCGTCCCGAATTCCCAGCAGGAGCTGATGGGCCAGGTCCTCCAACCGGTTCACGATCGGCGTGGCCGTGAGGAGTAATGCAGGCCGTCCGATGAGCCACGGCGCGAGGTGTCGATACCGGCGAGTTGCCGGATTGCGGAAGTGATGGCTCTCGTCGATTACCACCAGCCCTCGACTGTTCCCGGGCAGGTTGCCTCGGCTCACCTGCTGGTGTGAGACCACCTGGACCGCGATTCTCAGTCTCGCCGCCACCGTTTGCCACTGGCCAACGAGGCTCGCGGGAACCACGCAGATGGTTGTCCCGGTCTGGTTGAGCGCGATGGCCGCGGCCAACGCGACGTACGTCTTGCCGCTGCCAACCGGGTCGGCCAGAATCGCCGCCCGGTACCGACCGATCGCGGCAAGCACTCGTCGCAGGCTGGGCCTTTGGTGGGGCAATAGCCAAGGCGGTGATTCCACTGGGGTCTCTGCCGGCAGAATACCTCGAGCCAGCGCCCTGGCGACCTGCGCGGCGGTAGCCCACGGTCCCGGGCGAAGGGCCGTGAGCAAAGGATCGGGGACCGACGCGAGCGATTCAGCGACGATCGCAGGCACCCAGGACGTCGGCCTCCCGCAGCTCGCAGCGGGCGGCGGCGGAAAGACCCAGGTGTCGAGCGGTGAGCTCATCGAGGTCGGCTTGAACCGGCTCGCCCCGGCGGCCCGCGCGAGTGAGGGCGGCGAGGGCGGGATCGGTCAGCACACTAGGAGGCATAGGAAGACCGCCGATGGTGCCGGCGTTAAATCGGGCAAAGCCGCCCGCGGCCGGCACCGCGCCCCGACGGGCAATGACCCGGATCCAGGTGCAGTTGAGCCAGGCGGCAAGCCGTTCGGCACCTGCCTTGGACTGAGCCACGGCCACATAGCAGCTGTTGAGTGGTATCAACCGCTCGTCGCCTTGGGCAGTGAGCGCGACGGCGGTGAGGCGCCGGTCGAGGTCGGCCCAGATCACCCGATGCTGGGCGCTGGCCGGTCCGGTGCGGAACAGACCCCAGAATGGGCCGGCCTGATAGTCCGATCGGGTCCGGAGGGCCGCTTCGTGTGACTTCAGGTATGCGGCCGTGCTCGCGGGCAATGATCTCAGTGGATTCCCCTTATCGTCATAGGGCCAGACCAGCCGAGAGCGGGGCTCAACTCGGAAAGGGCGCAAGTCGCGTCCGCGTACTGCCCAGCGAAGCAGCTCCGGCTCGAGAGTCGCCGGCGGGGAGAGGAACACCGCATTGGCGCCGGTCTTCACCCCCAGATGACAGCTGAAGCGCTCAGCCAATCGCGGATGCTCGTTCACTACGGATTCGATGGTTCTCCGCAGACGATCTTCCCCCAGAATCCAGGGGGCACCACCGCGCAGCCTGCTCTGTGGCACCCGGGTGCGATACTCGAGCCGGAGGGTAGTGCGAACTCGGTGGGTGGGGAGCGGAGCGGACCGACGCGTCACTACGGCGAGTGGATAAACGGTGGCATCGAACGCAGCGTCGCAAAGGCCCGTAAGATCCGTGACAACGACCAGCGAAGTGGCGGTGGCCAAGCCGTGCCGCACAGCGGCTCCGTACCCGGCGCTCGCGATCTTGGCGGGCACCAGCATGGCCGTGATCCCGTTGGGTGCTGTCAGCTCAATGCCGCGCTCCAGAAACGCAACCGCGAGATCCGGCCTATGCGCGTACGCCTGCCCCGTGGCCTTCCACCAGCGATAGCGGCTGGCCAGACGCCGCTGAAGGTCCTGAGGGATCTCCTCGGCCCGAAGCCAGGGCGGGTTTCCCAGGACCAGGTCGAATCCACCTCTCACGAACACCTCGGCGAAGTGACTCTGATAGTGGAACCAGGGCACCTCACTTTCCCGATCCAGCGTGCGCCGAGCGCGGCGCAACGCCCGGGCTTCCTCGCGCAGGCTGCATAACCTGTCCCGAAGCTCCGAATCGAGCCCGCGATGTTGGCCGAAGAGGTCCGGTGCTCGCGCGGCCTCAAGACAGTCGTCGACTTCTCGGGCAACCCGCGCGCGCGCCGCTGCCAGGGATTCACCAGCCGCGCGCACTTCTGCTCGCTTCAATTCTCGGAGCAGGAGCCTCTTTTCCGGACCGGTCGCCGTTACCAGATGACGCCGAAGACGAGCCAGGACGGCAGCGGCTCCGGCGCTGGGAGCCGGGAGCCTCCCTGCCGTTCCGACCGGCTCAAACAGACTGTCGCCCTGGCGGATGAGGCAGTCGAGATTGGGTAGCGGCATGACAGCCTCGGGCCGCTCCGCGGGGTCATCGGCGATCACTGCCAGCCAGAGGCGAAGCTCACTGATGCGGACCGCCGCGGCGCTCAGGTCGACTCCGAAGAGGTTGCGCCGAAGGATCCTGCGCTTGCGAAGCGCCAGGGCTCGGCCCACCTCACCCCGGAGTGATGCGAGACGCCCCAGGGCGCCGACCAGAAATGCACCCGAGCCTGCCGCCGGATCGAGCAGCGTGATGCCATCCAGCAGCCGCAGAGCTTCTGGCTCTCGGTTCTCGATCCGGCGTTCCGCCTCGCCCTCGCCACAGCGAAGCCGCTCCGCCACCAGAGCGACCAACCCTGCGTCGAGAAGTCGGCGGACCAGCGCGGCAGGCGTGTAGTACGTTCCCGAGGCCCGCCGCTCATCCGGGGCCATCACTCCCTCGAACACACGGCCCAACATGTCGGGGGCCACGCTGCCATCGGCCGGCCGCTCCGACACTGTGAAATGGAACCGCTCGAACAGGCGGTCGAACGCATCGCGCCAGATCCCGTTGGGAATGTCTCCCTTAAGGCGACGCTCCAACGCGTGTGGCTCGAACAAGCCTCCGTTGAGAAATGGCACCGTGCCAAACTCCGCGGCGGTCTTGCCCCGCTGGATCGCAGGCCGGTTCAGCGTGCCGAAGAACAGGGGGCGCAGTAGATCGCGGTGGATTCGCCGCCTGCGGGTGAGACAGCGGTCCACCTCTTCGGCCAGAAACCGCTCCCGGCCGCCGAGCCATCCCTTGGCCTGGACGAAATACAGGAAGAGAACGCGGGTGAGCTGCAGCAAGGCCAGACTGTGCCGATCGTCGGAGCGCATTGGGCCGGGCAGTCCAGCAGCCACCCGCTCGAGGGTCGAGCGAAACTCGCGGAAGAAGCGACGGCCCGCGGTCTCGCCCGATAGCGCATCGGCGGCGCGGGATGCATAGGCCAGTGCCCCACCTTGCGGCGCGTCGGCGAGCCGCGCGAGGCAGCCCAGAGCCAGCGGGTCGGGAGCTGCCAAGTCGACCACCAGCGGCTGTGCGCCGTCGAGCGCGACCGCGACCGTCAGCCGACGGAGCTCCCGATCGAGCCCGAATACGCCGGCGACGCGACCCCGCAAGGCAAGCCGGCGGGCCAGCGCTCGGGCCCGACGTTCGGCCTTTGCGCCACTGATGCAATACCAGGCAAAAGCCCCGGCACGGCCGACCACGACAGCACCTGGTTCCCCGGCCGGCTGTCGCTCGAGATCCGGCACCTCATCCCACAGCGGCTCGTGCCCTAGAGCTGCCAGCAGTTTCGGCACGTCCTCCGGCTGATGGAGACCGCGAAGCAATGGCTCGAGATCCAGGTGGGGCGCTCCGGCCGATGGAAGCGCCCACGCTAGGGTCGTCGGTCATTTCGACTGGCATCATTTGCGCGCAATAAGGGGCCACGCGCTGGACGCCTTGGAGGGGCCCCACTATCCTGCAGCCATGCGCCTATCCAATCGTCTCGCCTGGACCCTGGTCGCCCTCATGGTGGCGCCCGCGGCTCTGGGCGCCCAAACAGCTGCGGACAGCGGCACTTTCATCGTTCGCCACTCTGGGGAGACTGTCGCGACTGAGCAGTTTTCTCGGACCCAGACCAGCCTCGAGGGCACGCTGGCGTTGCGGAACGCCCGGCGGACCTCACAGCGTTACAACGCGGTGGTCGGCCCCGACGCGACGCTGCCACTGATCGAAGTCACTGTTCGGGAGGACGCGGACAGCGGGCGGGGACGGACGCCGGGGAAGGCAAGATCCAGGATTGTCCAGCGTGCCCGGGTGATCTTCAAGAACGACAGCGCCGCGGTGGATGACGTCACCGGCAATGGGCTCACGACCCGGGTGTTTGGCACCCAGCGTGGAGCGCTTCCTTACCTCAATCTTTCCTTCGCGTTGCTGGAACAGGCCATCCGACGAGCCCAGACCCAGACCGACGGTCCCCGCGAGGTCGCCTTCTTCAACCTTGGCGGCGGTCAGACACTGAGCGCGAAGGTGTCGCCCCTTGGCGGCGACTCACTGGCTCTGGATATCGGGAAGGTCGAGTATCACCTCAGAGTCGATCCCCACGGGCGGGTGCTGGGCGGTCGGATTCCGGCGCAGGATCTGGTGGCGGAACGGCAGTAAATGGTAAACAGTAAACGGTAAACGGGACTACCTTCCCGTTTCCTGTTTACCGTTCTCGGTTTCCCGTTGCCTATAGGTCCGCCCCCGCCACTCGACCCGATGAGATCCGCGCCAGGTGGATCGGGCGGCGATGTACAGCGCCACGAGCGCGCCGAGCGGGTAGCCCAGACCGTAGAGAATCGGAATCCGCATTCCGTAGCTGATCAGCATCCAGAAGAGGGCGGAGAGACCGGTCGCCGCGAGCGCCGCCTGGCCCAGGCCGCCCCCTCCCCGGGTCACCCCGAGCGTGGCTGGCGGCACCAACCAGAACAGCAAGGCGATCGCCAGCATGAGAGGGACTAGCGATCGGAGCAGCGGCTCGTCAGGGAACGAACGTCGTCCGCCGAGGTAGACGTTCTTCGACCAGCCCTCGATGAGATGTGCCAGGCTGGAGTACATCCGGGTCTCCATCAGGCGATGGGCAAAGGCGAAATGGATTCTGCGGCCGGTGCGGAAGAAGGCCTGGGCTAAGGCCAGGTCTTCCGCCACCTCCTGGCGAACGGCCGCGTGGGTCCCTACGGCCTCATATGCCTCTCGGGTCACCAGGATAAACTGCCCGTTGGCGATGACATCGCGCTCGCGGCGGGCGTGGTTCACTCGGGTGGGATGGTACCGGAGCCCAAGGAGCAGCCAGATCTGAGGCATGACCAGTCGCTCCCAGAAGGTGTCGCATCGCTGGTGCGGGGCCAGGGTGACGAGATCGCCTGGGTGGCAAACCAGCGCCCCAACCGCTCGGGCGAGCAGCTCGGGTGTGTGCTGGGTATCCGCGTCGGTGAAGAGCAGAATGTTGGACCGCGCCGACCGGTAGCCCTGAAAGCAGGCCCAGGGTTTTCCATACCATCCGTCGGGCAGCTCGGTCCCTGGGACCAATCGTACTCTGGAGTCGGCGGCCGCCAATGCCTGGACCAGTGCGGCCGTCGCATCGGTGGACTGGTCGTCTACCACCAGTAGCTCGAGGTTCGGATAGGTCGACCTGAGAATCGAGCGAACCACCGTCTGGATCGTGGCCGCCTCGTTTCGTGCCGGTACGATGACCGATACCGGCTCACCGGTCACCGGGACAACGTCTTCCAGGCTGGGTTGATTGCGTGCGAGCCAAGGTAAGGTCGCGAAGGGAGCGACCCAGGGCAGGGCGGAGAACAGCTCGATCGGTAGGACTATCGCTTCTTCTTTTTGATGACCGAGTGCAGCTCATTTTCGAGCGTGTCCAGCTGGCGTTTCACCTCGCTGGCATCGTACTCGGTGGCGAAAGCAGGGACGCCGTTCTGGGCGAACAGCGTGGCCACGAGGGCGTCAGTGTAGCCCACCACCGCGACGGCGATTCCCTTGTCGATGACCCGGTTGAGCCGAAGCATGATGGCCATGCCCTGACGCGCCCTCATGGCCGCGAGGACCGGAGCCAGATTGCGGATCAGCAGCTCACGCAAGAACTGCAGCTCCTCGACCACCTCGCCGGCAGCGAGACCGCGAGCGGAGGCAACTCGCCCGTAGTGCTCGCACACGTGAAGCCAGATGGCATTGACCTCTCGACGGAGAGGACCGACCATCTCGGAGATGACGTCCAGAAGAAGCCTGAATTCCCGCTCGACCAGAGGGCGCGGGATCGTGGGGGCGGCGGTCATCCGGTCGCCTAGCCAGTCGGCCCATTGGGTGACCATCGAGTCCCGCATCTCGGCGATCACACGACCGGCCGCGAGCAACGCCGGCTGCGAAGCGCGCACCACAGTACTCCACGTATCAGAGGTGGGCACAATCTAACCTTGGAGCGAGGATGGGGTCAAAACCGCTCGTTCGCCCTCCGCGGCTCACGCGCGGTTCTCGCGTGGCGCTGGTCGCGCCCGCGGGCCCGGTATTGGAACGAGATGATTTAACTCGCGCGGAAT
>JBIOUY010000166.1:0-2859 GCA_044867445.1 Gemmatimonadales bacterium
TCCTCGGTCATCGAGAGCCGCTCCACACCTCCAGGCTACCGACGCTGGGCCGGAGGCCGATGGTTCGATGCCCCAGGGGTCCAGCCGGGCGAGACCCCCGGTCAGTTCCGGATCCCTTCGCCCAAACTGTCGCGGTCCGCCGAAAAGGCTCCTCATGCGTACACCGGAGGGGGAAGACAGAGGCCTCACGCGCCCGGGCGCGTGGATCTTGTCGGCATCGGAAACGAAACTCGCTCTTAAGCGTCCCGCTCGAACGCAATCGGGTCCTAGCGCTACGAACCGGCGCCCGCTGGCGGACCGAGGATCGTAGTCCCGTGCTTGGCCGCGATAGCCCCCAAGCGTTCGAAGTCGGGCGGACCTTCTGGCGGGGCGGGGAGCTCATGGGTGGTCGCCGGCTCACCCATCTCATCGAACATCCCTTCGTGTCCCGCCGCTCCGGGAGTGATCAGGAGGAGGAGCCTCGCGTCGGGGGAATCGAGCCGGAACGTGTGAGGTGCTCGGGCCGGTGCGAAGCCGAAGCCACCTTCCACGAGGCGAGTTTCGCCGTCGCCCAGAACGAGGGTGACCTCGCCCGAGGCGACGTAGAAGCCCTCATTCTCGTGTTCGTGACTGTGTAGCGGGGCGGCGAATCCTGCAGGCCCCCGCACTTCACACATGGAGTACGCGCCGCCGGTCTGGGCGCCGAGTGCCTTCCATGTGTAGAGGCCGCCGAGCACCCACATTGCCTCGCCTTCTTCAGGCCCGAACCAGTAGGTTTCCAATCCTGCGGTCATCGACTTACCCCCTTGAGTACGACATTGTCGCTGCCCGTTCCGATTCTATGAGCTCATCATCAAGGTGGGAGGATGCCGCAAACCACGTTATTCGACGGCGGTACAAGCGGGGCGCCACGAGGCCGCGTCCCACGGTGCCGCCCTCCACCCACTCGATCCGCCGTCTTCGCTCCACGTAGACGTGGTCGGGATCGATCACATGACCTCGATGATCCTCCTGCGACTCTCGTCCCTCTCCCAGAGCCTCGGAGCCCGCCTGACAGAGCAGCCGATCGAGGATGTCGCCGCTGCGGCGCGTTGTGTTCGAATCCTAGCCGCGAGGGGTGAGGAGAAGACGTGGAGTCTGCCTACGAAGACTCCCTCGCCGCCCACTGGACTGAGCACGGGACCAAGCCTGGCCTGGGTTTCGGGTCGGCCTCCGAGCCACCGAGTCACTTGTTGAGGCCCATGTCGCCGATGAGGCTCTTTAGCCGCGCGACAAGGTCTTGCCAAGAGTTCGAATACCGTCCCCTCGGGACTACCAAAGGAAAGGCGCAGGTCAAGTGCTTCTTGCTTCTCCGTGAGGCCGAACCAAGAGGTTCCTCCGCGCGCCAGATTCCGCAGATTTCCCGCACCAGCCGCACCGGATTGATGACCGGAGTAGAGGCAAACAGCAGGTGGCAGCTTTGGGGCCGTCCACCCCGCGTGTGCGAGAGTTCCCGGGGCTACCAGCCATCGGAGACTCGACACGGAACAGCGCCGGGCGATGCTCACGGTGTCCGTTCAGGAGTGCGACATCGCCGACGTCCGGCTCTTGTTCGGTAGGGTGCGGGATGAATCGGCCGGACGGATTCTGCTGCGACCGATGAGATCGGCGCCGCGGTCCGGTCGAATCGAACGACGCCAATACCCAGCGAGAAGGGAACTGCGACCATGAAACTGACGACCGTCACGATGGTCACCGTCGACGGAGTGATGCAGGGACTCGGCGGGGCGGACGAGGACCGCAGCGGCGGATTCGAGCGCGGCGGATGGGTCACACCGTACGCCGACAGCGAGGCCATGGCGTTCCTGAACGGGGTCTATACGCGCGCCGACGCGTTCTTGTTCGGCCGGCGGACCTACGAGATCTTCGCCGGCTCCTGGGGAACGTGGGACGATCCCGGCGACAGCCCGATCTGGACGGCGTTGAACACGAAGCCCAAGTACGTGGCATCGACCACGCTCACCGAACCGCGCTGGGCGAACACGACCGTCCTCTCCGGTGACGTTGCGGCCGCCGTCCGCGAGCTGAAAGCCAAGCCGGGAGGCGAGCTGCAGGTGCATGGCAGCGGCGCCCTGATCCGCTGGCTGCTCGACAGCCGGCTTGTCGACGAGATCACCCTGCTCACCGTCCCGGTGGTCGTCGGCCAGGGTACGCGGCTATTCCCCGACACCGGCCCGGACATCGCGCTTGACGTGGTCGACTCGCGAGCCACCCCGAAGGGGGTCACGATCCAGGTCTACCGGCCCACCGGGCGCCCGCAGTATGCAACCGCCACCGCGACGTGAAGCACGTGACATGGGTGCCGCAGTCAGTGAGAGCCAGGTGTCCCGAGCCGTCAGCACGAGACCCTCATCGATGGGCAACTCCAGGAGGGTATGGGAGCTTGCTCTCTTCGTCCGGATTGCGGCCGATGCGGAAGGTTGCCCTGCTCACGCGGCGAACCGGAATGGGACCCTTAGCTCCAGGCCGTAGCGGTCCCGAAGGGGCTCAAGGTCAACGTCACCGAGGCTCGGATAGAGGATCTCGACCCCCACAGGGAGGCCGCCCGCGTCCACGTCCACGTGGAGCCGTTCGCTGAGCTCGAGCGTCCGTCGATCGCCGCCTCGGGCTCGGGCGCGAGCAGCACGTAGAGGGCATCGCTTCCTCGTCGTACGTATAGAGGGCCATCGCTCACTCCTCCCGCCAGATTGTGACCACGACCTGGGCCGCCTCGTCCAACGACCACCGCAGTTCTTCGCGTGCCTGGTCAGTCGCACGGCATGATCGTAGGCGGCGCCTCACTGGGGCTGCGGCATGTCGGCCCCGATTCGCCATCACCGTGCACTGGCCGGGGTCACCGTC
>JBIOUY010000167.1:0-36161 GCA_044867445.1 Gemmatimonadales bacterium
TGCTGGACGCCCAGGTCTATCGGCTGGTGCACTGGCGGCGTGCGGCCCGAGAGATCAACTACCGGCGGTTCTTTGACGTGAATGACCTGATCGCGCTCCACATGGAAGACCCGGAGGTGTTCGCCCAGACTCACGCGCTTCCGCTGGAGTGGCGCCGGCGCGGCTGGGTGGATGGCTTCCGAATTGATCATCCCGACGGATTGCTCGATCCACTGGGGTACCTGCGGCGTCTTGCGAAGGCTTCATCCGTCGAGCCGTCGGCCGAGCGGACGCCGATTTATGTCGAGAAGATCCTCAGTCCGGGCGAGCAGCTGCGCGACTCGTGGCCGGTATCCGGCACCACCGGGTACGATTTCCTCAATGACGCGGAATCGCTCTTCCTGAATCCGGAAGGCGCCGAGGCGATCGAGCGGGAGTACCGCCGGATGATACGACGGCCCCTGGAATTTTCCGCGGTTGCCCGCGAGGGGAAGCGCCTGGTGCTCGAGTCGGGGCTTTCCGCGGGCGTGCGCCGGCTGGCCGACCGACTGCTGAAGCTTGCCGGACCGGGCCGTCCACTGCCGGCAGTGCGACGGCAGCTCCTCTCGGTCGCCATTGTCGAGACCATCGTCGCCTTCCGGGTATACCGCACCTACATCGATGAGCGGTGTCCGATTCCGCAGGGGGAGGACCGACGCTTGTTGGAGGCAGCCCTGGCCGACGCTCGGAGCCGGGGACGGGCGCCCGCCGAGGCCTTCGACCTGCTGGAGGCTGCGCTCCTGGGGCACCCGGGCTGGACCGATCTGCCTGAGATCGGTCGCTTCCGGCTTCGGTTCGTGCAGCGGTTTCAGCAGGTCAGTGGACCGGCGACCGCGAAAGGGATCGAGGACACCGCCTTCTATGCCTACGCGCCGCTACTCTCGCGCAACGAGGTTGGCGGCGGACCGGAAACTCCACTGGGGCACGCGGTGGACGAATTTCACCGAGGAAACGCTCGCCGTGCGGAGCGGTGGCCGGGTACCCTGCTGGCTGTGACCACCCACGATACCAAACGTTCCGCCGACGCCCGCGCGCGGTTGGATGTGCTCACTGAGCTTCCCGAAGAGTGGGCTCGTCGGGTTGAACTCTGGCGGGGCATGAGCCATGGATACGGCTCCATGGTGCGAGGGCGGCGCGCGCCCGATGCCAACACATGGTATCACGTCTTTCAGGCGATCCTAGCTGTCTGGCCGCTGCACCGGCTGGACGTCGGTGAGCTGGAGGGGCTCCACGCCCGCCTTGCAGGGTACGCCCTCAAGGCGGCGAGGGAAGCAAAGGTACACACCAGTTGGACCGAACCCGTCCAGGCGTTCGAGACGGCGCTGCAGGCGGCGCTCGACGCGCTACTCTCTCCCGCCCGGTCGCCCCGCTTCCTGGACGATCTCGATCGCCTGGTTCGCTGGGTGGGCCGTGCCGGCCTGTGGAACTCTCTGGCTCGCACGGTACTTCATCTGACTGCACCAGGGGTGCCCGATCTGTACCAGGGGGACGAGTTGTGGAACTTCTCGCTGGTCGATCCCGACAATCGACGACCGGTGGATTTCGATCGTGGAGTGCTGCTGCTGGAACAGGTGGACCACGCCTTCGCTCAAGCCCCGGACGCGCGGCGGGCCTTTCTCACGGAGCTGGTGATGCACCCCGAGGATGGTCGGCTCAAGCTCCATACCATCCAGCGGCTCCTCGGCATCCGGCGGGACTGGCCCGATGTGTTTCTCAGGGGTTCGTATCGCCCGCTGCGTGCGGCGGGTCCGGCAGCGGACTCTGTGGTCGGGTTCGCTCGGGAGGCGGGCGCGCGGCGAGCGGTAATCGTCGTGCCGCGCCTGCTCGCCAGCCGCCTCACTCCTGAATCAGCTGGATCCGAAGCCTCGCTGTGGGACGGGACAGCGCTCGGATTACCTGCGGGGTGGCCTGCACGCTGGATCTGTGCGCTGACCGGCGAGTCCCTCGAAAGCATCCCCGAAGCCGGCCTCCGGCTCGCCGATGTCTTCCGCATTCTCCCGGCGGCGTGTCTGCTCTCTGGGGCCCACTGACTGAGATCGAGTCCTATGCGCCTCACTCCCGTTCCCACCCACACGGCGGTCTCTCTCCAGGACAGGGACGCCCGTGGCGATGATTCGGCGGAGAAGACGGACCTGGAAAGGCAACTCAAGAAGCTGACGTCCCGGCTTGATGAACTGCAGACCGCGCTGAACGCGGAGTCCAAGCGAGCGTTGCTGGTGGTGCTTCAGGGCAGGGATACGTCAGGGAAGGATGGAACTATCCGATCGGTGTTCGGTCCGCTGAACCCGCAGGGCGTCACCGTTACCTCCTTCCGGGCGCCTACTGCGGTCGAGCTGGCCCACGACTTTCTCTGGCGGGTGTATCAGGCGGTGCCCTCCAAAGGCACCATCGGGATATTCAATCGCTCACACTACGAGGACGTGCTGATCGTGCGGGTGCATCAGCTGGTACCGGAGGCAGTCTGGCGACCGCGTTATGAGCAGATCAACCGGTTTGAATCGATCCTGTGGGAGAACGGGGTGACCATCCTCAAGTTCTTTCTGCACATCTCACGGGAAGAGCAGCGCGAGCGGCTGCTGGCCCGACTCGCGGATCCGGCCAAGTATTGGAAGTTTCGAGCGGAGGATCTGTCGGAACGAGAGAAGTGGGATGCCTATTCCGACGCCTACCACGAGATGCTCGCGCGGACCAGCACACCCCATGCGCCATGGTATGTCGTGCCCGCGGATCGCAAATCGGTGCGCAACGTGCTGGTGGGGCAGACAGTCGTGGAGGCGTTGGAGCGGCTGGACCCAAAGTATCCGGAAGCGCCGGCCGGCATCGACCAGTTCAAGCAGGCGCTGGCGCGCTCCTAAAACCTGCCGTCCGGACCGATGATGACGAAAGTGAGGTTGCCGCCGACGACGAAGAAGGGGGACTTGCTGCCCAAGGTCTGAGCCAAGCTCCGGCGGAGGGACTCACCGGAGGCGATGACCGTGACGCCGAGCTGCATCCCGCCGCTGGTCCCGCCGCCCGGAGGGACCAGATTCTCCCAGTCAAACGAATATTCCGGCTTGGTGAAGGAAAAATTCTTGGCCAGGTACGGCGCGAGCCCGGTGGGTACCACGCCGGCCGCCTCTTCGTCGGGCCACGCTCCGGTTTCGTACCAGGCGCTGTAGGCCGCCAGCCGGACCGATTCGAGATCGGCCGTGGCTTGAGCGGTGAGAGCTCGATGCCTCAGATCGATGTACTTCAAGACGGCCAGACTCGCGAGCAGACCCAGCACGATCATCACGATCAGCATCTCGACGAAGGTGAAGCCTCGACGGCCTGGCATCACCGCGACCTCCGCGCGATCACTTCGAAGCTGTTGCCCAGGAAGACCGGTAGCGAGTCGTGGGAGCCCAGGGTGAGGTGCAGCTCGCCCTCGTCAGCCTCCAGCCGATAAATGTCGAGCCCAAGCCGCTGGTAGCTGATGCCCTGGCTGGAGACGCCGGCCTCAGCCAGCGTTTCAGGCAAACGTCCGGACTTGTGCTGGAATCGTTTGATGTGCTGCGCCGCAGTGGCCACCCCGATGCGAAGGCTGGCTTGGCGCAGTTCGACCGACTCGGGTTGAGCCGCGGCCGGGAACACCCAATCGGGTTTGGCTACCCAGAGATAACCGCCAACGAGAGCAAGGATCACAATGCTGGTCCAGGCCAGCGATCCCAGGCGTGTGCGAGCCCGGCGCCGGGCCTCCGCGGCCCGAAGCTCGGCCTCTCGTTCCGCCGCCTGGTTTTTCATCACACTGTCGAATGCCTCGAGCAAGGCCTTCTTTTCCCGCGTTGCTGAGGACTTCGGAGGCAGGCTGGTGGCGTCGTGACTCATCGCAGTTCCTGCGTGGTTGGTGGCTCCCCGATCAGGACGAGAGGCTCTCGCCGGCTAGAGCGCGCCGAACCTCGTCGGGGAAATTCCGGATGTCGATGGGCTTGGTGATGTACCCGTCGAATCCCGCCTGAAGTGCTCGCTCCTTGTCGCCGCTCATGGCGTGGGCGGTGAGGGCCAGGACCCGCAACCCTGCATAGGGCGATTGGCGGATCTCTTCCAGGAGCGCGAACCCGTCCTTGCCGGGAAGCTGAATATCCATAAGTACCAGATCCGGCACTGAGAGACCGATCGTCTCCAGCAGCCCGGTACCGCCACTCAGCCCCGTCACCTCGTGGCCTTTCAGGGTCAACAGGGTGCGGAACAGCTTCATGTTGTCAGGGCTGTCTTCTACGATCAGAATCTTGGCCACAAATCGCCCCCTGAAGCGGCAAAAAACACGCCAGTACCCAGTGACTGAGCCCCAGTCGGTTGGGTCACGTCATCCGGCCGACCCGGGCAATCTTGCGGTGAACTACGAGGTTACCCGCTTGAGCACCGCTCGGACCCGCGCCACTAGCGAGCGGGTCTGTACTGGTTTGGTGAGATAGTCCTGGGCGCCGAGGTCCAATGCCTTTTCCTCGCTCTCCCCGTGGTGTGCGGTAAGCATGATGACCGGCAAGCTCGCCGTGCGCATCTGCGCCCGCAGCTCTTCCATCACGCCCAGACCGTCCAGCCGCGGCATGTCGATGTCGAGGATCAGCAGGTCGACACCTCCCCGATCGATCAGGTCCAGCGCGTCCAGGCCGTCTCCCGCTTCGGCGACCTCGAAGCCCTCGCGCCGCAGCACGCTCAGGATCAGGCGGCGCATCTGAGGATCGTCGTCGGCAACCAGGATTCGCGGCGAGGCACTGACCGGTGTCATTGGGGCACTCGGCGCGACGGCTGCCGGCGCTTGCCCCGGTCCCGCCTGAACCGGGTGCGACGTGCCTTCTTCCTCCACTCTCTCGCCCAGGACTCGGATCAGCTCATCCAGAGAGGTGATTCCATCCCAGACCCGTTCCAGCCCGCTCTCCCACAGGGTTCGCATCCCCAGCTTGCGGGCGGCTGCCAGCAGTGCGTCCGGCATCGCGCCGCCGTCGATCAGGCGGGCGATCGTCTCGTCCACCGGCATCACTTCCACGATGGCAGCGCGTCCCCGATAGCCCCTCCCGTTGCAGCTGCGACAGCCCACCGCGCGGCGCACCCGCGCGGTTCCTCGACCCGCCGGCGGACATGCTTCCGCGGGTAGCGAGCTCACCGCGACCAGCTCGGCACACTCGACGCAGAGCCGACGCACCAGCCGCTGAGCCACGACGCCCTTGAGCACCGACGCCACCTTGAATGCGTCCACACCCATATCGCGGAGCCGCACGACGGCCGACGGCGCGTCATTGGTATGCAGCGTGGAAAGCACGAAGTGGCCGGAGAACCCGGCCTGGATCGCCGTCACGGCGGTCTCGAGGTCGCGAATCTCACCCACGAGCACAATGTCGGGGTCTTGCCGCAGAACCGAGCGCAACGCCTTGGCGAAGGTGAGGCCCTGGGCGTCGTTCACCTGGATCTGGGAGATTCCCGCGACATCGTATTCGACCGGGTCCTCCACCGTGACGATGTTGACCGTTCCGGTCTTGAGCTCGTTCAGCGCGGCATAGAGCGTAGTGGTCTTGCCGCTCCCGGTCGGACCGGTGACCAGGACCATGCCCTCGCGGTGTCCCAGCATCCGGTGGAGCAGATTGAGCTCCTGGGTCGCGAGCCCGATATCCGCCAGCCGAGCCCGCAGGTTGGTCTTGTCGAGAATTCGGACCACGACTTTCTCGCCTCGCCGCGCCACCGGAATCGTGGAGACCCGCAGATCGATGTTCTGCCCATCCACTCGGGCGCTGGCGCGTCCATCGTGGGGATGGAGTGGATCGGTGACATCCAGCCTGGCCCAGATCTTCACCCGCCGAACCAGTGCGGCACCGGCGGCCTCGGGCAGGCGCATCACCTCGCGCAGCACTCCGTCCGCCCGATAGCGTACCACTACCGCGCCATCGGTCGGCTCCGCATGGATGTCGCTCGCCCCTTCTCTCACGGCGTCGCTGATCATGGCATCCACCAGCTTGGCCACGGGCGCCTCGAGCAGGCGATCGTCGTCGGCAGGGAGCGTTTCGAGGTCCACGGCCTCGATAACCGCCGGCTCCAGCCCGCCGAGCAGCCGCTCGATGGCTCGCTCAGGCCGGTAGAGCTCCTCCAGCCGACTGGCAATGGCGGGGGGAGTCGCCACTTGGAAGGCCACCTCACGACCAGTCACGAACCGAAGGGTCTGCTCCAGGTCGAGATCGCGCGGGTCGGCGCTGGCGATTTGAATGGTTCGGTCGGTAGCTGACAGGGGCACGACCTGGTGCTTACGCGCCAACGACTCCGGAACCAGCGCGGTGGTGCGACTGTCGGACTTGGCTACTTCCGCAAGCGGCAGGCGATA
Source organism: Gemmatimonadales bacterium (assembly GCA_044867445.1). Lineage (GTDB taxonomy): Bacteria > Gemmatimonadota > Gemmatimonadetes > Gemmatimonadales > GWC2-71-9 > CAVVWJ01. Next base: position 6,347 of record JBIOUY010000167.1, read on the forward strand.
CATCCGGGAGACAGCGGCGGCAATGCTTTCGTCCGAGGTCAATCCTTGGGTCACCGCAGCAGCCCAAACCGCCTGAGTATCGGGAGTGAGCAGCTGCTGGGCCTCGTCCGGCGTGAGCAGCCCGCTCCTCACCAGTACCGGCGCCAGCCACGCGTCCGGCGGAGCCTTAGCCGGCTCCCGAACCTCCTGCGCCGCGCCGGTGGAAGCTGCCTCGCTTGCGGTAGTTCGGAGCGTACGCGAGTTCCGTTGAGAATCGATCGCCATGTCAGTACAATCCGGGCCTATTCGGCATCCACGGCGGCCAGAGCCGCCTCATTCGGGCGGGCTCATGTACTCCGTGACGTTTTCCAGCGGCTGCTGATTTGTGCGTCCCTCGTCGCTGTCGGTCATCGGCCTGGGGGCGATAGGCGGGTCGCTCGCCTGGCAGGCGCGGCTGGCGGGAATTCCCCGAGTGGTGGGTTACTCCCGAGAGCGCGCCGAAGGGGTGCAGGCTCTTCAGGCCTCCGCTATCACCGAAATGGCGGACACGCCCGCGCGCGCGCTTCGCGGTTCAGACCTGGTTGTCCTCGCTCTCCCGCCTCGCCCGACCGTGGAGTTTATCGGCACCCTGGGCTCAAAGCTTGAGCCAAACGCGCTGTTGACCGACGTGTGCAGCGTCAAACAATCGGTTGTCGCGCAAGCGGTTGCCGCCGGTCTGGGAGATCGCTTCGCCGGTGGCCACCCGCTTGCCGGAACCCATGACTCCGGATTCGCCGCGGCACGACCGGATCGCCTCCGAGGTTGTGTCGTGTACGTATGTGAGACAGGGGTCGCCGGTGGCCACCGAGCCGCGGCGGCGGTGATGAGCTTCTGGGAAGAAGTACTCGGCGCCTCACCCATTCTGATCGATGCGGCGGCCCACGATCGGCAGCTCGCCTGGACCAGCCATCTGCCCCAAGCCGTGGCTTCGGCTCTCGCCAAGACCCTGGACGAGCGGCGGCTCGGTGGCCTCTCGTTTGGTTCAGGGGCGCGGGATACCACCCGTCTGGCCGCAAGCAGCCCGGACCTGTGGCTCGACATCATGCTCGAGAATGGGGATGAGCTGGCCAACGCACTGGCCCAGACTGAAGCCAGCCTGAGCGAGCTTCGCCGACTGCTGCTGGAGCGCGACGGCGATGGCCTGCTGCGCTATCTCACTCGAGCTCAACAGTTCCGCCGCGGGCTCGATCGATGAGGGTCGGTGGAACCGTCCGGGTTCCGGGCGATAAAAGTATCACCCACCGCGTGCTCCTGCTCTCCGTACTTTCCCCTGGGCTAAGCCACATCGGTGGAGCGCTCACTTCGCTCGACGCGCGCTCGACGGCCAGGGTGCTCCGTCAGCTGGGTGGCGAGATATCCCCGCTGCGTGAGCGGAACGTGGTGCGGGTGCGCGGGCGACGCCGGCTCCGCCGACCGGAGTCCGTGCTGAACTGCGGCAACTCCGGAACCACTACTCGACTGCTGCTCGGACTGCTGGCGGGCCATCCTTTCACGGCCACGCTGACCGGCGATGCCTCCCTGCGAAAGCGTCCGATGCGCCGGGTAACGGGACCCCTGACTCAGATGGGTGCGCGCTTCGTCGAGCGAGCGGGCGACGGGTTGCCGCTGACGGTGCGCGGCGGCCCGCTTCGCGCGCTGCGCTACGCCATGCCTGTCTCCAGCGCCCAAATCAAGAGCTCGCTCTTGCTTGCCGGTGTGGCTGGGGGCGTCGAGGTCGAGCTGCTGGAGCCGCATGGCCGCTCGCGAGATCATACCGAGCGTCTGCTCCGCGCGTTTGACTACGAGGTAGCCGAGCGGGACGGCTGGATCGCCTTCCGGCCGACGGGGCGGCTCGAGCCGTTTGAGGTGCAGGTACCGGGAGATCCATCGTCAGCCGCGTTCCTGGTCGGTGCCGCTATTATCGCCGAAGGAGGTGAGCTGCGGGTGGCGTCAGTCGGGGTCAACCCGACGCGCACCGGCTTTCTCTCGGTGCTCCACCGTATGGGTGCGGAGGTGACCATCGAAGACCCGGTCACTCACCTGGGCGAGCCGGTTGGCGATCTCAGGGTGCACCCTGCCCAGCTTCGCGGGACCGAGGTCGCCGCGGCGGAAATCCCCGGTCTCATCGACGAGATCCCACTCCTTGCGGTGCTCGCGTCACGCGCTGATGGAACGACCGTCTTTCGGCAAGTCGGTGAGCTGCGGGTAAAGGAAAGCGACCGTCTGGGGCTCATCGCGGAGAATCTTCGCGCCCTCGGAGCAGAGGCGGAGGTCCAGGGTGACGATCTGTTCGTGCGTGGGGGATCGACGATACCTAAAGGCCACGTGAGGACAGCGGGCGACCACCGCTTGGCGATGGCCTTCGCGGTGCTCGGCACGGTTCGGGGGGCTCGCGTCAAGGTGGACAATATGGCCTGCGCCGCCGTGAGCTTTCCCGGGTTCCCTCAGGCCCTGCGAGGTATCGCTCGGAGGGGTTCGTGAGAGGCGGGGTGATCGCTATCGATGGCCCTTCGGCATCGGGTAAGTCGACCACGGCTCGGGCCGTGGCCGAGGCGCTGGGCTTCGCCCATTTGGACTCCGGTGCTTTGTACCGGGGCGTCACGTTGGTTGCCTTGCGGGAAGCGGCGCGACGGGGGCAGGAGGGTCGGGACCCGCTTCAGGTGGTCGATGCTGAGACGATTCTCCGGACTGCAGAAGACCGCGGCCTCATGCTGCAGCCCGACGGCGCCGGGTTCGCCGCCTACCTCGAAGGTGTCCCAGTCGATGAGGAGATCCGCGGCCCACGAGTTACCGCCCATGTTTCGGCGATCTCCGCCGTGCCGGTGATTCGTGAGTGGATCAACTCTCGGCTCCGGGCGATGGTACGGGCAGGACGGGACGTGGTGGTCGATGGCAGAGACATTGGGACGGTGGTGTTTCCCGATGCCGACCTCAAGGTGTTTCTCACCGCCACGCCCGAGGCGCGAGCTGGACGGCGAATTACCCAGCGGGGTACCGAGATCGATCCTGGGCGCCTCGAGGCCGAGACCAATGCCCTGGCCGCGCGAGACCAGGCGGATTCGAGCCGCAGGGTGGCTCCGCTCCGGCGAGCGGACGATGCGGTGCCGCTGGACACTACCAGCCTGAATTTTGAACAGCAGGTCCGGTTCATCGTGGATCTGGCGCGGCCCATCTTCCAACCCGGGTAGCTCCCAGCGATCGCCCCGACCGGCGGCCTGAAACAGGCCCTCCAAATGCTTGTGGCACCATGTGTTGGGTATTGCGTTGGTGCCGGGCCCGTGTTATCCTTCGGGGCTTCGCCGCCCGGCACGAGGCCGGCGGCACAATCACCTCTACCCGCGGCCCAAGCCGGCGCGGTGCAAAAAGGGATGGCACAGCTTCGCATGCTTGATCAACTTCAACCCTCTTCCGATCAGTTTATCTCCCCGACCGGCCTTCGTGTTCGACAGGACCTCTACGACGAAGAATACTCCGACGAAGATTACGAGAAGATGCTCTCGATGTACGAGGGCACCATGTCGCAAATCGTCGAGGGCGAAATCGTCAAATCCAAGGTCCTCCGGGTTACCGACAACGCTGTCATCCTCGACGTCGGCTTCAAGTCCGAAGGCTCGGTACCGCTGGATGAGTTCAAGGACCCGCAGTCCCTGAAGGAGGGCGATGAGGTCGAGGTCTTCCTGGAGCATCTGGAAGACCAGGAGGGCGCGGTCGTGCTCTCCAAGAAGAAGGCCGACTTCATGCGGGTGTGGGAGAAGATCCGCGTGGCCCACGAAAGCGATCACCCGGTCGAAGGCACCTTGGTCAAGAAGATCAAGGGCGGCGTGGTCGTCAACCTGATGGGGGTCGACGCGTTTCTTCCGGGGAGCCAGATCGCCCTCCGCCGAGTGCCCAACATCGACGAGCTCCTCGGCCAAACCTACGAATTCAAGATCATCAAGCTGAACAAACGGCGGCGGAACATCGTCGTGAGCCGGCGGGTGATCCTGGAGAACGAGCGGGCTCACAAGCGCGAGCACCTGATGAAGGAGCTCGCCGTCGGTCAGGTGCGGAAGGGCGTGGTGAAGAACATCACCGACTTCGGGGCCTTCATCGATCTGGGCGGAGTAGACGGGTTGCTCCACATCACCGATATGTCGTACGGGCGGGTCAGTCATCCCACGGAGATGGTCGCCATCGGCAAGGAGGTCGAGGTCAAGATCCTCGACATCGACTGGCAGCGCGAGCGGATCAGCCTGGGCATGAAGCAGCTCCAGTCCTATCCCTGGCAGAACGTGGCGGCGAAATATCCGGTGGGCACCCGGGTTCAGGGGAAGGTGGTTTCGATCACCAACTACGGTGCCTTCGTCGAGATCGAGCCGGGGATCGAAGGGCTGGTCCACATCTCGGAGATGAGCTGGACCCGCAATGTCCGGCATCCCTCCAAGATCGTGAGCATCGGGGAGACCATCGAGGCCGTCGTGCTCAAGGTCGACGAGGCGGAGGAGAAGATCTCGCTCGGCATGAAGCAGACCGAGCAGGATCCCTGGATGGTCCTGCCGCTCAAGTATCCCATAGGTACCCGGATCTCGGGCAAAGTTCGCAATCTCACGAGCTTCGGCGCCTTCGTGGAGATCGAGCCCGGCATCGATGGATTGATCCATATCTCTGATATGTCGTGGACCAAGCGGGTGCAGCACCCCTCCGAGGTGGTGAAGAAGGGCGACAGCGTCGATGTCGTGATTCTCAATATCGATGCGGAGAACAAGCGGATCTCGTTGGGTCTCAAGCAGGCCGAGGAAGATCCCTGGCTCCGGATCGGAGAGACCTACCCGATCGGCATGGAGCTGCGAGGGCGCGCGGTTCGCTTGATGGACAAGGGAGTCGTGGTGGATCTGGGCAACGACATCGAAGGGTTCGTCCCCATGTCGCAGCTGGGCGTGGCCAACATCGAGAATCCGGGTGACGCGGTCAAGGAGGGTCAGGCGCTCGACCTCAAGGTGCTCGAGGTCGATCCCATCCATCATCGCATTGTTCTGGCAGTCGTCGGGTATCCTGACGAGCCGATCATCCCTCCGGTTCGCCCGGCAATCGAGGAGCCGGCGGCACAGTAGGCGGAAGGAACTGAGGCGGAAGGAACCGAGGCGGACAGGGGCGGTAGGGTTCCGCCCTTGTCCGCCGCTTCACCTTCCGCCCGCTTTTCTTTACCGCCCTACCGCCTTACCGCACATCCTGCTGCAGCTGGAACTTGAGCCGGGTGTTGTCGTCCACTTGCTTGGTTGAGTGACTAAGCAGGCCCCAGGCCAGGCCGCCACCGGCGCCCACGACGGCGCCCTTGATGACCCCGGCGCCAGTCACAGCACCTACCACGGCGCCGGCCGCCGCACCAATTGCGGTCTTCTTGCCAGTGCCGAGCTTCTCGTCGGCATCCGCCCGAGCGCTACTGCTGCTCACCTCTCGCATGTGGCCGCCAACTTCCAGCTTGGAGAGCTGCAGCGTGGCCGAGTTGGCCTTCTCGTCGCTGGGCATCAGTTTCACCTCAGCCGGCGCTCCCTGCGGGACTGCCACCTTACCATTTATCACAACATCGCGGGTCACGTGCGCCGGAAAGGCCTCCCCGAACCGGTTCCGATCGAGGGGAATGTCCTTATCCAGGGTGACCGGTATGTTGGTTCCGCTCGGGATGGTGGCTAGGCGCCCGGCCATCTCGCTGGCCCGAGCGAGTGGGGCCCGGTGCTCTGGCGGCGGGGCCAGCCCCGGTATACTGGGGAGGCCCCAGACCACGAGGGCCGCAATCAATAGGCATGTTCTGGAAATCATCTCTCCTCCTTCCGGCACGAGGCCGCGTATCGGCGATCCCGCAGGTTCGCCAGCGGCGGATGGGCCGGTCAGAAAGTCATGATTGGTCCGCGAGCGGAGAATGTCGGTCCTCTGGACCGCGCCATGAGCGTGTCTCAAATCACATGAAGATCTCAAAGCCAAGGGCGGAAAGGGCACCGCCCCCCTCGCTTCGCTGGGGGCAGGCTCTACCGCCCTACCGCCTTACCGCCGTACTTTACCGCCCCATGCCCCAGCCACGTGACTTACTCGAGGACCTCCATCGCCGTCAGGCTCAAGCGGAGCAGGGAGGCGGTGCCTCGCGTGTCGCCCAGCAGCACAAGAAGGGGAAGTTGACCGCTCGCGAGCGCCTCGATCTGCTGTTGGATGACGGGACCTTCGTTGAGCTGGATCGCTTCGTCACTCATCGCGCCCGCGACTTCGGCCTGGACCAGCAGGTCTACCCCGGCGACGGAGTGGTGACCGGGTACGGTCAGATCGAGGGGCGCCTGGTCTACGTCTTCTCTCAAGACTTCACGGTATTCGGCGGATCGCTATCTGAGGCACACGCGGAGAAGATCTGCAAGGTGATGGACCTGGCGCTTCGAAATGGCGCACCCGTTATCGGGCTCAACGACTCCGGCGGCGCGCGAATTCAAGAGGGCGTGGTCTCCCTCGGCGGCTATGCCGACATCTTCCTGCGCAACACGCTGGCGTCCGGGGTGGTACCGCAGATCTCCGCGATTCTGGGGCCCTGTGCAGGCGGGGCGGTGTACAGCCCGGCCATCACCGACTTCATCTTCATGGTTCGGGGCGTGAGCTACATGTTCGTCACCGGCCCCAACGTGGTGAAAACGGTGACTCATGAAGAGGTGACCTTCGACGAGCTGGGCGGCGCGGACATCCACGGTGGCACTTCGGGCATCGCCCAGTTCGTTCACGATTCCGAGCCGGAGTGTATCGCCGCCATCCGGGAGTTGCTCGGCTTCCTTCCGCTCAACAACCTGGAGCAACCGCCGGAACGCCGCACCGACGATCCGGTGGACCGGCGAGATGAGGCGCTGCTGGAGATCATCCCCGACAGTGCCAACAAGCCGTACGACATGCACCACGTGATTCGCCACGTGGTGGACAACGGGGTCCTGTTGGAGGTCCAGCGGGGTCATGCCGACAACATCATCGTCGGCTTCGCCCGGCTGGGCGGACTGCCGGTCGGCATCGTGGCCAACCAGCCGGCGGTCCTGGCGGGAGTATTGGACATCAGCTCCTCCCTCAAGGCAGCCCGCTTCATTCGTTTCTGTGACTGCTTCAACCTGCCAGTCGTCACCTTCGTAGACGTGCCGGGATTCCTGCCGGGTGTGGGCCAGGAGCACGGCGGCATCATCAAGCATGGGGCCAAGCTGCTCTACGCCTACTGCGAAGCGACGGTGCCCAAGCTGACGGTCATTACCCGGAAGGCGTACGGTGGGGCGTACGACGTGATGAGTTCCAAACACATCCGCGGCGACGTGAACCTCGCCTGGCCCTCCGCCGAGATCGCGGTAATGGGCCCCAAGGGCGCGGTGGAGATTCTGTTCAAGGACGAGATCGCCCGGGCGGCAGACGCCGCGAGCGAGACCGCGAGATTGAGCGAGGAATACACCGAGAAATTCGCCCATCCGTATGCGGCCGCGGCGCGAGGCTATATCGACGATGTGATCGATCCGAGGGACACGCGGCCTCGACTGATCGACGCGCTCCGGACGCTCCGGAGCAAGCGCGACCGGAACCCACCCAAGAAGCATGGGAACATCCCGCTCTGAGGGATCTTCCCCTAGCCAAGGGCGGGTTGCCCTATCATCTTAGACCGTCAATGGAGCTACCCTCTTTCCGGTGGAAAGCTTCCGCTGCAGCCGCAAAGTGCGGTCTGCGGGCCTTGGGTGCCGCGACGCTTCTGGCATCTCTGGTTCCTTCCGCATCAATTCACGCCCAAGCTGCCATCGATCCCAATGTCGCCCCCCGGGCGGCGGCGCTGGAGCGCGAGGGCGAGCGGGGCGCGGCCATTGAATTACTGGGCCGCTACCTTGCCACCGCGCCTGACGACGGCCGGGCCTGGCTGCAGCTCGGCCGGTTCTATCTGTACGACGCGCGCGACTGGCACCTGCACGGCCATCGCGGTGATCCCGACGGACTCTTGTATCTCGATTTCGCGGCGACCGCTCTGGATCAATCAGTCCGGCTTTCGGTGGATTCGGGGGTGGTGTTTCGGGGCCTGAGTGAAGTCGAGCGATCCTTGATCTTCGTAGAGGACTCGGGATGGGATCCCGAGCGGTACACCCGGGTGCGCGCCGCAGTGCCCTCCATGCCGTCGTTCCTGATTGAGCTCGGCGCCAACCTGCTGATTTCCTGTCCAGCCGGTGGAGTTCTCCTCACCGGCAGCGACCTCGAAGCCCTGTCAGTCTGGTACGGCAGCCGGGAACGCGCCACCCTCGACATCCTTCCTCTCCGCCCCGATCTCTACGCCACCGATTCGCTCTACCGTCGCCGCATGGCCGCAGCCATGGGTGTCGATCCGGCGCTGCCAGTGCAGCGGGCGCTGGCTTCGGTGGCCGCGCGGCGCACCGTCTGCCTCAGCCCCGGCACCGACAGCGCCGCGGCGCCCGCGCTGGCCTGGGTCCCGTTCCGCCTGGTGCGGCTGAGCCGGCCGGCCCCCATCGGCGGGGACGCGCTCTCGGTGACCCAGCTGCTCAAGGCAGCCCGCCAGGACGAGTCTCCCTGGGTGGGTCACGTCCGCGGAGTGTACGACAGCGCAGCGCGCTACAACGCTCTGTTGTGCAGCAGCCTCATCCTGTTGTTCGGAGATGCGCCGCCGGCGGCGTGCCGACCATAGGAGCGACGCAGAAGCCGGAGAGGACGCAGAGGACGCAGAGGTTCGTCCGCAAACCATCCAGGCCTTCTCGTTCTCCACTCCGGTACCGCCCGGCCCTTCACTCCGTTATGCGCCACCTCTCCGTCTTCTGCGTCCTCTCCGTCCTCTCCGTCCTCTGATGAACCGCGTCCTCGTCGCCAATCGGGGGGAGATCGCTCTCCGGATCGTTCGAGCATGTCATGAAGAAGGACTCGAAGCGGTGGCCGTCTACTCGGCCGCCGACCGAGCCAGTTCGCACGTGCGCGCGGCCGATCGCGCCATGGCGATCGGTCCCGCGAGTCCTTCCCAGAGCTATCTCGCCATTGATCGCCTGATCCAGGCCGCCCGCGAGTCTGGCGCCGATGCCGTCCATCCCGGGTACGGCTTTCTCGCCGAACGAGCTGCCTTCGCCGAGGCGGTGGAGCAGGCCGGACTCATCTGGATCGGGCCCCCGCCGGCAGCCATTCGGGCAATGGGTGACAAGACCGAAGCGCGCCGGCGCATGCAGGAGGCCGGTGTGCCGGTGGTCCCGGGGGCGAACGCGCCGATTCAGGATCTCGGTCCGGCCCTCGCACTCGCGCGCGAGATCGGTTACCCGGTCATGGTCAAGGCAGCGGCAGGTGGAGGTGGAAAAGGAATGCGGGTGGTGCGCACTCCCGAGGAGCTGGAACCCGGGTTGGCCAGCGCGACCTTAGAGGCGCTCAAAGCGTTTGGCGATGGCAGTGTCTATATAGAAAAGTTCATTCAACAGCCTCGACATGTTGAAATTCAGGTCCTGGCCGATGCCCGTCGAACCATTCATCTGGGCGAGCGGGAGTGCTCGGTACAGCGCCGGCATCAGAAGCTGGTGGAGGAAGCGCCCTCGGTCGCGGTCGATGCCGACCTGCGGGAATGGATGGGTGCCGCCGCGGTAGCCGCGGCCGAAGCGGTTGGCTACCAGGGGGCGGGCACCTGCGAATTTCTGCTCGCTCCGGATCGCTCCTTCTATTTCCTGGAGATGAACACCAGGATCCAGGTCGAACATCCGGTGACCGAGCTGGTGTACGGCGTGGATCTGATTCGGGAGCAGCTGCGTATCGCCTCGGGTGAGTCGATGCGGGTGCCGTCCGGGTGGCTACAGCCGCGAGGGTGGGCCATCGAGTGCAGAATTACGAGTGAAGATCCGAGCAACGGGTTCCTGCCGTCGACCGGGCGGATCGAGTTCCTCCATCCCCCGGCCGGGCCCGGGGTGCGCTGGGACAGCGGCGTCGAGGTGGGCGACGAGATCACGCTTCACTACGACTCCATGATCGCCAAGCTCATCGTGTGGGCTCCTTCCCGGGGGCAGGCTATCGACCGTATGCTCCGCGCGCTGGAAGAACTCACCATCATCGGTGTGGCGACCAACCAGGGCTTTCATCGGCGGCTGCTTTCCGATCCCGCCTTCCGAGAAGGCGACATAGATATCCAGTTTCTCGACCGCCGTCCCGATCTCGCCAATTCCAGCCTCTCGACCGCATCGAAGGTGCGGCTCGCGGTTGCGGCCGCTCTCGCCGAGGATGAAGCGCGTCGGATGCGCCGTCCCGCGATCACGGACGGCAAGACTGCGAATGACGCCTGGCTGCGCCAGGCCCGGCTCGAAGGACTTCGATGAGCTCGCCCGTGCGCATTGTCCGGCTGGCTGCCGGCGGCGACGGTGTCGGCAAGCTACCAGACGGTCGCACCGTGTTCGTCCCCCGGAGCGCTCCCGGCGATGTGCTCGAACTCGCCGATGTTCGCGAGCATCGGAGGTTCGCCCGTGCCCGGATCAGCCGGGTCTTGGAGCCTTCTCCGTTCCGGGTGGAGCCCCGCTGTCCCCACTACGTGGCCGACGAATGCGGCGGGTGTCAGCTCCAGCACTTGGAAGAGGCGGTGCAGCGAGACGCGCGCCGGAGCTTCGTGGGAGATGCGCTCCGCCGCCTGGGCAAGCGCCAGGCGACCGATCCGGAGATCGTTCCGGCCCAGCGCTCCTACGATTACCGCACCAAGCTCACGCTCGCGGTCAGCGCCGACGGTCGCCGTATCGGGCTTCATCCCTACGGGCGTGCCGGTCAGGTGTTCGACCTTCGCTGGTGTCACATCACCGTTCCCGAGCTCATGCAACTCTGGCGCGGCGCTCGGGAGCTCCGTTCACTGTTTCCGAGAGGGATCGATCAAGTCGTACTTCGGCTGGACCGCGCTGGGGGACGACATCTGCTCTTTGGTGTGACCGGGGCGGAAGTGTGGAACGGCGCGCCTCGTCTCCAGGCTGAGCTGGAGCGGCGCGGCGTGCCGGCGACAATCTGGTGGCGTCCGAAAGACGGCGCGGCCCGGGTGCTCGCCGGGGCGGCTGAGGCCTTCCCGGCTACCGTTTTCGAGCAGGTTCATCCGGAGATGGGCGATCGGGTTCGCCATTTCGCCATCGAGCAGCTGGGCGCCGCTACCGGACGGCGAGTCTGGGACCTCTACGCCGGCATTGGTGAGACCACATCGGCCCTGGTCACTCTCGGCGCCGAGGTGGAGAGTGTCGAAGCCGACACCCGCGCCGTGGCGGAGGCGACCTCGCGCGGACCAGCGGCGCGTCGCCACGCGGCCAGAGTCGAGGACGTTCTGAGTGAGCTGAAGCGGCCTGACCTGGTGCTCACCAATCCCCCACGGACCGGAATGGATTCACGGGTCACAACAGCGCTGGAGCAGCATGCTCCCGAGCGGATCGTGTACGTCTCGTGTGACCCTGCTACCCTGGCGCGCGATATCGCTCGACTGCCGACATACACCATCGCCCATATCCGAGCATTCGACCTCTTTCCCCAGACCGCGCATGTCGAAACCGTGGTCACACTCCAGCGGGCATCATGAAATACATCGTGAGCCTGGCGGGAGAAGAGATCGAGGTCGATGTGGACGGCGACCGGGTCACCGTAGGCCGGAAATCTCTCATGGCGACGTTCACCAGCGTCGCGGGAACGCCGTTGCGTCAACTACTGGTGGACGGTCAGCCGTCCACCTTGGCAGTGGAGTCGGTTCAACCGGGGCGCTGGGGGCTCACTCATCAAGGCGAACGGTGGGACGTCGAGGTGGTCGATGAGCGCACCCGCTACATCCGGAGTCTCACCGGTGGCAGCGCAGGGCGGCGGGGCGGCGGCATCCTCAAGGCGCCCATGCCGGGCCTGGTGCTCCGGGTGCAGGTCACGCCCGGGCAGAACGTGGCTGCGGGTACAGGGGTCATTGTGCTCGAGGCCATGAAAATGGAAAACGAGCTCAAGGCGGTAGGGGCGGGCGTGGTTCGGGCGGTTCGGGTGAGCGCCGGCGAGGCGGTCGAGAAAGGACAGGTGCTGATCGAGTTCGAAGCCGACCATGCCTAGTCCGAGCGCGATCGCGCGCACCGGGCTCGAGACCCTTCGCGATTTCTACAGCCCCGAACTGGACAACCGTCGCGACATCCTGGTCCGACTCCCCCCGTCGTATGGCCGGAGCGGCCGCCGGTTCGCCGTGCTGTATCTGCAGGACGGGCAGAATCTCTTCGATTCCGCCACCAGCTATGCCGGCGATTGGGGGCTGCACCGGGTGGTCGCGGCGGCGGCGCGGCGTGGCATCGAGGCCATTCTGGTCGGCATCCCCAACATGGGCATCGAGCGACTGGACGAGTACAGCCCGTTCGCCGATCCGGAAGTCGGCGGTGGAGCAGGCGACCGATACCTCGATTTCGTGATTCAGACGCTGAAGCCCGCGGTCGATCGCGAATTTCGCACTCGACCCGAGCGGACCCAGACCGGCATCGTCGGTTCCTCCATGGGGGGCCTGCTGAGTCTCTACGCGTTCTTTCGGGAACCTTCCGCCTTCGGCTCCGCCGGCGTGCTGAGCCCGTCCCTCTGGTTTGCCGGGGAGGCCAGCTTCCCTCGTATTGAATCGGCGGCCTTTGTCCCCGGCAGAATTTATCTGGACATCGGTGCGCTGGAGGGCCCGCGGCATGTCGCGCGGGCCCGACGCATGAGGGACCTGCTCCTCGCCAAGGGCTATCGGCTGGGTGGGAATCTTCGCTGGCTGGAGTCCCGCTGCGGCCGGCATGACGAAGCCTCCTGGGGCCGTCGCTTTGCCCGGGCGTTGCCGTTTCTCCTCGGCGTGAGGTGACCCGCTTGAACATCGAGCATCATCGCTGGTTCAGCGGCGCGCTCAGACGGGACATGGACCTTTTGGTGTTCGGCCACGCCGGTGCGCGGGTCCTGGTGTTTCCGACGTCGATGGGCAACCACCACGAGTGGGCCGATCGACGGATGCACGAAGTCTTGGGCGAGCATCTGGAGCAGGGCTGGATTCAGTTGTACTGTCTCGATCAGGTGCACGCCGAGAGCTGGTACGCTGATCACCTGCATCCCGGCGCCCGCGCCTGGCGCCACCTGGAATACGACCGCTACCTTCGAGACGAGGTGCTCCCGTTCACCCAAAGCCGGAATGGGAACCCGTTCGTGATCACAATTGGTGCGAGCTTCGGGGCCTATCATGCCGCCTGCTTCGGATTCCGCCATCCCCACCTGGTCAATCGGATCATCGGCCTGAGCGGATTATACGATGTGAAGCGGCTGACCGGTGGCTACTCGGACTCCAATGTGTATGCCTGCAATCCATCCGATTTCATGCGACACGAGCACGATCCCGGGCGGCTGGAGGCATTTCGGCGGCAGGACATCATCTTTGCCATCGGCCACGACGATACGTCCTGCTCCAACAATCGGGAGCTCTCCCAGAGTCTGTGGCAGAAAGGCATCGGGAACGCCCTCCGTATCTGGGACGGTTGGGCCCACGACTGGCCCTACTGGGAGCGGATGGTCCGGTTGTATATCGGGGGGCATGATTGAGGCGGCGTTGCCGCCAGCTATCAGCTAACAGCTATCTGCTAACAGCTATCTGCTAACAGCTAAGGGGCGCCCCCCCAAAGCTTGAGTAGGGCTGCGTGTTGCCGGCCGATATTCGTCAGACACCAGCGGTTAGCCGTTAGCCGTTAGCCGTTAGCCGTTAGCTGTTAGCCGTTAGCTGTTAGCCGTTAGCTCGAGGTCCTCATGATCAAACGCGTCGGCCTCCTCGTCGGCCGGGAGTGGTCGTTCCCACCTGCCTTCCTTGAGGAAGTCAACCGGCGGGACGCCGGAGTGGTCGCGGAGTTCGTCAAGATCGGGGCCGTTGCGATGGATGACGTCTCCCGCTACGACGTGATCATCGACCGAATCTCCCACGAGGTGCCCTTCTATCGCTGCTTTCTCAAGCAGGCGATCGTGCAAGGTGTGACCGTGGTGAACAACCCCTTCATGTGGAGCGCCGATGACAAGTTCTTCGGAGCGGCGCTGGCGACCAAGCTGGGCGTGGCCAGTCCCAAGACCCTGGCCCTCCCCAACAAGTCGTATATCCCCGGCATCGTCCCCAATGAGAGTCTGCGAAACCTGATCTATCCCCTGGATTGGCATGGTATCGTGGAATACATCGGGTTGCCCTGCGTGCTGAAAGACGCGCATGGCGGCGGCTGGAAGGAAGTCTATGTCTGTCACTCGCTGGAGGAGCTGATCCACCACTACGACAACTCCGGCCTGCTCACCATGGTCGTGCAGGAGTTCATTCGTTGGGATCAGTTCGTACGTTGCCTCTGCATCGGTCAGGAGCACATCCTTCCGACCAAATACGATCCCCGCGAGCGTCGCTACATCCTGGAGCACGCCCATCTGAGCTCTGAGGTCGGTGCCCGCGTCGTGCGGGACGCTCAGACTTTGGTCCGGGCCCTGGGCTACGATATGAACTCGATCGAGTTCGCCATTCGAGATGGCATGCCCTACGCGATCGATTTCATGAATCCAGCCCCGGACATGGACGTCAATTCCCTTACGCCGCACTACTTCGAATGGGTGGTCCGGCACATGGCTGATATGGCGATCCGGTTAGCTCAGCAACCTCGGCCGCAGGCGCGGGAGTTCCGGTGGCACGCGCTCTTCGGCGGGAGAGCGGAGGCAGCGAGACTTTGACCTCCCCGCCGTCCGATGCCATCGCGTTCTACCACGACATCCTGACCGACGAGCTCGCCGCTGCCTCGCAGGAGCAGCTGGAGAGCCAGCTTCGGAGTCGGGGACTCTACTTCGGGGAGCGGCCGCTCTGCACCGTGCTCCGGCCGCGATTCATGTCTCCGGAGCAGTATCGGATGCTCCAGACCGGGGTACAGCAGATCGTGCGCGCGTTTCGCACCGCTCATGAGGCAGCGATGGCCGATCCCGCGGTGCGGGCCCAATTTGCCCTGCGCGATTGGGAAGAACGACTGGTCGGCTGTCATCCCGGATTCCGGGATCCCAGCCCGGCTTCACGGCTGGACGCCTTCTTCGCCGACCCCGACGGATTGCGGTTCACCGAGTACAACGCAGAGACGCCGGCCGGGTCCGGCTACAACGACGCGCTCTCCACCGTGTTCTACGGCCTGCCGGTGATGCGCGAGTTCCTCCGGCGCTACGACCTGCGGCCACTGCCCGCCCGCCACGGTGTGCTCCACGTGCTGCTGGATGCTTTTCGGCAGTGGTCGGGCGGGCGCGAGCTGCCCCGCATCGCCATTCTCGATTGGAGCGACGTACCCACCTACAGCGAGTTCCTCCTCTTCCGCGAGTACTTCCGTTCCCAGGGGCTCCAGTGCGAGATCGCCGATCCTCGGGCGGTCGAGTACCGCGACGGCAAGCTGTGGGCCGGCGGCTTTCATGCTACCCTGGTCTACAAGCGAGTCCTCTTGAGCGAGCTGGTGGAGCGCGAGGGCATCGACCACCCTCTGCTGCGGGCTGTGGTGGAGGGCGCCGTCTGCATGGTGAACCCGGTTCAATGCAAGATCCTCCACAAGAAGCTCAGCCTGGCGGTGTTGAGTGACGAGAGAAACACCGAGCTCTTCAGCCCCGCCGAGCGCCAGGCGATCGCGGCCTACATTCCCTGGACCAGGCGAGTAGAGGAGCGCAGCTCCCGTTTTCGGGGGCGCGAGATCGATCTCCTGCCCTTTATCCTGGAGCAACGGGAGAACCTGGTGCTCAAGCCCAGCGACGACTACGGTGGCGCGGGGATCGTGCTCGGCTGGGAGGTCGACGCGAGCACCTGGGAGCGCGCCGTGACCAAGGCGTTGGCCGAGCCATACGTGGCGCAGGAGCGGGTGATGCTCCCGTTCGAGCCCTTTCCCAGCGTCGTCGATGGCCGGATGCACCTACGCGATCGGATGCTCGACACGGCGCCGTTCATTGCCTATGGGCAGTATGCTGATGGATGTCTCACCCGATTGTCCACCGCGGCGCTGCTCAACGTGACGGCCGGCGGGGGATCAACCGTCCCCACGTTCATCGTGGAGAAGCGCTGATGTCGATCGAGGATTCCCCATGAAACCACCGTCCCTCACCCTCGGCATCGAGGAAGAGTACCAGATCATCGACCCGGAAACCCGGGAGCTCCGGTCCTATATCACCGAGATCCTGGACCGGGACCATCTGGTCCTGGGCGAAGTCAAACCCGAGCTGCACCAGTCCATGGTGGAGATCGGCACCAAGGTTTGTCGCACGCCGGCGGAGGTCCGGGCCGAGCTGGTGCGTTTGCGGGGAATGGTGATGCAGCTGGCGGGGAAGAGCGGCCTGGTCATCGCCGCGGCCGGGACCCACCCGTTTTCCTCCTGGATCACCCAGGAGATCACCCCGCTGGATCGCTACATGGGAGTGCGCGAGGATCTGGCCGACTTGGCCCAACAGCTCCTCATCTTCGGCACCCACGTGCACGTCGGAATCGAGGATCGAGACTTTCTCATCGATGCGATGAACGTGGCGCGGTATTTCGTGCCCCACGTCCTGACGCTGTCAACCAGCTCACCCTTCTGGATGGGCCGGGAAACCGGTCTCAAATCTTACCGCAGCATCATTTTTCGGAACTTTCCCCGGACCGGCATCCCTCCGGTGATCGATTCCTGGACCGACTACGCCTCCCTGGTGGACACCTTGGTTCGCACTGGGTGTGTCCCCAACGCATCCAAGGTTTGGTGGGACATCCGTCCCAATCACAGCTACCCCACACTGGAGTTTCGGGTCTGTGACGTGTGTACCCGGATCGAGGAGGCCGTATGTGTCGCCGCCATCCTGCAGGCTATCGTGGCAAAGCTATGGAAGCTGCGGCGCGACAACATGACGTTCCGGGTCTATCCCACAGCCCTGATCGAGGAGAACAAATGGCGGGCCGTGCGTTACGGGCTGGATGGGCGCCTCATCGATCTGGGGAAGCAGCAGGAGCTGGCCGCGGGCGCGTTGGTGCGGGAGTTGCTGGAGTGGTTCGTGGACGATGTAGTGGACGAGCTGGGCAGCCGGGCCGAAGTGGAGTATGCCTTTCATATCCTGGAGCATGGGACCAGCGCCGACCGTCAGCTCGCCCGGTACCACGAGACCGGTGATCTCAAGGCGGTGGTCGATTCGCTCATCGCTGAGACGGCCGAGGGGGTGGTAGATTCCGTGGAACCTGCCCGGTCTCTCCGGCGTTGAAGCCGGCGAGCAAGGTCCTCGACGAGGAGTAGGGGATGGCCAACCGGCCGATCATCGGTATTCCAACGCAGACGCTAGAAGAGATTCCCGACCAGTTGCCCCGGTGCTGGGTGATGAGCCAGCAATACGTGCGCGTCCTGGTCGCCGCCGGCGCGATCCCCTGGATCATCCCGCTGCTGGAGGGGGATCCGGCCAGCGTCCGGGCCATCTACGATCGAGTCGACGGCATTTTCCTCCCGGGCGGTGTCGACCTGGACCCATCGGCCTATTGCGAGGGGCCCAGCAGCCTGGTGGGGCGTACTGATCCTGCCCGGGACGAAATCGAGCTCAGCTTGACCCGGTGGGCCCTGGACGATCACAAACCCCTGCTGGCCGTGTGCCGTGGGATTCAGGTGGTGAACGTCGCGGCTGGAGGCACCGTGCATCAGGACCTGGCTACTCAGTTGCCGGGCGCCATCAAGCACGACTATTTCCCCACCCGCGATCAATACACCCGGGATCTCCTGGTCCATGACGTAGAAGTGACTGAAGGATCGAAGCTCCGCGCCTTGCTCGATGCGCCCGTCGTCAAGGTCAATAGCATGCACCACCAGGGTATCAAGACCCTGGCTGTGGGGCTCAGACCCACGGCCTTCGCGCCCGACGGGCTGATCGAGGGTCTGGAGTCTCCCAATGGCCATTTTCTCCTCGGTGTTCAGTGGCATCCCGAGGCGCTGGTGGAGCGCGACCCCCGCATGCAGCGCCTGTTCGCCGCCTTCATCGAGGCTGCCCGCTAGTCCCTCTCTCCCCTGCAGTTCCTCCATTCGTGGCCTTGACCCGATGCCTCGCGAGTCGGTATGTTGTGAGTCTGTTTCGGTTTGACCCAAGTTTCAGCGCTCGAGGTGGTCGACTTACATGAAGACCTTTACCGCCACGCCCTCCGAGATCACTCACGAGTGGCATGTGGTCGATGCGGCCGGTGTGCCCCTCGGCCGTCTGGCGAGCGTCGTGGCCCAGCTCATTCGGGGCAAGCACAAGCCGACCTACACGCCCCACATGGACGGCGGAGACTTCGTGGTCGTCATCAATGCTGAAAAGGTCAAGCTGACCGGGCGAAAGCTGTCGAACAAAGTGTACTTCGCCCATACCGGCTACATGGGTCACGAGCGGCTTACCGCGGCCAGAGACATGCTGGCCAAGCACCCGGACCGGGTCATCGAGAAGGCCGTCTTCGGCATGCTGCCCAAGACCTCCCTCGCTCGGCAGAAGCTCCGGGGTAAGCTCAAGGTGTACGCCGGGGCGGAACATCCGCACGCGGCACAGCAGCCCAAGCCGTTCTCTATTACACCCGCGAAGGCGAGCGCATGACAGCAGCACCCGAATTCCGCTGGCAGGCTGTGGGCCGGCGCAAGACCAGTATCGCCCGAGTCTACCTCACCCCGGGCACCGGCAAGTGGGACATCAACGGTCGGACGCTGGGGGACTACTTTCCCCGGCCATCGCTGGTCCAGCATATTCAGCAGTCCTTCACCGCTACGGATACACTCGGCGCCTTCGACGTCAGAGCCCACGTGGACGGTGGGGGGCAGGCAGGGCAGGCCGGCGCGCTGCGGCTCGCCATTGCACGGGCGCTGGTCGAGGCCGACGGGCAGCACCGCACCAAGCTGCGCGCGTCCGGGCTCCTGACCCGCGATCCCCGGTCGGTGGAGCGCAAGAAGCCGGGTCGCCCAGGCGCCCGGAAGCGGTTCCAGTTCTCGAAGCGGTAGCTTCGGAGGACGGCAATGACGGTGAAGTTGGTAAAGACGGCAAGGTTTGCTTCTGCGAATTCCTTACCGCCCTTACCGCCCTGACCATCCTTACCGTCCTTACCACACACACCGCCGGATCCCGGTCAGGGTGTCCAGAGGCTTAGCCGAAGGATCGAACCGGGAGATGAACGCGGTGGACGCACAACCCTCAATCCGATAGGACGCTATTTCACGCATGGCACATCCTCAACTACAAGATCTGCTCGAAGCCGGAGTCCATTTCGGTCATCAGACCCGCCGGTGGAATCCCAAAATGCGGCGCTTCATCTTCGCGGAGCGCTCCGGCATATACATCATCGATCTCCAAAAGACCCTCCGGCAGATCCAGAAGGCCGAGGAACTGCTTCGGAGCGTGGTGCTCAAAGGGGAAGGGGTCCTGTTCGTCTGCACCAAGAAGCAGCTCAAGGCCATCGTGCAGGCCGAGGCCCAGACCTGCGGTGCCTTCTTCGTGACCGAGCGCTGGCTGGGCGGGATGCTCACCAACTTCCAGACGCTCAAGCGCCAGATCCGGCGGCTTCGGGAGCTGGAGCAGGGCGCGGCCGACGGTGAATTCGAGAACTATACCAAGAAGGAAAAGCTGCTCTTCGAGCGGGAGCGGGTGAAGCTGAGCCGCAATCTCGAGGGCATCAAGCAGATGGGTCGGCTCCCGGGCGCCCTCTTCGTGGTCGACGCCAAGAAGGAAAAGATCGCGGTCGCCGAGGCCAACAAGCTGGGCGTCCCCGTGGTCGCGATCGTGGACACCAACGCCGATCCCGACGTGATCACGGTCCCGGTCCCCGGTAACGACGACGCCATCCGCTCGGTTTCCCTGATCACCGCGGCGCTGGCCGACGTCATCAAAGAGGCTCGCGCCCAGATGCCGATGCGCGAGGTGGCGGAAGATCTGGAGGCCGAGACCTACAGCACCGACGCCGGTACCGAGGGCGACGCCGATGCCGATCGCAAGCGGCGGCGGCCGAGGCGCAAGCGGCGGCCCAAGCCGGAGGCGATCGCCGCGCGGCTCAAGACCGATGCCGACGGCGCAGTCGAAACGGCCGCCCCGGGTCCGGCAGGCGAGGCGGGCGGGTAACGGGGACGGACGTTGGCAGCCTCCGCCGCTCCTGGCCCGTGCGGGCCGTGGGCGGCGGTTTTACTATTCACCCCGATCTAGGCCGGCGAAGGTCCCTTCGCCGTGCGGGTTGGAGCTCTGAGGGAGACCATGGCGAGCGCGACAATTTCCTCGAAAGATGTGAGCGAGCTCCGGGCGCGAACCGGCGCCGGCATGATGGACTGCAAGCGGGCCCTGGAGGAAGCCAGCGGCGATATGGGCAAGGCCGCGGAAATCCTCCGGAAGAAGGGGATCGCGAAGGCCGAGAAGCGCATCGGCAAGACGGCCTCGCAGGGACTGGTGGTGAGCTATATCCACCATAACCATCAAGTGGGGGTGCTGCTCGAGCTCAACTGTGAGACCGATTTCGTCGCGCGCACCCACGATTTCGGGCAGCTGGCCCGCGACATCGCGCTTCACGTCGCCTCTGCCGATCCAATCGGCGTGGCTCCGGAAGACATTCCGGCCGACCTGCTGGAGCGGGAGCGACGGATCGCGGAGGAGCAGGTCGCTGCCGAGGGCAAGCCGGAGCACATTCGAGGCAAGATTGTGGAGGGCAAGCTCAAGAAATACGTGGCGGAGCGTACCTTGCTGGAGCAGATGTACGTCAAGGACGATTCCAAGAGCGTTGGGCAACTGATCCAGGAGGCTTCCGGCAAGCTGGGCGAGGCGATCTCGGTCCGGCGGTTCGCGCGGTTTGTGGTCGGGGAATCCTGATGGCCCTGGCCTACACCCGAGCCTTGCTCAAGATCTCGGGCGAGGCATTGGGCGGCGACAAAGGCGTTGGCCTCGACTTTCATACCGTCGAGGCGTTCGCCCAGGAATTCAAGGCGGTGCACGGGCTGGGCGTGCACCTGGCCCTGGTAGTTGGCGGAGGCAACATCATCCGAGGCACCTCGGCGAGCCGTGAGGGGGTCGACCGGGTATCCGCCGACTACATGGGCATGCTGGCCACGGTAATCAACGCGCTGGCCCTGCAAGACGTCTTGGAGAAAGTGGGGGTCAATACCCGGGTGATGACCGCCATCCGGATGGAGTCGGTTGCCGAGCCCTATATCCGACGACGGGCGATCCGACATCTGGAGAAAGGACGGCTGATCATCTTCGCTGCGGGGACCGGAAACCCCTTTTTCTCCACCGACACCGCAGGCGTCCTGCGCGCGCTCGAGATCGAGGCCCAGGTGATTCTGAAGGCTACCAACGTCGACGGCATCTATACCGGAGACCCCCGCAAGGATCCTCAGGCCACGCTTATCCGCGAGCTCACCTATCAGGAGGCCATCGTCAAGAACTACGCGGTCATGGACGCTAACGCTTTCGGGCTCTGCAAGGCCAACCAACTTCCCATTGTGGTCTTCAACATCAACCAGCCCGGCGCCATCAAGCGGGTGCTTGAGGGTGACCCGGAGATCGGGACCATCGTCCGATGAGCACCATTCCCGAATTGACCAAGCACGCCCGGGAGCTGATGCACAAGGCGGTCGAAAGCACCAAGCGGGAGTTCACCACCATCAGAAGCGGCAAGGCCAGCACCTCGCTCCTGGATCTCGTTCGAGTGGAAGCCTACGGCAGTTCGGTGCCGTTGAACCAGGTCGCGATGGTCGCGGCCCCCGAGGCCCGGTTGCTGACGGTCCAGCCGTTCGACAAGTCCCTGGCCCACGCGGTTGAGAAGGCCATCCGCGATTCCGACCTCGGCTTGAATCCAGCCACCCAGGGCAATCTGATCCGGGTTCCCCTGCCGGCCCTGTCCGAGGAACGACGCAAGGAGCTGGTCAAGCTGGTCCACAAGCTGGCGGAGGAAGGAAGGATTGCGGTACGACACGCCCGCACCGACGCGATCTCAAAGATCAAAAAGCTCGAGAAGGTTTCAGAGGACGACAAGACTCGGGCGGAGAAGGAAGTCCAGAAGTACACCGATGAGCACATCAAGCAGATCGACACGCTGATCCACTCCAAAGAAGCCGAGATCATGGAAGTCTGACCGCATGGGCGACGATCTCCTCCAGCGGGTCCAACTACACGGAGTAGTCCCGGCCCACGTCGCGATCATCATGGATGGCAACGGGCGTTGGGCCAAGCGGCGCTCGCTGCCGCGCTCCCTGGGTCATCACGCCGGCATGAAGGCCGTCCGCGAGGTGGTCGAAGGCTGCCTGGAAGCGGGCGTGGAGGTGCTGACCCTCTTCGCCTTCAGCCAGGAGAACTGGCACCGGCCGCCGGGTGAGATCGAAGCCCTGATGAGCCTGCTGGAGGAATACATCGCGCGAGAAGCCGAGGAACTGCGGAGCCAGGGGGTCACGGTTCGCATCCTGGGTAACCTGGAGCGTCTGGGACCAGCCGCGCGGCGTGCAGTGGACCGGGTCATGGCCGATACGGCGTCCGGGCGCCGCTTGGCTCTCAATCTGTGCATCTCCTACAGCGCCCGGGCGGAGCTGGCCCGCGCCGCGCGGCTGTTGGCCGAGGAGGCGGCTGCCGGCCGGCTGGATCCCTCGGCGATCGACGAGGCGGCTGTGGCGAGCCAGCTCTATACCGCACCCTGGCCCGACCCTGACCTGCTGATCCGCACCTCGGGAGAAATGCGGATCTCCAACTTTCTCCTCTGGCAGCTCGCGTACGCCGAGCTCTACGTCACCCCGGTTCTCTGGCCGGACTTCACCCGGCGCCACCTGTTCGAGGCCATTCTGGAGTTTCAGCGGCGCGACCGGCGGTTTGGGCGCGTCTCGGTCTGATGGATTCCAATCTGGCCCGGCGGGTTGGCTTCGCGATCGCCGCCATTCCGGTCGCCCTGTTCCTCGTATGGTATGGTGGACTACCCCTCGCGCTCTTCCTGGCCGTGGCCGCAGCTCTGGGCACTCGCGAGCTGTTCGGCTTGGCCGAACGGCACGCCGTGAGACCAGCCTATGCGATTGGTTTGGCCAGCGCGGCCGCGATCGCGCCCATCACCTACGCCACCATCGCGGCAAACGAAGTGCGCAGCGTCGTCCTGGCGTCTTGGCCCTATGCCGCCGGCCTCTGGCTTCTGCTGGTGCTCACCTGGGCGCTGGCGGCGAGGTCCCCCGCCGAACACCCCCTCGCTGCGGTGGCCGTCACCGTCTTCGCGGTGGCTTATACCGGAGCGCTCCCCGCGTTCCTTCTCGCTATTCGCCACGGGGGTTACCCCGAGCGGAGCTGGGCGGGCGCGTGGTTGGTCTTTTTTCCTCTGGTCGTCACCTGGGTCGGCGACACTGCGGCGATGTTCGGCGGCCGGGCCTTCGGCGGGCCGAAGTTGGCTCCCAACGTGAGTCCCGGAAAGACCCGGTCAGGCGGTGTCTTCGGCCTCGTCGGGGCGCTCGCGGTGGCACCACTCTTCAGTGGGATCATCTTCCCGAGGGTTGGCGTCACCATTCCCCTCTGGCAGCTGTTCACGATTGCGGGGGTGTTGGGGGTGGTAGGGCAGGTGGGTGATCTCGCGGAATCGCTGTTCAAGCGGGAAGCCGGAGTGAAAGATTCCAGCAGTCTCATTCCGGGCCACGGCGGAGTGCTCGACCGATTGGATTCCCTGTACTTCGTGGTGCCATCTGCGGCGGCGCTCTACCGGCTATTCGGGGCGATCTGATGAGCCCGACCCAATCCCCACGGGGTGTTGCCATCCTTGGCTCGACCGGCTCGATCGGCCGCAGCACGCTCGATGTGCTGCGCCGTCAGCGGGAGCACTTCCGCGTGGTCGCGCTGACTTGCGGGCGCAACCGCGAAGAGTTCGCAGCCCAGGTCGCCGAGTGGCGGCCGGCCTACGCCGGGCTGGCGCTTCCCGGTAGTGGGGGCGATCCCTGGCCCTGCGGCCCGGAGGTGTTGATCGAGGCCGCGACCCTCCCTGAGGCCGACATCGTGGTGAACGCGGTAGTAGGCGCGGCGGGGTTGGATGCCACGCTCGCGGCTCTGCGGGCGGGCAAGCGGGTCGCGCTGGCAAACAAGGAAAGTCTGGTCATGGCGGGCGATCTGGTGGCTCAGGCGGCCTGCGCCGGCGGGGGCGAGATTGTGCCGGTCGATTCAGAGCACAGCGCGGTCCTCCAGTGCGTCACCGGCAGGGATTCGGGACTGGGGCGGCTGATCCTCACCTGTTCCGGGGGACCTTTCCGGGAGTGGCCCGAAGAACGAGTGCGGCAGGCCACTGTGGAAGAAGCGCTTCGCCATCCGACCTGGCGCATGGGCCAGAAGATCTCGGTCGACAGCGCCACCCTGGCCAACAAGGCGTTAGAACTGATTGAGGCCCACTACTTGTTCCGCCTGCGCTACGATGCCCTCGAGGTTGTGGTCCATCCCCAAAGCATCATTCACGCTTTCGTCGAGTTCTGCGACGGCAGCGTGATTGCGCAGCTGGGCTTCCCTTCCATGGAGCTCCCGATTCTCTACGCGCTCACGCATCCGGGCCGCCTGCCGGATACCGGAGTTCGGCGGTTCGACCCGGTGGCGGCCGCTCCGCTCACCTTCGAGCCGGTTCGCCGTGAAATCTTTCGGGCGCTGGACTTGGGGCTAGCAGCCGGCCGGACGGCCGGTACCGCGCCGGCGGTGTACAATGCGGCCAACGAGGTGGCGGTGGCGGCCTTCCTCGATGGCGCCATTTCCTTCGGGCGCATCGGCGAGATCATCGCTCGGGTGCTCGAGTTCCACAGTCCCGGCCCGGCCGCCTCCGTCGAGGTGGTGCGCGAGGCGGATCGCTGGGCCCGGGCGCGAGCGCGAGAGTCTGTGAGGTCAACGTGGTGACGGTGCTGGCCCTCATCGTGGTGCTGGGCGTTCTGGTCTTCGTGCACGAGCTCGGTCATTTCGTAGCGGCCAAGTGGGCCGGCATCTACGTCCACCGCTTCTCCCTTGGCCTGGGCGCCCCGATTCCGTGGCTCACCTTCCGACGGGGTGAGACGGAGTATTCCATTTCCTGGCTGCCGCTCGGCGGCTACGTCAAGATGGCCAGCCAGGAGGAAGACATCGGCGCCAGCGCACTGGAGGGCGGCCGGCCAGCGGAGGAGGTACCGGCGCACCGGATGTTCGAGGCCAAGCCGATCTGGGTCCGAATGGCAGTGATTCTGGCCGGTGTGACGATGAATGCGCTCTTCGCTTGGGGAGTCTACAGCTTCCTGGCGGTGAAGAACGGCCGGACAGTCGATCCGGTGACGACCGTCGGAAAAGTCGTCGAGGAGATGATCCCACCCGATGGGGAGGCGCTCCGGTCGGTGAAGCCGGGCGCCCGCATCATTCGAGTGAGCGGAGTGGCCGTCCAGTCGTGGAACGAGATCGTGGACCAGATGGTCAACAGTCCCAGTCCAGAAGTGAAGATCGATTTTGCTGACGGATCATCGGTGACGCTCCCGATCCATCCCGACGCTTTGGAGGCGCGCCTCAAGGCCTCCCAGGCGCTCCAGCCATATCGGGTGCCGGTCGTCGGTCAGGTCCTGCCCGGTCGCCCCGCCGCCAGAGCAGGGGTTCAGGTGGGTGACACAATTACCGGGGTAGACCAGCGTCCGATCGAGCAATGGTACGACCTGCTCACCGTGCTGCAGAGCAACCCCGGGCGGCAGGTGGGCCTGGAGGTGGCGAGGGGCGGGAAACGCCTGATCCTGCCGATCACTCCCTACGTGGACACGGTCAAGGGCGATGATGGCAAGCCGCACGCGGTCGGCCGGATCGGCGTGGGCGTGGGCGGTGCCTTTCGCTCCGAGCCGCTCAGCCTCGGCCAGGCGATTGCTGAAGGGGGGCAGTCGACCCTCGATGCCTCCACCCAAATCGTGCGCACCGTGCGGGGACTGTTCAGCGGGCGTATCTCCCGCCGGGAGGTGGGTGGACCGATCCTGATTGGCCAGCTTGCCGGGGAGAGCGCTCGGATGGGGTTGGATCCCTTCCTCGGGTTCATGGCGCTGATCTCCATCAACCTGGCGGTCCTCAACTTGTTGCCGGTTCCGGTGTTGGACGGCGGGCAATTCCTCTTCCTGCTGGCCGAGGCCGTGATCCGGCGCCCGCTGCCGATGAAGCTCAGGGAGCGGCTCACCGCCGTGGGCCTGCTGCTGATCGTGCTGCTGATGGGGCTGGCGTTCTCCAACGATCTGCGGCGGGTGTTTGGGGGGTGAAGCGTGAAAAGTGAAAGCTGAAAGGTGACAGGTGAGAGGTGACAGGTAGGACGTGAAAAGTGAAACGTGAAAATTGAAACGTGAAAGTGAAATCGGAGGTCACGCGGGGCCTTTCACGTCTCACCTTTCACGCTTCACGCGGTTAGCTCGCCCCCTTGCCCGGGCCCCCGCCTGCTGGTTATTCTTCTTGGCTACAACAGATTACGACGCGCAACGATACCGAGGAAACCGGCAGAATGAGCTTCGACAAGCAGGCGGTGACGGCCAAGCACCAGGCCCACGCGCGGGACACCGGCTCAACCAAGGTGCAGGTCGCCCTGCTCACCGAGCGGATCAACTCCCTCACCGATCACTTCCGCACTCACCCCAAGGATCATCATGGTCGCAGGGGGCTGCTCAAGATGGTCGGCACCCGCCGCCGGCTCCTGACATACCTCAAGCGAAGCGACTTGGAGACCTACCGAGCCCTCATTGAGCAGCTCGGACTCCGCCACTAGCCGCTGCGCGCCAACCGGGGCGTCCTGATCAGGCCAATCGGGACGCCTTCGTGTTTAAGCAGTCGCTGGTCTTTGGTCATTGGTCCGCCGAGGCGAGACTCAATCCAACGTGAAAGACCAACGACCAACGACCAAGGCCGACCAAATGACGAAGGACCAACCCAGAGAGACTAGTCCGTGACATTGCAACGCATCGAGACCCAGTTCGCCGGCCGCCCATTGCTGTTGGAGACCGGCCACCTGGCGAAGCAGGCCGCCGGTTCCAGCGTCCTGCGGTTTGGCGATACGATGGTCCTGGCGGCAGTGACCGTATCTCCCACCATTTCCGCCCTCCCCTTCTTCCCCCTCACCGTCGAGTATCGCGAGAAGACCTACGCCGCCGGAAAGATCCCCGGCGGATTCCTCAAGCGTGAGGGGCGTCCCTCCGACAAGGAGATTCTCGCTAGCCGGCTGATCGATCGGTCGATCCGTCCGCTTTTCCCGGAGGGGTTCAAGAACGAGGTCCAGGTCTTCGTCACGGTGCTGTCGGCCGACCAGGAGAACGATGCCGACATTCTCGGCGTCATCGCTGCCTCTGCCGCGCTGAGCCTCTCCTCCGTGCCCTGGAACGGCCCGCTGGGAGCCGTGCGAGTGGGTCGGGTCGAGGGTAACTGGATCCTCAATCCCACGTTCCAGCAGCTGGAGTTCTCCACCATCGATCTGGTTGTCAGCGGCTCATACGATTCCATCGTGATGGTGGAAGGGGGCTCGCTGGAGATCTCCGAAGCGGAAATGCTCGAGGCGCTCAAGGTGGCGCAGAAGGGCATCCGAGACCTGATCGGCCTGGAGAAGCAGCTCCTTGCGAAAGTGGGAGACATACCCAAGCTGGCCTGGACCAGGGCGGAGGTCGATACCCAGCTGCAGGGCAGGGCGGCAGACGCGGCTGAAGATGCCATGGCCCAAGCCATCAATGCGGCCGACAAGGCGACGCGCTCGCTCGGCGTGAAGACGGTCAAGGATCAGGCCTCGGCGACGCTGCTGGGCGACTTTCCGGAGAAGGGGAGAGAGATCGCCAATGAGCTCGAGGACATCGAGTACCGAGTCATGCGCCGCCAGGTCCTCGAGCGGGGTGAGCGGGTGGACGGACGGGATCTCGACAGCATCCGACCCATCACCATCGAGACCGGCGTGCTTCCTCGGACCCACGGGTCCGCGGTATTCACCCGGGGTCAGACCCAGGCGCTGGTCTCGGTGACCCTGGGAACGACGGAAGACGAGCAGCGGATCGACAGCATCGACGTCGCGGGCGAGACCACCAAGTCGTTCATGTTGCACTACAATTTCCCGCCCTTTGCGACGGGCGAGGTGAAGATGATCCGCGGCACCAGCCGTCGCGAGATCGGACACGGCGCTCTCGCCGAACGGGCGCTGCAGCCGTTGTTGCCTCAGTACGAAGACTTCCCCTACACCCTGCGGGTGGTCTCGGAGATCCTGGAGTCGAACGGCTCCTCCTCGATGGCCACAGTGTGCGGTGGCTCACTCGCTCTCATGGATGCCGGCGTGCCGATGAAGGCCGCCTGCGCCGGAGTGGCAATGGGCCTCATCAAGGAAGGTGATAAGGTGGCCATCCTGACGGATATCCTGGGCTCGGAGGACCACCTCGGCGACATGGACTTCAAGGTGGCGGGCACCGAGAAGGGGATCACTTCCATTCAGATGGATATCAAGATCGAGGGCCTGGACCTCAAGATCATGGAACAGGCCCTGGAGAAGGCCAGAAAGGGACGGCTCTTCATTCTGAAAGAGATGGCGAAGGCGCTTCCGATGGCGCGGCCGGAGCTCTCCAAGTACGCTCCTCGCATCTTCACCATGCAGATCAAGCCGGACAAGATCGGGGACGTGATTGGGCCCAAGGGCAAGACCATTCGCGGTATTCAGGACGCCACCGGGGCCAAGATCAGCATCGAAGACAACGGCGTGGTCACCATCTCCGCGGTGGGGGGCGATGCCGGGGAGAAGGCTCGCGCCATGATCGCGGCGATCACCACCGAGCCCGAGGTGGGCCGCACCTACGAGGGCCCGGTCAAGAGCACGACGGCCTTTGGCGCCTTCGTGGAAATCCTGCCCGGCGTGGAGGGACTGCTCCACATCAGCGAGCTGCAGCACGGCCGGACCGAAAAGACCGAGGACGTCGTCAAGAAGGGCGATATCGTCCAGGTGAAGCTGCTGGAGGTGGACGACCGAGGACGCATGAAGCTTTCCCGGAAGGCGCTGTTGCCCAAGGAATAGCTTCGTGGAAACGGTTCGCCTCGACCACGGGCTGCTCCAAACCACGCTGCCGAACGGATTGGTCGTCCTCTCCGAACACTTGCCGGGTATCCGGTCGGCGGCGGTGGGACTCTACGTCCGGACCGCGAGCGCGCACGAGCGGCGGGAGCAGATGGGCATCTCCCATCTGCTCGAGCACATGGTGTTCAAGGGCACCGAGCGCCGGACCGCCAAGCAGCTGGCCATGGAGCTGGAGGTGCGAGGCGGCAGCCTCGATGCCTTCACCGGCCGGGACTACACCAGCTATCAGGCCCACACGCTCGACGCCGATCTCCCGCTCGCTGTCGAGATCCTGACCGATTTGGTGCGCCGGCCGCTCCTCCGGGAGAGCGATCTCGAGCCCGAGCGGAACGTCATTCTGGAAGAGATCAACGGGGTGGCGGACACTCCGGATGATCTCGTGTTCGAGCTTCACGCGGCAGCCCTCTGGCCCGAGCACTCCTACGGCTTCTCCATCCTGGGCACCGCCGATACTCTCGCCACCTTATCGGCCGACGACCTCCGCTGTCTGCACGCCACCGGATACTACCGGGGCAACTGTCTGATCGCCGCGGCGGGAAATGTGAGTCATGACCAGCTCCTGACAGTGCTGGAGCGGGAGGGATGGTTCGAGGGCTCGGTCGCGGAGAGGGCGCGCCCTCCGGTCCGTGCTGCCGCCGGTGTGCGTGGAGCCTCCGGCTGGGAGGATCGGAACACCGCCCAAACCCATCTCGTGTTCGGGACCGATACCTTTCCGTTGCGAGATCCCCGCAGGTTCCCGCTGGCCATACTCACTAACGTCTTCGGCGGCGGAATGTCGAGCCGGCTGTTTCAGCGAGTTCGCGAGGAGCTGGGATTGGCCTACGCGGTGTTTGC
>JBIOUY010000168.1:0-2065 GCA_044867445.1 Gemmatimonadales bacterium
ATCGCGGTCCAGGGCGTGCCGGGCCGGTAGGAGGACGGCCAAATGAGGATATCGGGATCCAGCAGGAGCTTCGGGGCGATTTCGATCTCACCTGGGCTCGTCACCCGTGCCGGCGCTCCTTCGGGGAGGTAGCCCAGCAACACCGCCATTAACCGGGAGAGTACCACCTGATGCGCGGTGCCCGGGGCCGGCGTCACCAGCAGGAATCCGTCGAGCAGCTCGTACCGCTGGCCATCGCGCGGGAAGCGGCGCAGGTCGTCGGTCGTGTAGGTTGGGACCCGAATGGGAGCGCTGAGCGGCATAGCCATAATGTGCGACCTCGGTGCCGAGCGGGACAAGAGAGCATCCGGCATTATGTGGACGGCTCGGGTAACCGGGGTAATCGCATGTCTTCGAGCTGGACCGAAAATGCCCAGTCTGGCCACCGCCGTTGGTGGCTCGCGTTTTTTCGCCCTTGCCTACCGGTAGCACCGAGCGCGATGGGTGCGCTCGGCTGAAGTCGCGAACGCGCACGGCCATCTCCAGCTTCCGCTACACAGAGCTCACTGCTCACCCCCTTACTGCTCACTGCTCACTGCCACTTGATACCCACTTGATGTCCTTCCGCTAGTCATCCACCTGTACTTCTTGCTCGGAATCCCTTCGGGGCGGTAGGTCGGTTCACCCATCCAAAAGCGAGGCAGTTCATGAGGCCGATCTGGTTGGTGCCTGTTGCCACCCTCGTGATTTTGGCGTGTACCTCGGAGGAGCCGGAACCGACCGGGGTGTCCGTGCCGAGTCTCGCGACCGCTGCCACCTCCTACACGGCGCGCGATCTAGGCACACTGGGAGGAAACCGGGCCTATGCCAGCGCAATCAACACCGCCGGCCAGATCGCAGGTGGGAGCACGCTGCCCAACGGCCAGACCCACGCCTTTCTCTGGGCCAAGGGTGTCATGAAGGACCTTGGCACCCTGGGTGGCGACTACAGTGATGCTTACGGGATCAACGATTACGGTCACGTTGTGGGGGTCAGCACCACCGCCAGCGGCGCCAGCCGCGCATTCCTCTGGAAGGACGGCCACATGACCAACCTCGGCACGTTCGACCAGCGGTCCAGCGCCGCCTTCGACATCAACATCCATGATGAGATCGGCGGAGGCGCGGACGGCATTCCCTTCATCTGGGCCAATGGTGTGCTCCGGCGTCTGGCACTCCCGCCCAACGCCACCTTCTGCGCGGTGGCCGAGATCAGTGATCACAGTCGAGCGGTCGGCCAGTGCACGGTGGGACAGACGGCCAAGGCGTTTCGGTGGGATGGTGACAAGGTCACCAACCTGGGGACGTTGGGCGGCAAGCTGGCTTCGCCGAGCGGGGTCAACAAGCCGGGCGCCGTGGTGGGCATAAGCTGGATCGCGTCCGGCGGCTCACACCCGTTCCTGTACCAGTCGGGGCACATGACCGATCTGGCCACGCAGGGTGCACCGCCAGGCTTCATCCCCAATGCTATCAACAATCTCTTTCAAATAATCGGCGTGTTCGGCAATGGAACTCAGATCGTGTCGGCTGTCTGGCAAAACGGCAGCTACACCCAAATCGGAGGTGCGCTCGGCGTAGATACCTACGCTGTGGACATCAACATATCGGGGCAGGTCGTAGGATACACGGTCAGCGGCAACGGGTACCGGGCGGTGCGCTGGTCACCCCAATAAGAGAGCCTCGCGCTGTCTATTGACTCAGCCATTACGGCCCACAAGGGCTTCGATAATAGACATTCTCCCTAAGTGACCCTGGGCAGGTTGCGCCGGCCGCGCCTGCGCGTTCTGTCACAGCCCTCCGCTAACGTATCCCGGTCTGTTGAAGCCCGGATTCACGAGTTACCTTGGGATTCCCCCAGAAAGAAATTGATGATCCACACCGCCGACGGGTCCTTCCGCTACTCGCCGAGCGACCTGGTCGCCTACCTCGAAGGCGATTTCGCCGCCTGGTGCGAACGCATGGTCGCCGAGCGGTGGCGTGCCGGCCGGAGCACGGGGTCGACCGAGCTCGAGTGGGCGACTCCCGATGAGGACGACGAGGCCGCCCT
>JBIOUY010000169.1:0-13015 GCA_044867445.1 Gemmatimonadales bacterium
GAGTGCACCAGAAGAGCACCGCTGCCTCCAATTTCCCCCGGCCACCCTGAACTGTGGCGACATTGCGATCGAGGCCGCCAAACCCAAGGGCGCGGGCGACGCGTTCCCGATTGAGCGGGAGCGGCACACCATAGCCGGCCGCACTACCCAGCGGCGAGCGATCGACCTGGGCCCACAGCGCGGGGAGTGTCTCGACGGTGTCGAGCAGGCCCTCAGCATACGCGCCGGCCCAGAGGCCAACGGACGATGGCATCGCCCGGCGCTGGTGGGTGTAGCCGGGCCAGAGCACGTCACGGTTTTGGCGGGCGAACTGAAGGAGGCGTTCGGTCAGCTCCAGGGCATCGGCCTGGAGCGCGAGCAGCCGATCCTTGAGATACAGGCGAAGATCACAGGCCACCTGATCGTTGCGTGAGCGGCCGGTATGGAGCCGCTCCCCGATTCCTGGCGCTCGGCGGGTGAGCCAGTCCTCGACCGCTGTGTGGATGTCCTCGTGCTTCGCACTTAGAGCCAGGCGGCCGCGGTCGATCTCGGCCAGCGCCGCCCGAAGCCCTCGGCGCAGTCGGGCGTGCTCCGCGCCGGTGACGAGACCGGCGGCCAGGAGGCCTTCGATATGGCCCAGGCTGCCGAGCACATCCCAGCGGAGCAGTCGTGTGTCCCAGGCTCGGTCGCTGCCGGCGGTATAATCGAAGATTCTTCCGTCGAGGGCCGGTTCCGTACTCCAGAGGGTGGTCGGTTTGGGCATCGCACTCACCGCCCCGACAGGTACGCCCGGACCAGGTGGGCGTAGAAGCTCCGGGCGGCAGTGACCTCGGGCAGGTCCACGTATTCGTCCGGAGTATGTGACCGCCGGCTGGTACCCGGGCCGCATTTGAGGGCGTCAGTGTGACGGAGAAAGACCCAATCGGAGCAGGTGGGACTGCCGAACTGCTTGGCCTCCGGCCTCAGCCGCTCCGCAGCGGCCAGGAGTGGAGAGGCCGCGGGCGTCTCACACGGGACGAGGCGGCGCGAGGTGACGATCACGTTTGACTGAACCGCCTCGCGGAGCGACTCCGCGATCTCTTCGTG
This sequence comes from Gemmatimonadales bacterium, assembly GCA_044867445.1. Classification (GTDB taxonomy): domain Bacteria; phylum Gemmatimonadota; class Gemmatimonadetes; order Gemmatimonadales; family GWC2-71-9; genus CAVVWJ01. Next base: position 1,066 of record JBIOUY010000169.1, read on the forward strand.
AGTCCAGGACGGTGTGCTCCTGATGTCGAGCACGGCCTTGGCGACCGGCGGGGTGACGTTTCGGCTGATGCCGGCTTCGAGCATGGTCGGCGTAATGGTTGCTTGGCCTAGCACCGGGTGGGTCCGCTGGGCGAGCAGGCCATCGAGCTTGAGCAGGTCGCGAGCGAGAACCACCACCGCATTGCTGAACTCGCCGTCGTCCGCGGCATAACCGGCGTGACGCTGATCGCCCTTGGCCAAGAGGTCCACCATCATGAGCCCGCGTTGGGCGATGGCGAAGTGCAGGTTGGTCGGCTCACCAACCACCGCGGCATCGATCTGGCCAGCGGCCTGGACAGCCTGCTCCATCGTGGTGTTCTTGGTCTCTTCCCCGTAGCCGAAGATCACCAGCAGACGTCCGGCATCGATCCCGCCGGCATCGAGGAGGTCCTTAGCGGCGCACAGCATGGCGGCGACCGAAGCCTTCGCATCACCTGAGCCGCGGCCATAGAGTCGGGTGCCTTCGACAACGGGAGTAAAGGGATCGCGAGTCCAGCCCGAGCCGGGAGGCACCACATCGAGGTGGGAGATGAGCGCGATGGTCTGCCCTGGAGCCCAGCCCCGCACCTCGATGCGCACGCCAGTGGCATCGCGCACGACATCGAGTCCCCAGGAACCGGCCGTCGCCTCCACCATTTGGGCGACAGCCGCCTCGTCGCCGCTTACCGAGGGTATGGCGATCAGCTGCTTGAGCAGCTCGATCTCACCCGGCAAGATCCACCCCGAGGTAGGTTGCCTTCTCCTTGCGTCCGACGATCATGGTTCCACAGCCGGCGCCGGTAAACACCTCGAGCAGCAGGGCATCCGGCGCCCGGCCATCGATGATGTGGGTCCGCTCCACCCCTCCAGTCGCGGCGCGGATGCAGGCCTCCACCTTGGGACGCATCCCACCGGAGAGCACCCCGCTGCTCATCAGCCCGGCTAAATCATCGGGATCGGCGAAGGTGATCAGAGTGGAGGGATCATTTCGGTCACGCAGCACGCCAGGGGCACCGGTGAGGAAGATCAGCTTCTGCGCTCGGAGGGCCACGGCGAGCGACTCCGCTACCGTGTCGGCGTTGACGTTGTATACCTCCCCGTCCTCGCCACCAGCCAGACTGGCCACGGCCGGCACGAAGCGGGCCTCCATCAGCGTCACCAGCACCCGGGGATCCACTCGATCGATGTCGCCTACGTGGCCATAGTCGACCCGCACGGTGGCGCCCGCGTCGTCCACCGTCTGCACCGGTGGCCTTCGGTGGGCGGTGATCAGGTCGGCGTCGACCCCGCTCAGGCCCACCGCCTGCACTCGGTGCTCCCTCAGGGCCGCCAGCAGGTCCACGTTGAGCTGGCCGGCGTACACCATTTTCGCCACCTCGAGAGCTGCGTCGTCGGTGACGCGACGACCGGCCACGATTCGGGGTTCGACACCCAGGCGGCGGCTCAGCGACGTTGCTTGCGGCCCGCCGCCGTGCACGACCACCAGGCGAATGCTCAGCGAGGAGAGCAGGGCGAGCTGGGCAGCGACCTGGTCCAGCGCCTCCGGCGGCCCCACGACGTCGCCGCCGAGCTTGACGACGAAGACCTGGTCCCGGTAGGCGCGCACGTACCGCAGGGCTCCCTTGAGGCCAGCGATTCCTTTCGAAGTGTCGATGCTCAATTCGAGATCTCCTCATGGCGGTAAGGGCGGTAAAGGCGGTAAGGTGGAACGACGGTTCACGATCATGCTCTTGTGCGGCGCGACTCCAACCCCCTGACCGTCCTTCCCGCCCTTACCGTCCTTACCGCCTTCACTGCCCTCCGAGCAACGTGAGCAGCAGCGCGCGCTGCACATGTAGCCGGTTCTCGGCCTGGTCGACCACGACCGAGTTGGGACCGTCGAGCACTGCATCATCGATCTCGACATTGCGACGAACCGGGAGGCAGTGCATGACGATGCCCTTTCCTCCTCGCGTCGATCGTAGGCGCCCAGCGGTGAGCCGCCAGTCGCGGAGCCCTGCCCGGAGCGCCGCTTCCTCCTGTGGTTGGCCGTACAGTTTGACGGCCCCCCAGGACTTCACGTAGACCGCGTCGGCACCCACCATTGCGTCATCCGGATCGTCGATAATGTGGACGAACTCGCCTCCCGACTGCTGCGCCAGCCGCCGCACCAGCGCGGTGTCCTCGGGGTCGAGCTCGAACCCCGGCGGCCGGGCAATGACGATCTCCATTCCGATACTGGCAGCCGCCAACGCCGCGCTCGCGGGCACCGCGGTCGGGAGCGCCTTGGGGTGCCAGGCCCAGGTGAGGACGAACCGCTTGCCGGCCGTCTCATGCAGCTTCTCTCTCAAGGTCATGGCATCAGCCAGTGCCTGACAGGGATGACGCCGGGCGGACTCGAGGTTGATGACCGGCTGCTCGCAATGGCTGGCGAAACTCCGCACGATGGCGTCCTGCCGAGCCTGGGCCCATTCCTTCCCGCGGGGGAAGGCCCGGACACCGAGTGCATCGGCGTAGCGTCCCAGCACGCGAGCCGCGTCCACGATGTGCTCCACGTTGTCTCCATCCATCACCGCGCCCGGCTCAGTCTCGAGCGACCAGCTCCCCCTGCCCGGCTCGAGCACGACAGCGTGGCCGCCATGAAGGAACATCGCGGTCTCGAAGCTGGTGCGGGTGCGAAGGCTGGGATCCATGAAGACCATCGCAAGCACCTTGCGCTCCAAACCACCCGTCACCTCGCCGCGTTTGATTCGAGCCGCGAGGGTGAGAAGCCCCTCGACCTCCGCCGCGCTCCAATCCTCCAGCGCGAGGAAGTCGCGTTTGCTCACCGCAACACCTCCTCGAGTCCTGCCAGCAGCAGGTCGGCCTCGCTCTGAGAAAAAGACAGCGGCGGCAATAGGCGAAGGACGTGCGGATCCGTTGCGGTTCCGGTGAGGATCCGGTGATCGAACAGGGCGCGCTGGACGTCGACCGCCGGTCGGCCCAGATGGAGCCCGAGGAGAAGGCCGCGGCCGCTCACCCTGGAAACGCCCCTGGCGCGGGCGCCCCGCGTGAGATAGTCGCCCACCCGGACCGCGTTTTCGATCAGTCGCTCACGCCGGATCACAGCGATGTTGGCCAGCGCCGCGGCGCAGGGAACGGGGCCGCCTCCGAAGGTGCTCCCGAGATCGCCGGGTGAGAGACTGCTGGTGACCTCCGGAGTCGCTACCATGGCCCCGATCGGCAGGCCCGCGGCGAGCCCCTTCGCGAAGGTCAGCACATCAGGGACTACGCCGAAAGCCTCGGCGGCACTGAAACCACCGCAGCGGCCGACGCCACATTGCACCTCGTCGAAGATCAGCGCAGCGCCCCGCTGAGTGCAGATTCTCCGGGCTGCGGCCAGAAAGTCGGGATGGCAGTCCCGAGCTCCGGCGAAGCCCTGCACCGGCTCCAGCAGCACCGCTGCGACTGTCTCATCTACGGCGTCGTCGAGGGCGGCGACGTCGTTGAAGGGGACCTTGCGAGAGAGCGGGACGCCGGCCCGCCGCGCGGCCTCCTCATACCGGGGTCCATCGGTGCAGGCCAAGGTGGCTGCGGTCCGACCGTGCCAGCCCCCGCGCAGCGTGACGATGGTCTGACGCGCTGTGTGGCGCCTGGCGAGATGGAGCGCGTTTTCATTCGCCTCCGCGCCGGAGTTGCAGAAAAAGACTCGGCCGAGCGGGTCGGGACACAGGGCCGCGAGCGTCTCCGCTAACTCCTCCCGCTTGGGGTGAGGTACAGCGGTGGAATAGAAAAGCAGCTGCTCCGCCTGCTCGGCGACCGCGCGTACCACGTCGGGATGGCTGTGTCCGGTGGACGCCACGGCGTGCCCGCCATAGGCATCGAGCCATTCCTGTCCGTCCTGGTCGATCAGCCAGGAGCCACGCCCGCGCACCGGGCGCACCGGCATCTGGGCGTAGACCGGGAGGAGGGCGGGAGGGGCGGACGCGCCGGAGGCGACGGACGAGGCGGACAAGGCGGACGCGCCAGAGGCGGCGGACCCGCCTGGGGCGGCGGAAACGCCTGCGGCGGCGGACGAGGCGGAAGGGCCATCCGACGCGTCCGCCACGTTTCGCGCTTCCGCCCGCTCCGCGGATACCGCCTTGCCGCCGCTCAGCATGGGAAAATCCCCATGCTCGTCAGCCCCGCCGTCTCCTCAAGGCCGAGCGCGAGGTTCATCGCCTGAATTGCCTGTCCACCGGCCCCTTTCACGAGATTGTCGATCACGACGCTCACCTGGATCTCGGAGCCATCGGTGCTCTCAACCGCGTGGATGAGGGCGTAATTGGTGCCGACCGCATGGGTCAACTCGGGCGGCGAGTCGAGCACTCGAACGAAGGGCCTGCCTTTATAAGCATCACGGAACCAGCACGCGGCAACCGACCCGGTTTCCCGGGGGCTGATCACGCTTGCCGGCGGCAGGAAGGCGTGCAGGGTGAGGTAGATGCCCCGAACGAACGGGCCCGAATGGGTCATGAGCCTGGCCGTGGCGTCGGGTCGGCCAATCCACTCCCGCCAGGCCTGCAGCACCTCAGCCTCATGCCGGTGCCCCAGGACGGAATAGGCGAAGAGATTGTGCGCCCGCATCGGATGATGCGTGGTGGGACGAGGCTGGACGCCGGCCCCGCTGGAGCCGGTGATGCCGAACATCGCGGGAGCGACATCGATGCCGGCAAAGGCCAGGGGATAGAGCGCAAGCTGCGCCGCAGTCGCGAAGCAGCCGGGGGCGGCGATCGCGCGGGCACCGCGTAGCTGGCTGGCGCGCACGTCAGCCAGGCCATAGGTAAAGCGTTCCAACAGCTCGGGAGCCGGGTGGGCACCGTAGTACCGCTGGTACAGGCTCGGGTCGCGAACCCGAAAATCCGGAGCCAGGTCGATTACCAGAGTGGGGCCGGCATCGAACACCTCGCCAGCGATGCGTGACGACTCTCCCGGCTCCAGACAGAGAAACACCACGTCGCGTCCGCGCGCTGCTTCGCCTGGAGTCTGTCCGGAGAAGCGGGCGTCGGTCAACGGAGCGAGACCGGGATGAGCCCCAGCGATCGGCTTGCCGGCCTGGCTCCTGCTCGTGGCGAAGCACTCCCGCACCTCAGGATGCTGCAGCAGGAGACGGAGCAGCTCGCCACCGGCATAGCCGGCGGCGCCAATCACTGAGATCTTCATAGGCCGGACGCGACTGCGCCGGCGGACGAGGCGGACACGCCTGCGGCGACGGACGAGGCGGAAGGGCCGTCCGACGTGTCCGCCATGTCCGCCTTTTCCGCCCACCTCTCCAGCTCCAGCTTCACGACGGCCAGCAACCCGGCCGCGTCGCGACGCGCATTGTGAGCCGGAAGCCCGAGCTGGGCCCTCACGTAGAGCTGCCCGACGTCGTTGTCAGTGGCAGGGCCAGTGATCACGCTTACCGGCAGGCCAAACTCCCGCTGCATGAGCTCCACCGCACCCCAGCAGCCGACCGGGTCCGGGGCCGCTATCACGTAGGCGGCACCCACCCGCATCAGATCGGCGTCCCGCAGGATATCCTGCACCCCATATTCCCCTAAAATGCCGTCGCCCAGCTCGGCTACAATCACGTCCGGCTTGGTGCCGGCGAGCCGATTGAAGATTCCCTTGGCGGTGGAGACGGTGACTCCAGCGTGAGTGCTTGCCACGCCCACGTCATTGAAGGTGAGAGCCGCCACGGCGCCGGCGTCCAGCATGGAGAGTGCATCCCGCATGAGCGAGACGCCGGTGAGTTTGGCCGCGGCTACCCGCAGGCCACTCCGGGCGAGACCGCGGACCAGCTCTGTCGCCGCGACTGTCTTGCCCGAATTCATGCAGGTCCCGGCGACGTATACCACGGGGACTTGGCTCTCCAGCACCTCCGCGGCAGGGACGGCGCGGTCCCGAATGTGAGCCGGCCGGCCCACCCGGTCCCCCAGCTCGGGGAAGGCCAGAATTGCGCCCAACACCTCGGCCCGGAATGGCGGCCCGATCTCAGGGTTCACCGAGGTGCAGCGTCCGAGGATGCCGCCCAGATTAAGCACTTCGAGGACGTCGCCTGGAGCGATGTGTGGGGGCACGACACCGGCGTACCCCCGCAGTGCCCGCCGGGTGCCCAGGGTGCCCGCGAGCACATCACCGCCCCGGAGCTCCAGCATCCGGCCGGTCACGTCCTCGACGGTGTTGTAGGAGGACTTGTCCTCCAGGATCCGCACCGCGAGGACGTAGCCCTCAGACGCAATGATCTCATTGCCCACGATCACCTCGGGCGAGAGCATCGCGTTGCGGGTGGAGGAGCTGATCCGGTCGAGCCGGACTCTTGTCGTTACCACCATCTAGATATTCCTCTCACCTAATGCGGCCCGGGTGCAGGATTCACCACGAAGACACGAAGGGCACGAAGGACTCCTTGTTCACCGGACATCGGCGCCGGCTCACCACAGAGGCAGAGGGCTCTAACTCAGTTTGCGCTGCGGTGATCTTACTGCAACCCGAAGGCACGAAGAGAAAACCCCCAAGCACACGAAGGAAAACCACAAAATGTTGTTGCTCTTCGTCTCCTTCGTGTCTTCGTGGTGAAGAGCCGCAGGAACTCTCGGGAGGACCGGAATCCTCGGTGTCCTCTGTGTCTCTGTGGTAAACCACATCACCGAGGCTCGGCGGCCGCCCGCGCCGCCAACAGCGACGGCACCGCCGACACCCGCGCGAAAGCCCGGGCCTCCTCACCGGTCCAGAGCCGGTTCTCCTCGCCGTAGGTAGCAACCGCGGGATCCATCATCGAGTGAGGGCTCCGCGTCCCGACGACCTGAAACCGTCCCGGCGCCAGCCGCACTCGGGTCTCCCCGGTCACCCGCGACTGCGAGCTCGCGATCAGGGCCTCGATATCCCTGAGCGCGGGATCGAAATAGTGTCCCTCATGCAGCCGGTCGCCGTAGAACCGGCCGAGCTGATCCTTCCAAAACGTCTGCCACTTGGTGAGCACCAGCTTTTCCAGCTCGCGATGGGCTGCGATCAGCAGCAGCGCCGCTCCCGCCTCGAAGCCGATGCGGCCCTTGATGCCCAACGCAGTCTCGCCCACATGGATGTTCCGTCCGAACCCGTAGCCCTCGGCCAGTTTGCCCAGCTCCGAGACAAGGGTGGGCCCGGCCACCTGGCGGCCATCGAGCGAGTGGGGCAGCCCCCGTTCCCACCCCAGCACAATCTCCCGCGGTGCCGGAGCGTCCGGCGGGGGATCCAGCAGCTCGGCCGGAGGGCCCGCCCAGGTGTCGTGAGTCCAGCCGCCGCCCCACGTCGTGCCCCAGAGTCCGCGGTTCACGCTGTACTCGCCCGCCTTGACCGGCACCGGGAGACCGCGGGCCTCCAGATACTCAATGGCCTGCGGACGCTTGATCCCGTGATCCCGGATGGGCGTCACGATCTCGAGATCGGGCGCCAGCACCCGAAGCGCGACGTCGAAGCGCACCTGGTCATTGCCGGCGCCGGTAGAGCCGTGCGCCACCGCCCGGGCACCGATCCGGCGGGCCACCTCGACCACCGAGAGCGCCTGCTGGGTTCGCTCGGCCGCGACGCTCAGGGGATAGACCTCGCCGCGAAGCACGTTGCCCTGGATCAGGAACCGCACGAAGCGATCGAACACCTGCTCCCGGGCATCGATTTCATGGTGGCCCACGGCACCCACCCGTTCGGCTTGGCGACGGATGGCAGCGCGTTCGTCGGAGGTGGCGCCACCGGTCTCGACGTAGACCGTGTGGACGGTCCAGCCGTCGTCAGTGAGACGGGGGACACAGAAGGAGGTATCCAGCCCGCCGGAGAAGGCGAGGGCCAGAGTGCGGCGCGATTGCATAATGCATAAGTATGCGACTTGGGCCATCGAATGCAAGCCCAGCCGCCGACGCATTCAGAACCGACCGCCAGCCGCCGATAGTAGCCCTGGGTCCCATCACCTTCCTTTTGCCTGAGGCTCTATGCGCCGCTCACGATCCTTGCCCGCTGCGGTCGCGCTGGCCGGCCTGCTCACTGCCGCCTGCTCCGACGCTCCGGTTGAAACTCCGGCCGCCGATCAGCTCGTGATCTACGGCTCCTCGCACGCCGCTCCCGCCGCGGCCGTTCATGGCCGAGGTGCCGCTCTCAGTGCCTCCGCCATGGCGACCGACTCGGCGGCACCGGCGCATCTGAACATCACGATGTACGCGCTGTACCTCTCCTCCAACGCCGATTGCTCCGATCCGGTGCTGGTCCAGGATTACGGAGCTGCCGGTCAGGTGAAGGATTTTGCCGCCAATCCGGTGCTCTTCTCGGCCGAGCCCGCGGCGGGAACCTACGGCTGCATGGGCTTTGTGATGTCCGATGTCCTGGTGATGCAGCCGGAGCGCAGCTTCGGGCCCTGCGATGCCTCCGTCACCTACGACGGCGACATCTACCGCGATGGCGAGAGCGACTGGCTCGACGTGCACGGTGAGCCCATCATCGGCCATGGTGGCGACGGAATGGGTCAAGGCGTGGACGATCACGTGACCATCTTCTTCTCCGCCGATACCAGCGCCGCGCTCGCGAGAGGAATCAGCAGCAATCAGTTGGTGCCGATGTCTTCCCCGCTGGTGGCCCCGGGCCAGTCGACCATGTACTGGGACATGGCCGGCGCGGTGCAGGACGAGGGTGGGCAGTGCAGCATCCTTCCCCGTCCGATCACCTTCCAATAAGCCACCCGGCCGGAAACGCGAGGGGCTCCGGATGCCGGAGCCCCTCGTTGGTGTTCAGCCGAGTCATTTCATTCAGCGCTTCCCTAGCTCAATCTTTCCTAGCCGCCCGGTCCCGCTGAGCGCGAGCCACACACGGCCTCGGGTGCTGTCGGTCTCCATGTGCCGCACGATCGCGCCTTGAGTCGGGATCGGTACTGTCTCCATCTTCTCGGTCTTGGGGTCGAACGCGACCATGGTTCCGCTGCGCGATTCGCAGTACCAGATGCGACCATCGGTGCCGATGGCTATGCCATAGGGGCCGGCGTCGCCGGATGGCGAGGGCCACTCGCGCACTTTGCCGGTCTTGGGATCCAGCGCACCGAGATAGCCCCGACCGTAGTCGGTGTACCACACCGTGCCGTCGCCGCCGACCTGCAACCGCCTCGGCCGCGCGCCCGCATTGGGCAGCACGAACTCACGCATTGCTCCCGACGCCGGGTCTACCCGACCGAGTTTGTTGGTGCCCAGCATCGCGATCCAGATCGACTTGTCCGGAGCCGGTACGATGCCGTAGGGAATCGAGTTGGGCGTGGGGGCATGATAGGTCTTCACCGTGCCGCTGTTTGGATCGAGACTGCCGTAGCTGTTGTTGTTCGCGTCGGTAAACCAGACCTTTCCCTCATGAAAGATCGGGGTGTGCGGGTTTCGAGTGTCGGCCGGCAGGGGAAATTCCTTGATCGTTCCGGTCTTGGGATCGACCCGACCCAGTACGCCTGCGGCTTGGCCGGTGTACCAGACGTAGCCGTCTGGTGCGACGGTCAGGCCGTGCGGCCCCGAGTTGGGCGTCGGCGTGGGAAAATCCACGATCTTTCCGCTTTCGGGATCGAGGTGCCCGATGTAGCTGTTGTGCTGGTCGGTATACCAGATACTGCCATCGCGCGCCACCGCGGGATCATGAGGAAAATTGTCCGGACGCGGGATGGGATACTCAACAATGGCGGGCGCAGTCGCGAGTGCCGTCAGCACAACCGCGGCTACCAGCCCGGTGACAGTGAGGAGTGTGCGCATAGCGATTCCCTCTGGGATCACTGATCTGGTTGCTGGAGAAGGACCGCGCTTCCCGGACCACCGTATGCGCCGATGTCGGCGCGGGCCTTTCCTCTCGACGGAGCAGTGGCAGTGCCCGTCTTGGCAGGATCACTGGGAGACGCGGGGTCACCCGCATCGACGGCGGGTGAGTTGTCGCCGAGATAATACGCCACCGTGTCGGCAAAGCCCGGCGCCCGATCGAGGTTCCCGCCTCCCGCGAAGCCGCCTTCGATCAAATTGTAGCGCAGATTCGGCGGACGGCGAGTAGAGCCATCGACCTGGCCTCCAATCGCCTGCCGATTGGCCCAGATGACGTTGTTCCGCATCACTACCGGCGCGTACAGCGTGAGTCCACCGCCCTTTCCCGCCATTTGCCCTGGCGTGGTATCAGGCAGCGAGGCGACGTTCCCTACGATGGTGTTCTGCTCGATCACATTGGAGAGCCGGAAACTCAGCCGGCCTACCGCCCAGATGCCCGAGCCGCCGAACCCGGCGCCGCCTTGATTCCCCACGATGAGATTGTTTCGCACGGTGGCAGCGGAGTGAAAGAGCACCACGCCGGCGCCGTAGTGTCCCCGATTCCTCCGAATGACGTTGTGGCGAATGATCGGCTCGGCATAGCCGCAGCGAATCCCGCCTCCCCCCGCGCTCAGCAGGCCCGGACGGACCTCGATCGCCTCGTTGGCTTCGATGATGTTGTGTTCGATGATGGGCGAGGCGAGCTCGCAGAGGATCCCACCACCTTCGCGGTAGAGAGTCTTGTCGCGGGCATCGGTCCACACCGTGCCTTTCCCGCCGGTGATGGTGAAGCCGAGGAGCACCGCGGTGGTGTCTTCCTGCTCCACGAACATCACCACCGAGGCGGTGTCACCCTGCGCGGGATGGCTGCCGTCGATGACCGTGCGTTGGATGAGGGCCGGGTCGCGTTTCAGGAGGTACTCACTCGCCACTACGATCCCTTTGCCGTGAAACCGGATGTTCTCCCGGTAGCGACCGGGCGCCACCAGAACGGTATCGCCCGGGGACGCGCTGTCGATGGCCTCCTGAATCGTGCGGTAGTCAGCCGGCACCCGCCGGATCCGGCCGGCAGGTGAAGCCGATAAGGCCGTCGCGGCGCCGAGCAGGAGCCAGGCCCAGCGAACCAGCATGGGTCCTCCACAAGGATGTCAGCATGGGAGCGGACGACGGCCAGCGCTCTTTAGATGACGGGCACTCGCAGGGCGAGGTTTCGGGACGGGCTACCAGCCCTGAGCTATGGCCAGGATCAATCGGCCAAGGTTCACCACCTCGCGCAGGTCGATCACTTCCGCGGGCGAGTGAGAGTAGCGAAGTGGCCATCCGATGGCCACGTCCGGCACCCCGTACGGCGCGAAAGCCGACCCATCGTTACCGCCGTTGGTGGCCCCTACCTGAAGCGGGATGCTGTGGAGCCGGGCCAGAGCGATCAGCGAATCGAGGACGGCCGGCGTGAGGACGGCCGGCGTTGTGACCGCGCTATTGTCCAATGCCCGGGCGACCGGGCCCCGGCCCAGCGGCGCCAGGGCAAACCTGGGATTCTCCAGCGGGGCGTCCGGAACCGTCCTCCCGAATCCCAGCCACGGCGTAGCCGGGCTTGTCGAGTGGGCAAACAGCCACTCGCTGGCGAGTGCCGGCGCCGAGCGTGAGGACGACATTTCCCGCCCAGTCGCGCACTGCCCCAGGCAGAAGAGCGATCAGGGTGTCGGTCAGGCGCTGCTCATAACCGGTCACCGCGGTCATCGCAGCTAATCGCTCGACCAGCCCCGGGAGCGCAGAGTCGGCTTGTGCCAGCAGCCCAGGCGGTGCCAGGAGGAAGCCGAGAAAGCCGGGTCGGATAGGAATGGGAGGAGAGCGTCGGTGGGCAAAGTGAGAGGTGGGCTGCGGACTCATTGCTGCTCACCTCTCACCGGTTGGATGTCCGGCCTAGCGCAGCTCCCGCGAGTCTGCGGTGACCCCGGTATCGAGGTCGTGCACGTAGAGAGCGGAGCCGCGGCCACGCGGTGTTTCGTTGACCACGTCTCGCAGCAAGCCCAGCGCGTCCGTGAGACTGGGGGCGAAAGCGTACTCGAGCGCGAGCGGCGCAGGTTCGCCCTCCCTGGCCTCGGGCAAATACGCGGCAAGGAATCGGTCGATGATGACGGGGTGAATCTCTCGTTGTGCGGGGTGTG
>JBIOUY010000170.1:0-2645 GCA_044867445.1 Gemmatimonadales bacterium
ACCATCGTGTTGATGGTGTTCTTGAGCTCCAGGATTTCACCTTTGACGTCTACGGTGATCTTCTTGGAGAGGTCGCCGGTCGCGACGGCCGTCGTTACGTCGGCGATGTTGCGGACTTGAGCGGTGAGATTCCCCGCCATGCTGTTCACACTATCGGTCAGATCCTTCCAGGTGCCGCCCACGCCGGTGACTCGCGCCTGGCCGCCCAGCTTCCCTTCCGTGCCCACCTCGCGGGCCACGCGGGTCACCTCGGAGGCAAACGAGCTCAGCTGATCGACCATGGTGTTGATGGTGTTCTTGAGCTCGAGAATTTCGCCCTGCACGTCGACCGTGATCTTCTTGTTGAGCTCGCCCCGGGCGACGGCGGTGGTCACCTCCGCGATGTTGCGCACCTGCGCGGTCAGGTTGCTGGCCATCGAGTTGACGTTCTCGGTGAGATCCTGCCAGGTGCCGCCTACGCCACGCACCTGCGCCTGCCCACCCAGCTTGCCCTCGGTGCCGACCTCGCGCGCGACGCGAGTGACTTCCGAGGCGAAGGAGTTGAGCTGGTCCACCATGGTGTTAATGGTGTTCTTGAGCTCCAGGATCTCACCCTTCACATCCACCGTGATCTTCTTCGACAAGTCGCCATTCGCGACCGCGGTCGTCACCTCGGCGATGTTGCGCACCTGCGCCGTGAGGTTGCCGGCCATGCTGTTCACGCTGTCGGTGAGGTCCTTCCAGGTACCGCCCACGCCCTTTACCTGCGCCTGCCCGCCGAGCTTGCCCTCGGTGCCGACTTCGCGGGCGACGCGGGTCACCTCGGACGCGAAGGAGTTGAGCTGGTCCACCATCGTGTTGATGGTATTCTTGAGCTCCAGGATTTCGCCTTTCACATCCACCGTGATCTTCTTGTTCAACTCACCCCGCGCGACCGCCGTGGTGACTTCCGCGATGTTGCGAACTTGAGCGGTGAGGTTGCCGGCCATCGAATTGACGTTATCGGTGAGATCCTTCCAGGTTCCCGCTACGCCCTTCACCTTCGCCTGGCCCCCGAGTTTGCCTTCGGTGCCGACCTCGCGCGCCACGCGGGTCACCTCGGAGGCAAAGGAGCTCAGCTGGTCCACCATGGAGTTCACCGTCTTGCCGATGCGAAGGAACTCCCCCAACAGAGGTCGGCCCTCGATGTCGAGGGCCATGGTCTGCGACAGGTCACCCTTGGCGACGGCACCGATCACTCGGGCCACTTCGCTGGTCGGCTGAACCAAGTCGCCGATCAGGGTGTTGACCGAGGTCACCGACGCGGCCCAGGCCCCGCCGGCGCCAGAGACCGTCGCGCGCTCGGTGATCCGCCCTTCCTTTCCGACCGCCAGGCTGACCCGCTCGAATTCGTGGGCCATCTGCTGATTGCGCTCGACGATCTCGTTCAGCGTGTCGGCGATTTTTCCCGCCAGGCCGGTCTTGGAGCCGGGCATTCGAACCGAGAAGTCGCCCTTGCGCACCGCGCTCAAGACGACGAGAAGCTCGTCGAGATCGAGGGCGTCCGGGGAACCGGGCTCGGGGCGGTTGATGGGCGTCCGCTTGGAGGCGGGACCGTTGGTACTCGACGGGGGCGTCCGCATGGGTGCTCCGACGGGAGGGCTATCGTCTGGATGGGGACCAGGTAACATGTGCCCCGCTGTGGGGCTGGACTGTGATGTTCATCACAATAGCGACTCGCATCGCGCGAAGTCTACCGGTGTTGTATTGTGCTAGGGCGTGAGACTAGCTTGAAAAGGCATCGCGCCCTCGAACATACTCTCGGCGACACTCGCACACAGGAACTGAATGCCGGCAGAGCAGCTGCGCATCCTCATTGTCGAGGACGTGCCGATGGACGCCGAGCTCGTCGAATACGAGCTCGAGCGGGCGAGGATCGCCTTTGCCGCACGGCGAGTGGACACCCGGGAGGGGTTCCTTCGCGAGCTGGACAACTTCCACCCCGATCTCATTCTCTCGGATTACTCGCTGCCCCGGTTCGACGGCATGAGCGCGCTTTCCCTGGCACGGCAGCGGGCGCCCACCATTCCCTTTCTCATCGTGACCGGTTCGGTCAATGAGGAGACCGCCGTCCAGTGCATGAAGGCGGGAGCGACCGATTACCTCCTGAAGAGCAACCTGGCCCGCATCGGCCCCGCGATCGAGGGGGCCTTGGCGCGGGAGGAGTCCCGCCGGGAAAAGGCGCGAGCGGAAGAGGCCTTGCGGCGTTCCGAGGCCAACCTGCGAGCCATTTTCAACAACAGCCTTCAGTGCTTCGTGCTCATCGGACCGGATGGCACCATCCAGGCGCTCAACCGCACCGCCCGGGAGTGGGCGATGCGGCTGCTCGGCCGTGAGGTCGACGAGGGGCACCGCATCGACGAATTTCTTCCCGGTTGGGCCGCCAGTTTCGAAGCGGCGCTTCGGGGCGAAGCCCTGAGCCGGGAGCTCTGCGTCCAGGGCCCCGACGGTGTCGAGCGTTGGTTTGAGACCAGCCATGCACCGGTGGTCGACGATGACGGCGGGGTAATTGGCGTCTGTCTCAACGCCCGCGAGGTGAGCGCGCGCAAGCGAGCGGAGCGGGCGTTGCGCGAGAGCGAGGAACGCTATCGCGACCTGTTCGACAATGCCAGCGATCTGGTCTGCGC
>JBIOUY010000171.1:0-3477 GCA_044867445.1 Gemmatimonadales bacterium
GGGCTCATTCCTCAACCACTTCTGGTTCATCGCGGCGCGGACCGCGGTCTTCCCGTCGGCGCCGGCGGCGATCGTGGCCCAGCTCGACGGGAACGGTCAGCTGGTGACCGATGGCGCGGTGACGCCCGATGGCTATGCGGTCAATACTCTGTTCAGCGTGAACCAGCCCCACCCGCGCAACGTGCTTGCCAATCGCCTGGTGCCCAACCAGACGTTCCCGACGATTGGTGATCGACTCTCTGCCAAGAAGATCAGTTGGACCTAGTACTCGGGCGGTTGGGACGACGCCCTGGCAGGCCATGCCGATCCCCTGTTCCAGTTCCATCACCAGCCCTTCGTCTTCTTCGCCAACTACGCCGATGGCAGGCCGGCCAAGGCCGAGCACCTCAAGGATGAGAAGGAGTTCATCGCGGCCGCTCAGGCGGGCACACTACCGGCTGTGGCGTTCGTCAAGCCGCTCGGCGAGGTGAACGAGCATCCGGGCTACGCCAACGTGCTTAGCGGCGAGCGCCACACCGAGGAGTTGATCAACGCGGTTCGGAACGGACCGGACTGGAAGAACACCGCCATCATCATTACCTACGACGAGCATGGCGGTTTCTGGGATCACGTGCCGCCACCGGTGGTCGACCGATGGGGACCGGGTGCACGGGTGCCGACCCTAATCATCTCGCCTTTTGCGCGGCGAGGCTTCGTGGACCACAACCGCTACGACACGACCTCGATTCTGGCTCTCATCGAGCATCGCTGGGGCCTCGAGCCCTTGAGCAGCCGGGATGCCACTGTCAACGATCTGACCGCGGCGTTCGACTTTCATCAAGGTCCGCATCACTAGCCGACAGATCTGCCACCCATGAAAAACCCTCAGCCCCGGACGCCGTGAGGCACCCGGGGTTGAGGTACAACGCGGAGCGACTCGCCCTTATTGCACCGCGTTCATCATGTCGAAGATCGGCAGGTACATCGCGATCACCATGCCGCCCACGATCACGCCCAAGACCACGATCATCGCCGGCTCCATGAGCGAGAGCAGCGCGCTCACCGCGACGTCCACTTCCTCGTCGTAGAAGTCGGCGATCTTGCTCAGCATTTCGTCCAGGCCGCCGGTCTGCTCACCCACCGCGATCATCGAGATCACCATCGGCGGGAACACCGCAGACTTCTCCAGCGGCGCGGCAATGGTCTCTCCGCCCGCGATCGACTGCCGGGATTCCATGACCGCATCGTGGATGACCGCGTTGCCCGCCGTCTTGGCCGTGATCTCCAGGCCCTCGAGGATCGAGACGCCGGAGCTGACCAGGGTGCCGAGGGTCCGGGTGAACCGGGACACGGCCGACTTCCGGACCACGTCGCCCAGCACCGGCGCCTTGAGGATCAGGCCGTCGATCTGCTTCCGGCCAGCTGTGGTGGCATAGTACTGCCGGAAGGCGAAGATCATGGCTCCGATTGCCGCCAGCATCGCCCACCAGTAGCCGATCAGGAAGTTCGACATCCCGATCACGACTCGGGTCGGCAGCGGCAGCTCCAGATTGGCCGAGGCGAACATGTTCTGGAAGGTCGGGATGACGAAGATGAGCAGAATGGCGATGGCGCCCAAGGCCACCGTGATGATCACGCCCGGGTAGACCATCGCGCCCTTCACCTTGCGCACCAGGGCGTCGTTCTTCTCCAGGAAGGTCGAGAGCCGGAGCAGGATGGTGTCGAGGATACCACCTGCCTCGCCCGCAGCGACCATGTTGACGTAGAGCGCGGAAAAGGCCTTGGGATGCTTGGAGAACGCGTCGGCCAAGGTGTTGCCCGACTCGACGTCGTAGACCACCGCCTTGGTGACGTCGCGCAGCGTCTTGTTCTCGGTCTGCTGGGCCAGGATGTTGAGCGACTGAACCAGCGGCAGACCCGCGTTGATCATGGTGGCGAACTGCCGAGTGAAGATCACGACGTCTCTGGTCTTCACCCGCCCAGAGCCCAGGCTCAGCTTGATCTGCTTGGGCGCTTCCCGGACGTTGACCAGCAGCAGCCGGTTCTTGCGCAGATACGCGCTAACCTCGTCCTTGCTCGCCACGTCCAACTGGCCCTTCTGAATCTGGCCGTTGGAGGTGTTGCGGGCGGTGTATTCAAACAGAGGCATGTCGAGTCTCCAGGTGTTTGTTGCTGGCGGCAACGGCGGACAGAACCGAGGCGGACAGAACGGAGGCGGACGGGCTCCGCCGCCTTATCGTCCGCCGCCCTATCGTCCGCCTTACCGCCTTACCCCCGCCGCTCGCTTGCCGTCCGCGATGACGATGTCCTGATCCTCCAGCGGCGTGACTCCGATCATCCGGAGGAACTCCTTCGGGTCGTGCGATACCCGCTCGCACTCCTCCTGGGTCACCTCGTGTGAGGTGTACAGCTGGTACAGCGCGTCGTTCATCGTCTGCATGCCGTGCTTCTTGCCCGCCTGCATGGACGAGTAGATCTGGTGGATCTTGTCGTCGCGGATGAGCGCGCGGATGGCCGGCGTGACGACCATGATCTCCGCCGCCATGACCCGTCCCCGGCCTCTGGCCTTGGGGAGCAGCGTCTGGGTGATCACGCCCTCGAGCACGAAAGCCAGCTGCGCCCGCACCTGGGATTGCTGGCTGGAGGGGAACACGTCGATGATGCGGTTGATCGACTCGGCCGCCGAGTTGGTGTGCAGCGTCGCCAGCGCCAGGTGTCCGGTCTCGGCGATGGTCAGCGCCGCAGCGATGGTCTCCAGATCGCGCATCTCACCGACCAGGATGGTGTCGGGGTCTTCGCGCAAGGCATACTTGAGCGCCGTGGCAAAGCTCTTGGTATCGGTGCCAATCTCGCGCTGGTTGACGATACAGGACTGGTGGCGATGGATGAACTCGATCGGGTCTTCCACCGTGATGATGTGACCCTTCCGCTCTTTGTTGATCTTGTCGATGATCGCGGCCAGCGTTGTGCTCTTGCCCGAGCCGGTCGGTCCAGTGACCAGAATCAGGCCCCGCGGCCGCTCGGCCAACTTGGAGATAATCGGGGGCAGCCCAAGCTCTTGGAACGTTCGCACATTGAACGGAATCATGCGGATTACCATGGACACGCAACCCCGCTGCTTGAAACAGTTTCCGCGGAAGCGCGCTAAGTTCTGGATTCCGAAGGAGAAGTCGAGTTCGTCCTCGGTCTCGAACCGCTTTTTCTGGTTCTCGGTGAGAACGGAATAGGCCAGCTGGAGGGTGTCTTTGGGTGACAGGGGCTCGGTCACCGAGCTATCCACTATATCGCCGTCGATTCGCAACTTAGGTCTCTCGCCCGCGGTAATGTGCAGGTCGGAGGCCTCCTTCTCGATCATTTCTTCCAGAAGCGCTCGCAGATTGAAGCTGCTCATCCGGCTGTCTCCTTGACCACCTCTTCGAGGGTCGTCACACCGCGCTCAATTTTCTTCATGCCGTCCATGCGCAGGGTGAGCATCCCTTCGGCGACTGCCTGGTCGCG
>JBIOUY010000172.1:0-5796 GCA_044867445.1 Gemmatimonadales bacterium
CAGCGGTCGCGAGCTTGCCCGTATCCCCACGACGCGGCGCGTCCCTAGCGGGTTAGTCATCTCACCCGATAGCCGATACGCCTTCGTAACCCAGGAGGGAGTGGGTTCGGAACCTGGTGCCGTGGACGTGATCGACCTGGGCGCCCTCAGCCGAGTGGCGAGTGTGGACCTGGGCCAGCAGGCCGGCGGGATCGATTTCTGGAAGAGTGAGGCGCCCGGCCACTGACCCCTGTGCATATCGTGGGCGATGAATCCCTGAGGGCCGACCACGGCGACGCGAACAGAGGGCCCTAGCTCTGAGGGTGCGGCTCGTCGTGGATAAGGAAAGCACACCGTGGGTGAGCGCCTCGCTCGCAGCACTCTGTCACCGGCTGGCCGCTGATCTCCTCGACGAGTGCTTTGGCCAGCGCGCAGACCTCCGGATGCTTCACTGTCACAGCGGAGAGAGGGCAGCTGTACCCCTGCAGATGCCACCCGCGTTCAGTGCGCTGTACATCAAGATCGCCGCCGAGGCTGCGAAGCGCCGCGGCTGCGCCGGCAACACGGGCCTCTGGATCCGCCGTAGCGGCCGCCCCCGATGTCGCTCGCTGCCCCACGGCCTGCAGAAGCTCGATTACGCGCTCACGGCCGTCCTGCTGCGCGATCTCCTCGACCAGTCCTCCCAGCACTAGAGCGTACGCCTTCGGGAAAAGTTCCTCGCCCTCCGCCGTCAGCGCATACACGCGGGCGGGCTTGCCGCCAGTGTCCCGCTGAGTGGCGACATGTTCGACGATTCCGTCCCGCTCCAGCGCGGCGATGTGCGTGCGAACGGCATTGTCGGTAAGCCGCAACGCGTCCGCGAGCCCGGTGATGCTCTGATGCGATCGGCGAAGCAGATGGAGCAGCTTCGCCCTCGTCTCACCGGTCAATCTCTTCACCCAGTCCGTCATCTTCCTCCCGTTGCGAAGGGGTGAAGGTAACGCGAAACCATTGGTTAGGCAAGTTATCACAGAAATCTATTGACAAAGCTTCCTATGTGGCATAACTTGCTGACGGTGAACCCAATACCCATTCAGCTCGGGAGCCACTTCATGTCACGATCCTCTCGCCCCTTCCTCGCGCTCATCTTCACCTTTGCTGTAGCCACCGCGTTGCCCGGCCAGTCGGCCGCGCCGGACCTGTCCGACCCAGAGGTCGCGCACGTGGCCGTTACCGCCAACAGTATCGACATCGAGCTCGCCAAGCTGGCCCAGTCGCGCACCCACAATAGCGAAGTGAAGCAGTTCGCGAGCACGATGATCGCCGATCACAGCGCGGTGAACGCGCAGGCGTCCGCGCTCGCCACCAAACTCGGTGTCACGCCGAAGGACAACGCGGTCAGTCAGTCGCTCCTCAAGGGCGCGACCGAGGCTCGCACGACCATCGAGCCGCTCAAGGGCAAGGCCTTCGACAAGGCCTATATCGATCGGGAAGTCGCTTATCACCAAGCTGTGCTCGATGCCCTGGACAATCTTCTGATCCCGACGACCGAGAACGTGGAGCTCAAGAAGCTTCTGGTGGACGTTCGGCCGGCCATTGCCGCGCACCTGGAGCATGCGAAGAGGCTCCAGAGCACTCTGCTGGCCAGCAAGTGAGCAGTGACGGCCGTTGGTCCGCAGGGATCCCGATCGCCGCGCTGGCGGCGATCGGAGTCCTGGCGCTCGCTGCTGCCGCCCCCTCTCGGTCCACCGATCCCGTTCCCCAGCGGCACGTCGTCATGATCCACGGAATGGCGTTTCATCCTGCGGTGCTGGAGGTCCAGCGGGGGGACACCGTCCTCTGGATCAACCGGGACATCGTCCCCCACACCGCGACTTCCACCCGGAAATCCGGATGGAATACCGGCCCCCTTCTTCAGGGGAAGAGCGGCCAGTACGTCGCGCGTCACACAGGTGAGGATTCGTATTTCTGCCAGTTGCACCCGGTCATGCTGGGCAAGCTGGTCGTCCGCTAAGCGAACGCCAAGGCGGCGTCAGGGCTCCCTAGCGAGGTACTCGCGAAGCGCCACGGCGGCGTTGTGCTCCGTATCACGGGCGCCGTAGACCAGCGTCACCGGCCCGCGGCGGGATGCCTCGCGCAGCGGCGCGAGAGCGGTCTTTTTCACCCGCAGCTCCGCGAAGTACCGCCGCTTGAACTCCGGCCACTTCTGGGGATCGTGGCTGAACCACTGGCGGAGCCTTGGGCTCGGCGCGCCGTCTTTCAGCCAGCCGTCCAATCGGAGATCGGCTTTCCGGACTCCGCGCGGCCAGAGACGCTCGACCAGAAAACGCTGCCCGTCCGCCGGCGCCGGCGGCTCGTAGGCTCGCTTCAGGTGGATCTCATGACCGCCGTAGCTCATTCCTCCCCCAGACCGATGCGGTAGTCTCGGCCCTCCCACCGTTCGCACTACCGTCGGGTGAAGTTATCTCCCGGTGCGGAGCTAGGTCCTCCGGGGCAAGGCGGACACTGAACATCCACAGTCCCTGCTGCCGTGCGTCGTGGTCCTGCGCATCCCTCCAGCCGTCGAAACCGTAATGAAACCGTTGAGCGAAGAGGTCCCCGTCCACCCACGAGCGTCGGAATGGTCGAGCATGTAGGTCGAGCGGAACTCGATCGCTATTTCGAGACGGTGTTTCGCGTCTTCCGACCTGGCGGAGCATTCCTCTATCAAGGGATCGTCGATCTGGAGAAGGCACGCTCGCCAAGCCTCTGGGTCCGGGCGCGACGCTGGTTCTGGCGCGAGGGTCAGTTCCTCCAGCGCTACGTGTTTCCCGACGGCGAACTCCCCGAGCTGGCTGACGTAGTCCGAGCAGCGGAGGGTGCGGGCTTCGAAAGCCGTGATCTCGAGAGCTTGCGCGAACACTACGTGCTCACGCTCCGCCATTGGCTGAAGCGGCTGGAGAGGCGGGAGCGGGACGCGGTCAGCCTGGTCGGTGAAACCATATTTCGAGTCTGGCGGCTCTACCTCGCCGCGTCTGCCCACGCGTTTGCCGCCGCCCGGATTGGCGTCGTCCAGCTCCTCCTATCGAAGCCTTGCCGCGATGCGCCAAACGACGTGCCGCGTATCAGACACGACCTCTAAGTCCATGCTTCCACTACTGCGACTCGAACCTCATGAGGGCAGCGGTGCTATCGATGCCCCTGTCTTTAGCCACGATGATTTCGAGATTCGGGCGTGCACGTGGAGCTCAAGCATCAGCTGCCGACCAGGCGGTTCGCCGGTGCCCGTGAAAGCGGAGCGAGGTGGGCTTTGGTCGGACACACAAGTGACGGCGCACAACAGAGGAAGTAGGTGTACAGCAGTGAGACACTCTCACCGGCCATTTTCACCGTGACCCGGACGTCGTGAGGCTAGCACTCCCCGCGACGGCCTCGTCACGGATCTGTCGCTGCGGCGGACCCGTCGCCGCGTCACGGGCACCAGCCTTGC
Organism: Gemmatimonadales bacterium; assembly: GCA_044867445.1. Classification (GTDB taxonomy): domain Bacteria; phylum Gemmatimonadota; class Gemmatimonadetes; order Gemmatimonadales; family GWC2-71-9; genus CAVVWJ01. The sequence continues at coordinate 3,428 of JBIOUY010000172.1, forward strand.
CCTAGGCCGGCGCTGCCGCATTATGTATGACCGTCTCCAACTCCTCAGGATCCCGTCTGCGACATTCCCGCTTCAAATCCTCGATGTCCGCTGACAAGAACTGACCCAGAAAGCAATCGTTGGTCACCTCGAACGCCGGCAAATCCTTCTTGGCGGCGGTATTGGAATAGAGGGCGATCACCGACCGCTCGTCGAACCGGTAAAACGAATAGGTGGGATACCGGCCGAACAGCCAGATCGGGATCGGCTTCTGGAACGCGCGCGACTGCCGCGCAAAGTAGCGGTAGGCGTCGATGATCAGGCTGGGGATCAGCGGGCCGTCATCGAAGTGCTTGGACAGCGAATACATCAACTCGTGGTTTTCCAGATCGGGGAGAAACACCTCCAGCGTGGAGTTCTCCCGACCGAGAAAGGCTTTGAGCGAGGCTGCGTGATTTTCCCGCCACCGCCGCGAATGGATGAAGTACAGGATCATCTGGCTGGAAGACCCGATCAGATCCTCGAAACGCTGCACGAACCCGGCGAACGGGGCGATGCGGACGATACCGGGCTGGGGCTCGAGGCCGGAGGTCATTGGGTATGCGTAACCGATTTTCGCCGGCTTCACAACCCGGGGTCGGTCGCCTACTGGGCGCAGATGGTGATCCGGTGCCACGCGTTGTTGCTGTACCCTTTGACATTCCAGGCCGCGCTTAGTGTGGCGGGCTGGATGGTACCCGAGTCGTCGATAGCTCGCGCCGCCAACGTGTGCCGGCCGGGCGCCAGCTCCAAGCGCGCCTCCCAGAAGCTCCAGGTCCAGGCTGAGCCTTCCACCGAGATTTCTGCCGGTATCCAGTCGTGCCCCGCATTGGGAGACACCTCGACCGCCGTGAGCGGCCGGCCACCGGAGCCCATGGCCCAGCCGCGAACCTCCACCCGACCTGCCGACACCACCTGCTCTCGAGTCGGTGCTAGGATGATGGCGTTGAGAGGGACTCCACTCAAGACAGTTCCTGCGCTGACGTCGCGGGCATCTCGCGGATTGATCTCGCGCTGCATCCGATAAGCACGGCTTTGGAAATAGTTGGGGGACGGTTCGTCCAACAGGGTAATTCGACCAAGCCACTTGACGCTCCGCGCACCGATCCAGCCAGGGACGACCGCCCGGAGCGGAAAACCGTGCACCGGGCTCAGCGGGTCGCCGTTGAGCTCGCTCGCGAGAATCACCTCGTCGCTGAGCGCCTTGGCCAGCTCGATCGAGGCCCCGAATCCAAACCGCTCACCTTGGCGCTCCACCAGGTCCAGGCCCACGAATTCGACGTGACGAGCCCGGTTCGTCGCCCCCACCGCCTGGAGCAGGTCGCGCAGGGCGAACCCGGTCCACTGGCCGGTGCTGGCGGCTTCGGGCCCCCAGGGAAGCTCCCCCGGCAGTGGGCCTAAAGAGAGAAGTTCATCCCGCCGCAGTCCGGCGCAGACCAAGGTTGCCATCACCTGTCGTCGCGGAAAGGCGCGGTTGAGCTCCTCGAAGGAGAAGCTTCTCGGCCGCTCCACTAACCCGCTCACCTCGAGCCGCCAGGTTGCCGGATCGATGTGAGGCACAGCCGCGTGGCTGCGGGTGAAAAAGAAATCGACGGGAGTAATGAAATGGTCGGGCCGAACCGGCCAAACGGCGGTATTGAGGCCGTCCGGATCGTGGACCAGTCGTGTACCTGATGAGGTCATGGGTAAGGTTGGGGCTTCCTGAGTCACCGGATGTCGGCTTCAAGGTACAGGGTTGCCCGGTCCCGGAAAACTGCTGGGCGAGTGGACACGATTGCTCGATCGAGCCGTTCTCCGGGACAATTTGTCTGCCATTGGTGATACCGCTGGAGAATCCTACCGCCGGGCCCCCAACAAGACCTTCCCGCAAGGGGCATGGTGATTGCCAAGCTGCCCGTCATGACTCTCTTGCGTCGTGCACTCGCCTTGCTTGTCCTGACCGCTCTAGTCTCGGGCGGTCGGCGTTGCGCTGCCCAATCGGCGCCACCCAGTGACCCACCCGGCATCGGGGGTCTGCCGGTCGTAGAGATTCCGGCGACTGGTCCCTCCGGCTCGCTCCTGGCCGTGATTCTCAGCGGAGACGGCGGTTGGGCGGCAGGGGACAAGCAGATGGCTGCGTCGCTGGCGGGGAAAGGAATTCCCGTGGTGGGCTTCGACTCGCCATCATACCTCGCGGTCCAGCGCACGCCCGATGGAGCAGCCAGTGATCTCGGCCGCCTGCTCGAGCACTACTTGTCGGCCTGGCACAAACAGCACGTCTTGCTGATCGGGTATTCCCACGGTGCGGATCTGGCGCCGTTTATGGTCTCGAGGCTCAGCCCCGAGCTGCGGAGCCGGATCAGCCTGCTCGC
>JBIOUY010000173.1:0-16809 GCA_044867445.1 Gemmatimonadales bacterium
TGGATGCCGCCCGAATGGATGGCGCCAGCGAGTTTCGCCTGTACTGGTCCATCGTTGCTGCCGGTGATCCGGCCGATTCTCGCTACCATCGCGATCTGGACCTTCATCAACAGCTGGAACCACTTCATGTGGCCCCTCATCGTGCTGAGCGAGGAGTCGCACTATACCCTGCCGGTGGCGCTGGCCAACCTGGCGGGCGAGCACGTGCAGGATACCGAGCTGATGATGGCGGCTCGGTGGTGACGGTGCTGCCGTGATGGTCACCTTTCTGTTCCTGCAGCGCTACTACATCCAGGGGTAATGGCGGGAAGCGTTAAGGGATGGGGTTCGCTCCAGCCGGCGCCTCGGTCTCACCTAGCACCTCTCCACGGGTGCGGATCACCTCCCGGTAGAAGCGGGCGCTGGCCTTGGGGGTCCGGCGCTGGGTGTGATAGTCCACGTGCACCAGACCGAAGCGCTTCGAGTAGCCGAGGCTCCACTCAAAATTGTCCAGTAGGGACCAGGCAAAATACCCCCGGAGATTGACCCCCAGGTGCAATGCCTTATGCGCCGCAAGAAGGTGCTCGCGGTAGTAGTTGATCCGGAGCGGGTCCTCGATTCGACCGTGAATCGCCATGGGAGGATCGTAGAAGGCAGCACCATTCTCGGTGATGTAGAGCGGGAGATCGCCGTAGCGTTCCTTTACCCAGGTCAGCACCGAGGTGAGGGCCGCCGGATAGACTTCCCATCCCGTCTCGGTATAAATGTGCTGCGGCTGAGGCACTCCGCTCGCCCGGACTGGCGTCGCGGTCTCGTCGTGCCGGGTGACCGATCGGGTGTAGTAATTGATGCCCAGGAAATCGAGCGGCTGCTGGATGAGCCGGAAGTCGCTTTCGCTGTGCTTGGGCCATGCCGGACCGAAGATGTCCTGCAGCTCGTGGGGATACCGCCCGAAGAACACGGGGTCGAGGTACTGCCGGTTCATGTAGGCATCGGCCCGGCGGGTGGCGGCAATGTCTTCGGGCGATTCGGAGACCGGGTACTTGGGCTCCAGATTTACCACCAGGCCGATGCGCCCCTTGCTCTCCGCCCGGAAAGCCTGAACCGCGGAGCCGTGCGCTCGGAGGAGGTTGTGCGAGGCGACCGCCGCTTCGAACAGGTTACGGTGTCCTGGCGCCAGTGCGCCGCGAAGATAGCCGCCATCGGTAACCACCCACGGCTCGTTCAGCGTGGTCCACATCGAGACCCGGTCGCCCAGCGCCCGAAACAGCACTCGACCGTAGTCGGCGAACCAGTGCGCGCTGTCCGGATTGAGCCAGCCGCCCAGGTCGTCGAGCGCGGCGGGAAGGTCCCAATGGTACAGCGTGATCAGCGGCTGGATTCCCTCCGCGAGGAGCGCGTCCACCAGACGATCATAGAACCCGAGACCGGCGGAGTTTACCGAGCCCCGGCCCGCGGGCAGAATCCGCCCCCAGGCGACACTGAACCGGTACGCGTTGACGCCCAGCTCGGCCATGAGTCGCACGTCCGAGGCCGAGCGGTGATAGTGATCGCAAGCGATGTCACCCGTGTCCCCGCTGGCAGTCAGTCCGGGCGAATGCACGAACCGCTGCCAGATGCTGGGCCCGGCTCCGTCGGCGAGGGGAGAACCCTCGATCTGATAGGCCGACGTCGCGGCGCCCCAAAGGAACTCATCGGGGAACCGCGTCGGTTGGCTCATAGAAATGGTGCGTCCTCAGGGCCGGGGTGAGGCTGGTCGGGGTGAGGAAAATATACGAGGAACGGGGCCACCCGCAGGTGGCGGTGCATGATCTCGATCTCGAGGTGGCCGACGGTGACTTCGTCGTACTGGTCGGCCCCTCCGGCTGCGGCAAGAGCACCACGCTGCGGATGATCGCCGGCCTGGAATCCATCTCCGATGGCCAGGCCTTCATCGGCGGGCGGCTGGTGAACGAGGTCCCGGCCAAGGACCGGGACATCGCAATGGTGTTCCAGAACTATGCGCTCTACCCGCACATGACGGCATATGACAACCTGGCCTTTGCGCTGACCCTGAAGAAGCTCACCAAGCCGGAGATCGACCGGAGGGTGCGGGAGGCCGCCGGCATGCTCGGGATTGAGAGCCTGCTGAGCCGACGTCCCCGCCAGTTGTCCGGCGGCGAGCGGCAGCGAGTTGCCCTGGGTCGGGCTCTGGTGCGGCATCCACAGGTGTTTCTTTTCGACGAGCCGCTCTCCAATCTGGATGCCAAACTGCGGATCCAGATGTGGCGCGAAATCGCGCGGCTGCATCGCCAGCTCGGCACCACGATGATTTACGTGACCCACGATCAGGTCGAGGCCATGACCCTGGGAGACAGGATTGTGGTCCTGAGCCGGGGCGAGGTGCAGCAGGTGGACACGCCGACCGCTCTCTATGAACGACCGCGCAACACCTTCGTGGCGAGCTTCATCGGAACGCCCCCAATGAACCTGATCGAGGGAAGTATCGTTCGGGGTGATGCGCCGCGGTTCGAGGCGCAGAGCGGAGGCGTCAGCCTGCTACTGGATGGCATCAATGCAAGGAAAGCGCTGGACCGATCGGGAAGCGTGATCCTGGGCATTCGACCCGAGCATCTGCACCCGGTTCAGCGGAGGGCGGAGAACGCGCCCGAGCTCACCGGACGCTTCGCGACGCCCCCGGTTCCCCAAGTGAGCCGAGAGCTCCAGCTCCCCATTTCAGCAGATCGGATCCACCTGTTCGACGGCGAATCCGGTCGACGACTGGAATAACCCTTCGACCGTTCCCCACGATTTCGTCCTGTATTGCACGGCTGGGATACCGCTCAAGCGGACCGCCGAGCCTATCCTCTCCCCGTGGCAAGCATCCGTCGATTCACTCCCACATCCGAGTGGGAAAACCCTCGCCAGCTCCGCGGCCTTCGGGGAGAACGCATTGCCCTGGCGTACCTCACGGCCTGCGGCTGGGACATCGAAGCGCATCGCTTCCGCCTGGGGCACCACGATATCGACTTGGTCGCTCGCCGGGGCGATCTGGTGGCTTTCGTGGAGGTCAAAACCCGGCACTCGGCGGTGTGCGGATCGGCCCTGGAGTCGGTCAGTCGTCTGAAGCAGCGTCTCATCTCCCGCGTCGCGCTGCTCTGGCGCCTGCGCCACGGACAGCCGAGCGATGAATACCGGTTCGATCTGGTGGCGGTGCACGATCTGGGTGCCGGCCACTACGAGGTGGACCATGTGGCGGACGCGTGGAGGTTGGAGTGGAGTGCGTGTTGAAAGGGGATCGTTGGTTGTTGAGAGGGAGTCTTTGGTCGTTGGTCTGTAGTCCTAAGGCCTTGGGCGCAGCGGCAAAAGAGAGTGATTCTCCTGGCCCTCCAAGAAACCAGGGACCAACGACCAAAGACTCTCAACATGTAGCAAAATCAGTCACGTCAAACCTATTGCTTCGGCACGTATTCGGTATTAGCTTGGCTAAGGTTTTCCGGTGTAGCAAAATCAGTCACTTCCATATCGAGGCAATCATGGCCGCAGAACAGACCCGGCTCGACGCCGACCGCCGGAAGGCTCTCGGTCTCGCCATCTCCCAGATCGAGAAGCAGCTCGGAAAGGGCTCTATCATGCGGATGGGCAGCGAGTCGGCTCGGGTAAAGGTCGCCGCTATACCCACCGGCGCCATCAACCTCGATGCCGCCACCGGCATCGGCGGCGTTCCCCGCGGCCGCATCACCGAGATCTACGGCCCGGAGTCCTCCGGCAAGACCACGCTCACCCTGCACCTCGCGGCCAACGTCCAGAAGGCCGGTGGAGTCGCTGCCTACGTCGATGCCGAGCATGCCCTGGATATCGAGTACGCCAAGAAGCTGGGGGTAAACATCGAAGATCTGCTGGTGTCTCAGCCCGACACGGGTGAGCAGGCGCTCGAGATCGTGGAGATCCTGGTGCGTTCCGGGGCCGTGGATCTGGTGGTCGTCGACTCGGTGGCGGCGCTGGTACCCAAGGCCGAAATCGAGGGCGAGATGGGCGATAGCCACGTCGGCCTGCAGGCGCGACTCATGAGCCAGGCGCTCCGCAAGCTGGCCGGCGCCATCAACCGCTCCAATTGCGCGGTGGTGTTCATCAATCAGCTGCGGGAAAAGATCGGGGTCATGTTCGGCAATCCCGAAACCACCACTGGAGGCAAGGCGCTCAAGTTCTACGCCTCGCTGCGGCTCGACATCCGCCGGATCGGTCCGGTCAAGGAGCGCGAGGTGGTCGTCGGCAATCACGTGCGGGTCAAGGTAGTCAAGAACAAAGTGGCGCCACCGTTCCGTCAGGCGGAGTTCGACGTGATGTTCGACGAAGGCATCAGTCACACCTCGCTGTTGGTCGATCTCGCCGCCGAAGCCAACATCATCCAGAAGTCGGGCGCCTGGTATTCCTACGGCGACCAGCGCATCGGCCAGGGGCGCGAGAACGCCAAGCTTTTCCTCCGGGACAATCCGCCGCTTCTGGCCGAGGTCGAGGGCAAGGTCAAGGAGCTCCTCGGCGTACGCCCGGCGGTGAGCGTATCCGCCGACGAGGGAGACGAATGACCGCTGCGGCCGGCACCGGGGTTCGCCCCCCGGTCATCTCCGCTCTCGCTCCCGATCCCAGACGCCCGAGCTCGGTGCGGGTGGAGATTGACGGTGTCCGCTTCGGCTCGGTGCCTCGGGAGGTTGTGGCCACCGAAGGGCTCGAAGTCGGGCGGCCGGTCGATGCCGGCTTGCGCCAACGGCTGATCGCCGCAGGCGATGTCGAAGCGGCCGTTCGAACGTTGCTCCGAGCCCTGGAGCGGCGCTCGTACGCCCGGGCCGACCTGGGGCGCCGCCTCGTCCGAAAGGGACACCCGCGGCCAGCAGTGGAGTCGGCGCTGGAGAGCGCGGCTGAGCTGGGGCTGCTGAATGACGCGGTCTTCGCTCGCGACTACGTGCAGAGCCGCGCCGCACGAGGGCGCGGGCCCTCCCGGCTGACCCGTGATCTTCTGGCCATGGGTGTCGATCGCGCTGTCATCGAGCAAGCTCTTGCCGCCGAGTGGCCCGAAGGGAGCGATCAGGGAGATATCCCGTTTGCGCTCGCCACCAAGCGGGCGGAGCAACTGGGCCGTCTCCCTCGTCCGGTCAAGCGCCGCCGGGTGCTCGCGTATCTTGCACGGCGCGGGTTCACTGGACGGGAGGTGACGGAGATGGTGGGCAGGGTGGTGGGTTAGCAGGTCGCAGGTCTCAAGTCCAGGTCCCCAGGTCTCAGGTCTCAAGTCAAGAGGGCCTCACGCACCACAATCTGCGACTCTGACCTGCGACATGTGGCTTGCGACATGTGACTTGCGACTCCGCCCATGTGACTTGCGACCCTGGTCCTCCTATTATTCTCCCCATGAAGTCGTCCCAGATCCGCCGTCTGTTCCTCGATTTCTTCGTCGCTAAGGGGCACCGAGAGGTGCCCTCTTCGTCGTTGGTGCCGGCCGATGATCCGACCCTCCTGTTCACCAACGCAGGCATGGTGCAGTTCAAGCGGGTCTTTCTGGGGCAGGAGCGGCGAGACTACACTCGCGCGACCACCTGCCAGAAGGTGGTCCGTGCGGGAGGCAAGCACAACGATCTGGAACAGGTGGGCCACACCAAGCGGCACCACACCTTCTTCGAAATGCTGGGCAATTTCTCCTTCGGCCACTACTTCAAGCGGGAGGCGATCGCGTACGCTTGGGAATTCGTCACCAGCCCCTCCTACCTCGGCATCCCGGCGGACCGCATCCGGGTGACCGTGCATCACACTGACACCGAGGCCCGGGCCTACTGGCGGGAGATCTCCGGCTTGCCGGATCACCGAATCTACGGGCTGGGTGACAAAGACAACTTCTGGCAAATGGGCGATACCGGACCTTGCGGGCCGTGCACGGAGATCTATGTAGATCTGGAAGCGGTCGGACAAGGCGGACGCCTTGCGGGCGGACGCCTGGCGGGCGGACAAGCCCCGTCCGCCGCTTCCAGCGAGTCCGCCGCCTCCGGCGAGGCCGCCTCGTCCGCCGACTTCGCCGAGGAGATCCTTCCCCAGTCGGACTTCGAGCGCCTCGCCGAGGAGGGCCGCTTCCTCGAAATCTGGAACCTCGTCTTCATGCAGTTCGACCGCTCGGCCGACGGGACCCTCACGCCGCTCCCCAAGCCTTCGGTCGACACCGGTGCCGGTCTCGAGCGCATCGCGGCGGTGATGCAGGGCGAAGACGACAATTTCCACACCGACATCTTTCTGCCGCTGATCGACCAGGTCGGCGAGCTGGTGGGCAAGTCCTACGACCGTGATGCGGAGAACCGCGGCTCATATCGCGTGCTGGCCGACCACGCGCGGGCGGTAAGCTTTCTCCTCGCCGACGGGGTGTATCCCAGCAACGAAGGCAGGGGTTATGTGCTCCGGCGCATCCTCCGCCGGGCCGTGCGTCATGCCTGGCTGCTGGGCCGGCGCGAGCCCACGGTTGCGCCGCTCACCGACCTGGTCGTCCAACAGATGGGTGACGCCTATCCTGAACTCGTCAGCAAGGCCGGCTTCATCCGCGAGGTAACCGAGAACGAAGAACATCGGTTCCTCGAGACCATCGAGGGCGGCCTGGAGCGCCTGGAGGAAATTTTCGCCGCAGGGCTGAGGACCATCTCCGGGGAGGAAGCCTTCAAGCTATACGACACTTATGGCTTCCCCATTGATCTCACTCAGATCATCGCCGGCGAGCGCGGCGTCGACGTCGATCTGGCCGGCTTCGAGCGGGCCCTGGATGAGCAGCGGGAGCGCTCGCGCGCGGCTCGAGTCAGCGGGTCGCATGGACGAGTCAAGGCGACTCCAGACGGAGCCGGAGGACCAGCGGTCGTCGTCCCCAAGCCGGGCAAGTGGCGCACGGTGAAACGTGGCAAACAGAAGTTTGTCGGCTACCAGCGCACCGAGGCGGACACCGATATCCTCGCCTTCCGGCAAGAGGGACCGCGGGTCGAGCTGATCCTGCGGGAGAATCCCTTTTACGCCGAATCCGGCGGGCAGGTGAGCGACATCGGCGGCCTCACTGGCGACGGATGGGACCTGACGGTGGATTCGGTGCGCAAGGATCCCAAGGGCACCGTAGTCGCCGGCAAATTCGTGGAGAGCTTCGAGCCCGAGTTGCTGCACGCCGCGGTGGACGCGCCCCGGCGGCGCGACATCGAGCGGAACCACAGCGCCACCCACCTGGTGCACTACGCGCTTCGCAAGCATCTGGGCACTCACGTGCGGCAGCAAGGCTCTCTAGTCCAGCAGGAGCGCCTTCGCTTCGACTTCTCACATCATGGGCCCATCGATCAGCCGCTGCTCGACGCCATCGAAGCCGAGGTGAACGATCTGGTGCTCGCCAACGAGTCCGTCACCACCCGGGAGATGCCGTATCCCGACGCCCTGAGCCTCGGCGCCATGGCGTTTTTCTCGGAGAAGTACGGCGACACCGTGCGAGTAGTGCAGATGGGTCCCTCGATCGAGCTCTGCGGCGGTACCCACGTGCGCAGCACCGGGCAGATCGGCACCTTCCGGGTCAGCGGTCAGAGCGGAGTCGCCGCCGGCGTTCGCCGCATCGAGGCTGTCACGGGAAGCGGCGCGCTGCGGGCGATTCGGGAGCTGGAGCAGCGACTCAGCCAGCTGGCCGAGACGCTGAAGGCGCAGCCGGAGCATGTGCTGCGACGAGTGGAGCAGCTGATCGAGGAGCGGCAGCGGTTGGAGGCGCGGCTAACCGACGCACTCAAGGCCGGGAGTGGCGCAGGCGTGGTGGGAGAGACGGCCCAGGTGGATGGTGTGAGTCTCACCATCGCCGAAACCGCGAGCGACGACCGGGAGGAGGTGGGGCAGATTGCCGACCGCTTCCGCGAAGGCAAGCGCAACGCGGTGCTGGTCCTCTTCAGCACCGGGGGCCGGGGCGCGATCCATGTGACGGTGACGGACGATCTGGTGGGCGCCGGACGAAACGCGGGTGACCTGGTCAACCGGATCGCGGCGTTGAGTGGCGGCAAGGGCGGTGGCCGCCCCCATTTTGCCTCAGCTGGCGCGGGTGACCCGACCAAGCTCACCGCCGCCCGCGCGGCCACTCCCGCCCTGGTCTCCGCCTGGTTGGGCAATCGCCAGGTAGCCGAAATCAGCGGCGGGTGACGGTGCTCGCCCAATGGCTGGAGCATCACATCACTCGCGCGCCGTCGGCGCTCAAGGAACGGGTGAGAGAGTATGCGGTCCAGGGCGGGCGTGACGCGACCGAGCTCCCCGGCGTGCTGGCGGCCGCAGGGCATCGGGCACTCGAGCGAGTGCTAAGCCATGCGGGTGATCGTTCGGTGGCGCTCGATCTGCTCGCTGCGGATGCCCTGATCACCTTGGCGCTGCTGGCGCAGGCGCAGCAGGCGCCGGAGAGGCTGGACCAGTTCGCCGCGACCATTCTTCGGGCCAGCCGGCCGGACGCGTGATCGACCTTCACTCTCACCTTCTGCCAAGCGTCGACGACGGCTCCCGCTCCGTCGGGCAGTCGGTCAAGGTCCTGCGTGAATTCGCCCGCCTAGGGATTACCGACGTCTGTCTTACTCCCCATCTGCGCGCCGGCCAGGCAGCCGCCGGGCCGCCGGCCGCACATGACCGCGCCTTCGCGTCCCTGATTGCCGAAGCTCCGCCGGAACCCCGGCTCCATCGCGCGGCTGAGATCATGCTCGATCGCCCGCTGCCGCCGGATAGCTCGCAATTGCGGCGGCTGTCGCTGGGAGGGACCCGCTACATCCTGGTGGAGTTCCCCAGACTGGTCGCCCGGGACACGGTCACCAACGCGTTGAGTCGAGTTTTGGACAGCGGCATGATTCCGGTCCTCGCCCATCCCGAGCGGTACAGCTGCTGCAGGCCCGATTCCGTCGCTGCCTGGCGGGAGCTGGGCGCCAGAATGCAGGTAGATGCTACGACGTTGCTGTCGCCCCAAACCCGAGGGCAACGGGCTCGCGACTTGGTCTCTCACGGTCTGGCCGACATCCTGGCCGGGGATAATCATGGAGACGACCGCAGCATCGCCGCGGGATTCCAGTTCCTGGTCGCTCAGGAGGGACCCCAGCAGGCGGAGCTCCTGGTGATCGGCAACCCGGCCGCGATTCTCAAGGATGGTTCCCTTTCGGAGGTCCCTCCGCTTCGCATCAAGCGCACTTGGATGCAGCGGATTCGTCAAATTCTCGAGGGGAGCGAGTGACTCGAGCGCGGATCGAGGCGGGTCTCGAGCGACTTTCGCGGCTCGCCGATACCAGCAAGTCCCTGGCGGACGCCACGGCGGCCGCCGCGGCGCGCTATGCGACAGTGCTTCGGGGTGGCGGGACGCTCTTCTTCTGCGGCAACGGGGGCAGCGCCGCCGATGCTCAGCACCTCGCGACGGAGTACGTGGTGCGATACTCCACCAGCCGCCGTGCTCTCGCCGCAATTGCCCTTACCACCGACTCATCCATTCTCACCGCCGCCGGCAACGATTTCGGCTTCGAGCAGGTCTTCTCCCGCCAGGTCGAGGCTCTCTGCGGGCCCGGTGATCTACTCGTGCTCCATAGTGCCAGCGGCCGGAGCGCCAATTTGCTCAACGCGGCACGGGCAGCGCGGGCGAAAGGTGTAGGCACGGTCGGCTTCCTGGGGCGCGGCGGAGGAGAGCTGGCCGATCTGGTGGATCACGCGCTGGTTGTCCCGTCGGATCTCACCAGCGAAATCCAGGTGATCCATCTAGCCCTGGAGCATCTGATCGTGGAGCTGGTCGAGGAGGACTTGGCGCGCACCCCATGATCGCACTTCCGGGGAAGACCGCGCTGGTCACGGGTGGGAGCCGCGGCATCGGGCGCGCGGTTGCGGTGCTGTTGGCGCAGGCGGGCGCCGACGTCGCGCTTACCTACCACACGCGCTCCCCCGACGCAGAGTCGGTCGCACGGGAGATCGAGGCCACCGGCCGCCGGGCGCTGATCGCCGGTGGCGATCTGGCCGACCGCTCAGCGGTGGAGCAGGTCTTTGCCAGGGTGAAACGAGAGTTCGGTCATCTCGACATCTTCGTCGCAAACGCAGGGGTATGGCCGGCGGAGGACGTGCCGCTGCGAGCCTTGGGGGAAGACCGGTGGCGCGCGACGATGGGCGCGAATCTTGATGCCGTCTACTACACCACCCGCGCCGCTCTCGAGCTGATGCAGCCGGGCGGTCGCGTGGTCCTGATCTCCAGTACCGCGGGACAGCGAGGCGAGGCCTTCCACGCCGACTACGCCGCCACCAAGGGAGCGCTGATCTCCCTCACCAAGTCGCTCGCCATCGAGTGCGCACCCAACATCACCGTCAACTGCCTGGCACCCGGCTGGGTGGATACCGAGATGTGCCAGCCCGCCTTCGCCGGCGACGGCAGAGAGCGGGTTCGGCGGACGATTCCCCTCGGCCGGATCGCCTCTCCGGAGGAGATCGCGGGCCCGATTGTATTTCTGTGCAGCGATCTGGCCCGGCATATCACTGGTGAGGTGTTGAATGTGAATGGGGGGAGTGTGCTGTGTGGGTGAAACGTGAAAGGTGAAACGTGAAAGGTGAAAGGTGAAACGTGAAAGGTGAAACGTGAAAGGTGAAACGTGAAAGGTGAAACGTGAAAGGTGAAACGTGAAAGGTAAACGTGAACCGTGAAGCGTGAAACGCGGAACCTGGATGTGAAAATGCGAACAGCCAATAATGGATCGCTCCTGGTGAAGTGGTGCCGGAGTGGCACCCCGTTTCATCTTTCACCTTTCACGTTTCACCCCTCCCCCCAGTGATCCACCTCCTCTTCACCGGCGGCACCATCTCGATGCAGCGGGACGCTGCCGCCGGTGGAAACGTCCCCCGGCACGGCGGTGAGACGCTGGTGGCCTTCGCGCCGGGCCTCGAACGGATCTCACCATTCCGCATTGAGAATTGGGCCAAAGTGCCTGCCGCTCACCTCGGACCGGATCGGCTCTGGGCCATACGAGAGCGAGTCCGGGCGATCGTCGAGTCGGGCGAAGTGAGCGGTATCGTGATCACCCATGGAACCGACATCATCGAGGAGACCGCCTACCTGCTTGACCGAACGCTGGATCCCGCGATTCCGGTCACGATCACCGGCGCCATGCGAACCTCCAGCGACGAGGGCTGGGATGGCCCGCGCAATCTGTTGGATGCCGCTGCGGTTGCGGCGAGCCCGGCCAGCGCCGGGCGGGGAACACAGGTGGTCTTCCATGGCCAGGTGTTCGCCGGCCAGACCGCGGCCAAGACCCACGCCACCGATCTTGCGGCCTTCTCGGCACCCCACTTCGGTCCGGTGGGCGTCGTGACTGAAGGAAGGGTGAGCTATCGAACGGGCGCATGGAGCGATCCGTCCCGGCGGCCGGCGCCGGTCGCGGCGACAGGCCTGGCTGGACGCGTGGCGCTCATTCCCGTGATCGTGGGGGATGACGGATCGATGCTCGACCTTGCGCGACCGTGCTATGACGGCGTGGTGATAGAGGCGTTCGGCAGCGGCAACCTGCCACCCGGCGCCGTTCCCGCTATCCGGCGATGGCTGGACGAGGGCAAGCCGGTCGTGCTGGCGAGCCGCTGCCCCTTGGGAGAAGTGGCCCCAGTCTACGCCTTCGAGGGCGGCGGCGCTCGCCTGATCGCAATGGGTGTCGTGCCCGCCGGACCGCGCACGCCTTCACAGGCGCGCATGGAGCTCGCGATTGCACTTTCGGCCGGTGTTCCCTTTGGCGCGTCATGAAGTTCCCTACGACGCTCCCAATCCCCGAAGAAGTTCTGGAGATCGCCCGCAGGTTGGAGCAGGCGGGATACGAGGCGTGGTGCGTCGGCGGCGCGCTGCGGGACGCGCTGCTGGGCGACCCGCACTCCGACTATGACCTCGCCACCTCGGCGACGCCCGAGGAGGTTCAGGCGCTGTTTCGGCGAACCGCGGCGGTTGGGCTCAAATACGGTACAGTCGGCGTTCTCGACCGGCGCCGGACCCTGCACGAGGTCACCACCTTCCGCCGCGACATTTCCACGGACGGTCGACACGCGGTCGTGGCATACGGCGTGGCATTGGACGACGACCTCGCCCGGCGCGACTTCACCATCAATGCCATGGCGTACCACCCGCTGCGACACGAGTGGCGCGACCCGTTCGACGGTGCCACTGACCTCGATCTCAAGCTGGTCCGCGCCGTGGGCGATCCGGCGCAGAGATTCCGGGAGGATTACCTCCGAATCCTGCGCGCGCTCCGGTTCGCCGCCCGGTTCGGGTTCACCATCGAGCCGGCCACGTGGGAAGCTGCCCGCGCCGCCGCCTCGGGGCTGAGGCAACTCTCGGCGGAGCGGATACGAGACGAATGGTTCAAGGGACTCAGGACGGCGCGGACCCTCACCGAGCTAGTGAGCCTATGGGTGAGTAGCGGCGCTGCCGGCGTGTGGCTTCCGGAGCTCGAGCCCGAGCGTCTCGCAACCCTGCCTTCTACTGCAACCATATCGACGCAGACCAGAGACCCCATCGTGCTCACGGTGCTGCTCTGCGCCGACCCAGTGAGTGTGCTTCGCCGGCTCAAAGCATCCAACGCGGAGATCGACCGCGCGGCAGCGCTGGTGACTGGACCACCGGCGCCGGAGACCGGCGACGAGCCGGCAGTCCGGCGTTGGTTGGCCCAGGTAGGGGGCGCGACAGGGGACCTCTTAGCGCTGGCCACGATCCGTGCAGGAGGCGTTCCTGATTGGGCAACGGCGGTGCAAGGGATACAGCAACGAGGTGATCCGCTCACCCGCTCAGACCTCGCCATCAGCGGCAGCGATCTTCTGTCCCTGGGTGTCACTGGCCCACGGGTTGGTGAGATCCTCACTCGCCTGCTCGACCGGGTACTGGAGAATCCGGCGCTCAACGCCCGCGACACCCTGTTGGCCCTGGCTCGGGAGCTGATCTGAGTCCGCTCGCTTTCGGCCTGACGGCGGCTCTGGGCAATGTGGTCGGTGCGCTCGCCGTGGTGCAGCATCTCCGGCGCAGCCTCCGCTTCATCGACGCGTGCCTCGCGTTCGGCGCCGGGTTCATGCTGGCGGTGGCCTTACTCGGCGTCTTGCCCGAAGTCCTGAGGGATGGCCCCGGCGCCGCGCTCTACATCCTCTTCGGCTACCTCGCAGTACATCTGGCGCAGCACGTCTTCGTGCCCCATTTCCATTTCGGCGAGGAGACCCATCGGCTGGCGCGCTCGACTGGAATCTCCGCGCTGCTGGGTCTGACGCTGCACACCTTCTTCGATGGTGTGGCCATCGCGAGCGGGTTCCTGGTATCCGGCGAGCTGGGTATCCTCCTCTTTCTAGCAGTTCTGCTTCACAAGTTGCCGGAGGGTGTGACCATCGCGAGCGTGATCGTGGCCAGCGGGCGCAGCCGCACTGAGGCTATTGGCGCCGCGGCAGTACTAGGCGGGGCTACCGTGCTCGGGGTCCTGCTCACCGACCAGGTAGCGCCGCTTGCAACCCGTGGGCTGGCGCTCTCGGCTGGCGTGGGGTTGTACGTCGCGGCGTCGGATCTGGTGCCCGAATTTCAGGCCAAGCGATCCTGGCTCAGCACGCTCTCCTTCTTCGGCGGCGCCGCCGGCTTTTTCCTGGCCGAGCGACTCTTGGACGCCTGGATTCGCTGATGCCACGGAAGCGCCCCGCTGGCAAGACGGAGACGACGCTCTTCACGGTGGGAAGGGACGTTCAGCCGCTGGCCGCGCGGATGCGGCCGCGGAGCCTGGACGAGTTCGTTGGCCAGGAGCAACTCCTGACCCCCGGCAAGCCGCTGCGCGAGGCCATCGAGCGCGGAGTGCCGGGCTCGATGATCTTCTGGGGACCTCCGGGCAGCGGCAAGACTACCCTGGCGCATCTGATTGCGACCACGACCGCGCGGGTTTTCGTGCCCTTCAGTGCAGTGGCTGAAGGTGTCCCCCGGATCCGAGAGATCGTGGGCGAGGCGAGTGCTCGACTGGAGAGCGGCGGGGCGCAGACCATCCTCTTCGTGGACGAAATCCATCGCCTCAACAAGGCGCAGCAAGACAGTCTGCTTCCGCCCAGCGAAGACGGCACAATCACGTTGATCGGGGCGACCACTGAAAATCCCAGCTTCGAGATCAACGGAGCTCTGCTCTCACGCACGCGGGTGTTCGTGCTGCAGCCGCTCTCGTCCGAGGAGGTGGAACAGGTCGTGCGACGGGCGCTGGAAGACGAGGAGCGCGGCCTGGGCGGGCTCAGCCTCGAGGTGGAGCCGGATGCCTTGCGAGCGATCGCGGTGGAAGCCGACGGCGATGCCCGGCGGGCGCTCACCGTCATCGAGGCGGCCGCTGCGCACGTTGGCCCACGTGGGGTAATCACGTCCGAAGTCGCCCGCGAAGCGATGCAGAAACGCTTCGCCCGCTATGACAAGGCCGGCGAAGAACACTACAACCTCCTTTCGGCTTACCACAAGTCGCTGCGAGGCAGCGATCCGCAGGGGGCGCTCTACTGGATGGCGCGGATGATCGACGGCGGAGAGGATCCGATGACCCTCTTTCGTCGGGCCATTGCCATGGCGGCGGAGGACATCGGACTGGCCGATCCCAATGCCCTGGTGATGGCGGTGGCCGCGCGTGACGCCTTTCACATGCTAGGTCCGCCGGAGGGGTACCTGCCCCTGGCCGAGATGACGATCTATCTGGCGACCGCTCCCAAGTCCAACAGCGTGGTGCGGGCCCTGGGCGGATCACTGGCCGCGGCGCAGGAAACCCCGGCCGCGCCGGTTCCGATGCAGATCCGAAACGCACCGACTCCGTTAATGAAGGGGTTGGGCTACGGTCGCGGCTATCAATACGCGCACGACTCGCCGGACCACTACCTGCCGCAGGAGTACCTGCCCGACGAGCTCAGGGGAACGGCATTCTATGCCCCGGGCGGGTTCGGCTATGAGAAGAAGGTGGCGGAGCGGATGGAGTGGTGGGAGGCGCGAAAGAAGGGCGAGGAGGAGAGCACTAAGGAGTGAGGAGTAAGGAGTCGGGAGTAGCCTTTAGCGTTTAGCTTTAGCTGTTAGCTGTTAGCTGTTAGCTGTTAGCTGTTAGCCCCGCGAGCAGCGGCTCGCGGCTGTGATCCCCGGCACGGCTGGCCCCTGCAAGGGTCTGCAGGATTCGATCAGGCCCCGCCAGTTGATATAGATTCCAAGGGGCGTCGTGGGGAGGTCCATGAGGGTTCGGGGTACTCTGGGCGCGCTGGGCGCCGGGCTGGCGGTCGCGGCTTGCAGTGTGATCGGCCTCGACTTCAGGGACCCCGAAGTTCACCTCAATCGAGTGGTCGTCCGAGCACTCGGCGTGACAGGCGGAACCTTAGATCTCCTGGTGGCGGTCAGAAACCTGAACAGCTTCGTGATCACCAGTACCAAGCTCCAACTCGGCTTCGACGTGGAGGACTCGCACGTCGGTGACGTCAATTACGAGAACGATTTCCAGGTGCAAAAGGGAGACAGCGCGATCTTGACCCTGCCGGTTCGGTTTACCTGGGCCGGCGTGGGCGGAGCCGCGCGTGCCGCGTTGAATTACGGCGACCTTCCCTACACGATGAAGGGTCAAATCACCCTGAACCTGCCCTGGGGAGAAAAGTCAGTGCCGTTCACCCGAGAGGGGCGTGTCCCTCTCACTCGCGCGGTCGGCATCGCGCCGAGCCCCGCGGGAAACCATTGACCCGAGGGAACAAACCACATTCGTACGCCAATCGAAGTTCGTGATCCCACGGAGCGTGCCGTTCTCGTCGCCGCCCCCCGCAAGGGTTCCTCCGACGCCAGGCACGTGGTGGAACATCTGGAGGAGCTGACCCGCCTGGTGGATACCGCGGGCGCCGAAGTAGTTGGGCGGATGTCGCAACAGATCGCATCGCCCAATCCCGGGACCCTGATCGGCGAAGGCAAGGTGGAGGAGGTCGCCGACGCGGTCGCTGCATCCCAAGCTACCCTGGTCATTTTCGATGAAGAGCTCACCCCGGTCCAGGGCGCCAACCTGGAGCGCGAGCTCAAGGTGCGGGTGATGGACCGGCCCGAGGTCATTCTCGACATCTTCTCCACCCGGGCGCGGAGCCACGAGGCCAAGCTTCAGGTCGAGTTGGCCCAGTTGGAATACCTGCTGCCACGACTGACGCGGATGTGGACTCACCTGTCCCGCATCCGTGGCGGCATCGGACTGAGGGGCCCCGGCGAGACCCAGCTGGAGACCGACCGGCGGATCATCCGGCGGAGGATCCAGGCGCTCAAGGCCAAGCTGCAAGGCGTCGAACGCCATCGGGAGAACCTGCGCGCGGGGCGAGACCCGATGCTGAGCGTCGCCCTGGTTGGCTATACCAACGCAGGCAAGTCGAGCGTGCTCCGGGCGCTCTCGGGACAGCATGAGATCTTCGTGGAGGACCGGCTCTTCGCCACGCTGGACACCCTCACCCGGGAAGTGGACCTGGGTGAAGGGCAACGCGCGCGGGTGACCGACACCGTAGGATTCATCCGCAAGCTGCCCCACCATCTGGTGGCGAGCTTCCGTGCCACCCTGGAGGAAGCGCGCGGGTCGGACGTCCTCCTGCACATCGTGGACTCGAGCCATCCCGACTGGGAGGGACAGATGCATGTGGTCGAGCGCGTGCTCGCCGAGCTGGGCCTGGCCGACCATCCGATCATTCCGGTCTTCAATAAGATCGATGCCGTACCGGACCCGTCGGGGTTCGGGGCCCGGGTGCGGGAGCTGCATCCGGGAGCCCTCACCGCGACCACCATGCGGACCGACGGGCTTGCGGGGGTGAAGTCGGTGCTCCGCAAGCTCGAACGAGCCGGCAAAGTCACCG
>JBIOUY010000174.1:0-32120 GCA_044867445.1 Gemmatimonadales bacterium
GCCCGACTGGGAGGTTCGTCAGCAGAGGGAGAATCGAGAGTCGCCCCGGCTGGAGTAGCCGGCGCCGCTGGTTTGAGATTGAAGGCGAGTCCGATCCGAACTGCCAAAGGCGCCCTCTACAAAAAAGGCCGTCCGCGAGAGACGAGCCGAGACGAGTTGGTTGCTTCGACGAAACTAAAGTAAGAAAAAGAGTTCGACTGCACAATAGTTTTTTGAAGGTCGCGGGCTCCGCGTCGCGAGTCTCGGGTCTTCACGATGCGATTCAAGTAGACCCGCGACTCGCGACCCGTGACCTCAGACCTTGTGGAACCCGACTCTTCCTGCCTCGCTCCCGTCGTCCATCCGATAGATCTCGAAATCCGCAAAGAGCGCCGGCGACTCCTGCTGCAGCACGCGGAGACACGCGACCGCCATCCGCCGAATCTCGGCTTCGGCTCCCTCGCCGAGGCGGAGCTCCAACATGGTGCGCCAGGCGCGAACGTTCGCGCTAGCGACGATCTTTACCTCGGTCGCGTTGGGCAGCACGCTGCGAGCCGCCTCTCGCGCCATCTTCCGCCGGTGCACCTTGTCGGTCATGTCCGCAGAGCGCGCCATGAGCCGCTCGACCGCGGCCACGTAGGCGGTTTGGGCTGCCTGCACCTGCGCGGTCCACTCAGCCTCGAGGGCCGGATCGCCCTGGACCGCCGGCGGCATCACGAAGGCGGCGTGCGACTCGTCCACGTAGCGCTGAGAGAGCTGGGAGTACCCCCATCCGGCCCGATGCCGGACCAGCTCGTGGCTACAGGACCGCGAGATGCCCTCGATCAGCACGACGTAGGTGCTGTGCTCGAAGACCGACCCGTGACCCTGGCGCAGGATGTTCTGCAAATACTCTGCCGTAGTTCGCCCGGCGGGGTTGTGCTGGCTCATGTAGCACAGCCGGCCGGCGAATTCGGCGATCCGTTCCCCGTCGCTCGCCTCCCCTTGCCAGTGCACCGGCAGGTGGGTGGGCTCGAGGAATTGGGGGCGGGCGATGAGGGAGACGCGAGGTTCGCGGATGATATCCATTTGGGAGTCGTGGGCTGTGGGTCGCAGGCTACGGGTCGCGGGTCGCGGGTCGCGGGTCACAGGTCTCGGGCTACGGGTCATTCGGCTCGACTCGCGACTCGCGACTCGCAGCTCGTGACCCGCGACCCCCTCTCACACCAGCTCCATTCTCCACTTCGCGTATCCACCTTCCCGCTCGATTCGGCGGAGCTCCGATGCGATGTCCGAGGGGATCGCCGCGGCCTGGTGGCCCACCTTGAGCCGGCTGATCGGGGCCTCTCCGCTCGGCAGGATCACACCGGGATTCAGGATTCCGAGCGGATCGAAAGCGCGTTTGATCCGGCCGAACAAGCCCACGATCTCCGGGCCGTAGGCCCGCTGCAGCAGTCCCGCACGGAGCCGGCCATCACCGTGTTCGCCGGACAATGTGCCGCTCAGGCGGAGAACTGCCTCGGTTACCTCCTCGAGCAGCGCCCGGACCGCGCTCTCCCATCCTGCCCGAGTCACATCGGGAAGCAGGTTCACATGGACGTGTCCGTCGCCCGCATGGCCGAAGATGACCACGGGCAGACCCTGGGCCGCGGCGATTCTTCGTACCGAGCGGATGTACTCGCCCATCCGCTCCGGCGGAAGGCAGGCATCCTCGATGACTTGGAGCGAACGGCGTTCTTCCGGCAGCCGGGCGAGAATGGGACTCGCGGCATGACGCAAGGCCCACAGGCGCTCCGCCGCACTCGCCGAGAGTGCGGTATCGACCTGGCTGGCCCAGGGAGCGACCACGTCCCCAGCCACTTCGACGGCCCGCCGGAGAGCCGCGGAGTCGGAGCGCTCGAATTCGACCAAGAGGATTGCTTCGGCGCCTCCCAACCCGGGCTCGAGGTCTGCCCCGCGGACGAGGTCGAGGAAGGAGCGGTCCAGCAGCTCCACCGCGGACGGCTCCTGGGCCAGCAGCATCGCCACGGCAGCGACCAGATCATCGAGGGATCGGAGTCCGACACGAAGTCCAGCGCGACAGGGCGGAATGGGGTCCAGCCGCCATTCGATCTCGGTGACGAAGCCCAGGGTCCCTTCCGCGCCCACCACCAGGTCCAAGGGGTCTCCTGAAGCCAGAAACGCGTCGAGCGCGTAGCCCGAGGAATTCTTGCGGGTGCGGGGGAAGCGGCGCGCAACGAGGTCGCTCGACTGTTCGATCGCCGGACGCACCTCGCTCTCGAACCGCTCCATCGCTTTGGAGCTCGTGGCCGGCTTCATTCGCCTGAGCTCGACGACCTCTGCATCGGCGGTGAGCAGTTGAACTGCCTCTACCCAACGGCGCACGCTGCCGTAGCGGACCGAGCGGGCCCCCGCGGCGTTGGTGGAGACCATGCCCCCCAAGGTGGCCCACCGTCCGCTCGACGGATCGGGGGGAAGCCGCAACGCATGCCGATCGGCGGCAGTATTGAGCTCGGCCGCTGTGAGGTTGGCGCCGGTGATCGCGCTCTTGAGTTCGGGAAAGATCTCGAGCCGACGGGGGAATCCGGTGAGGTCTACTACGACCCCGTCTCCCACGTTGCCCCCGCCCATCGCGCTGCCGGCACCACGAGGGATGAGCGGCGTTCGGTGTTCCGCCGCCCAACGCACCAGCGCCAACAGATCGTCCCGATCGCTCGGCAGCGCGACCGCGGCGGGGAGGATCCGGTAGATCCCAGCGCCTTCGGAGTAAGCCGCGCGCGCGCGCTCGTCGGTACGAAACACGCCGCGCAGAGAAGGGGGAGGCAGCATCGCCCAAAGCTAACTATCTTGTTTGCGTATGTCCGACACCCCGCGGGCACAGCTGATTCACATCGATGTCGATCGCCGCTTGGGTCATGAGTGGGACGAGTGGGATGGGGCCGCGCTGCCGAACAAGGGAGACTTCGACACTCCGCCCAGGCTCTTCTTTTCGTGGTCTGCGGCGGCGCTGGTGGTGGGACTCGGGGTTCTGGCGCTAATTCTTTTCCTTCTCGCGCCGCGGCTGGGCGCGATCCAATCTCAGCTTCCTCACATTCTGTGGCTCACTCTGACGGGCATCAGCCTGGTGTTGTGGTGCTGGTGGGCGCTGCTGCTGCTCTCCCACGCGACTGGTTGGGCACTCCTTCCTGAGCGACTCGCCGAACGGGGTCCATTCCTCCGGCTGATGCGGCTGACCTCACGAGTGGCAGACCGGTTCGGCCGGCGCGACTGGGTCGAGAATGCGGCGGTCAAAGTCTACAACGCGCTCGCCCTGCTGCGGAGCCGCAAGGTGGGCCGCGGCGAGCTGCTCCTGCTGATTCCTCGCTGCTTGTCCAAGGAGACGCTTGACGGCGTGCTGGGGGTCGCGGGAAAGTACGGAGTTCCGGTCTTCGTGGCGACCCGGGGACAACTCGCGCGGCGAGTGATCCGCGAGCGCCGGCCCCGCGCCGTGGTTGCCGTGGCCTGCGAGCGGGACATGGTGAGCGGGCTGCACGATGTGGCTGGCAAAGTGCCGGTTCTCGGACTCACGATGACTCTGCCGTTCGGCCCTTGCAAGGATGCGAGACTCGATTTGTCCCGCTTGGAGGAGTGGGTGAGGGCGTACGTGGTGTGAGTGAGACGTGAGACGTGAAAAGTGAGACGTGAAAAGTAAGAAGTAAGAAGTAACCCGGTGTTGCCCCGCCGTTCCCGCCGCCGCCGCCCGCGCCGCTCGCGCCTTTACTCGTCAGGTGGTTCCGCCTCCGTCGGTGCAGCGGGCTGCTGGGCCTCCGGGCTGGGAGGACCGCCGTACCGCTTGAGAAGGTCCTGCAGGGTGCCGCGGACCTTGACCGCGATCGGATGATCCAGTGGTACCTGGCGCTCCAGCTCGCGCTCTGGAAGAGAAGGATCGGCCAGCGGCCGGTACAGGGTCTCGACTCGGAGCTGGGTATCACCTGGACGCGCAGGGTCGGCCCAGGCTCGGACCCGTACGATTCCAACCCCAATCGGGCGCCGATTCGTGGGACGTCCGCTTGCCGCCTCGAACCAGCTGCTCTCGATGTAGCCGTCGCGCAGCCGCACCCGTAGCGCCGGAATCGAGTCGGCCTGGAGCGCCTGAGCGAGCAGCCGCGTCGCCTCTTGCACCGGTAGCCGAATCTCGGTTACGGCCGCCTCCGGCAGCGGTACAATGGCGGGGCGAGTGGTGCCGGGCTGACACGCGATCAGCCCGGTCAGAATCGCCGTGCAAAGCCCGCGAGTGAGCGGCACGCTCAGTCCTTGTGCGGCGGGGTTCCCGGCGGGTGCGTGTGGCCGGCGGGCTCGTGAGTATGTGACGCTCTGGCGGCGGAATCGGCAGGCGCGCTATCTGTAGCCACCGCAGCCGGCGTCTCGGTTCCGTGCTCGTGAGCCTCTTCCCCTTCCTCCTCACCGTGGTGGTGGTGACCCTCGGCGCGTTCGGTCAGCTCGGTCCGCAGGACCGGACTGGGGATGCCTGCCGCGTGGTCGAATACCAGCTTTCCGCCATATACTGCGGTGGCGATCAGGACACCCAAGCCACCCACCGACGCGAGCAAGGTTAGTCCGCGCTCGGTTCCGCCCATGCGGCGCTCGCGGACGATGCGCCAGAGGGTAAGCACCCCGAAAATCCCCAGCGTGACCAGCGCCAGCTTCTCGTGGGTTTCCATGACCTGGTGCACCGCCTCGCCATGATCGATGTGCTCCTCGGCCTGAAGACCGGAGATCACCGCGGCCGCTCCGCCCAGGGCACCCCCGATCATGGTCCAGAAGCCCACTTGCCGGAAGTATGGCCGTTGGGTGACGGCAGCGAGAAGGTCGAAGAGGACCGCTGCCAACAGGAGCGCTGCGGGCAGATCGTTGAGCGCTGCGTGGAGACGGGGCCAGTCGTAACCGAGCATGTGTACTCCGAATCGAGGCAAGTGGCCCGGTAAACAGTAAACGGTGAACGGTAAACGGGGCTGAGCATCTTCCCCGTTCACCCTTTACCGTTTCCCGTTTACCGGGTCAGCCCCAAGTCCCTGGGGGTGGGTGGATCGACCGAATAATCATAAAACCCCCCGCCACTCTTCCGACCATGCAGTCCGGCGGCAACCATGCGTCGAAGCAGCGGCGGGGCGGCATAGCGCGCCTCGCGATACTCGTCAAACATGATCTCCGCGATCCGCACAGTGGTGTCGAGACCCACGAAATCGAGCAGGGTCAGGGGACCCATGGGATGGCCGCAGCCGAGCTGCATCCCCCGATCGATGTCATTGATCGAAGCAACGCCGCGTTCGAGTGCCCGCACCGCGTCCAGCAGGTACGGCACCAGCAGGAGATTCACGATGAAGCCGGACCGGTCGAGCGCGGCGATGGGTTCCTTCCCCAGCCGGCGAGAAAACTCCACTGCTCGGTCAAATGTCTCGGCACTTGTCCGCACCGAGCGAACGACCTCGACCAGCGGCATGAGCGGGACTGGGTTGAAGAAGTGCAGTCCTACGAAACGGTCGGCGCGTGAGGTCGCCGCGGCCATTTCCGCGATGCTGAGGCTGGAGGTGTTCGAGGCGAAGATGGTGGTGGCCGGGCAGAGCCCATCCAACTCACGCCAGAGGCGGTTCTTGAGGTCGAGATCTTCGGTGACTGCCTCGATGACGAGGTCGCAGTCCCGAAGCGCGGCGAGGTCGGTGACCAGGTCCAGCCGGCCGAGGGCGGCATCCCGGCTGGCCGGCTCGAGTTTGGATTTTTCCACCAGCTTGTCGAGCGATTTGCGAATTGCCCCTCGGCCACGATCGAGCAGCGCATCGCTCACATCTCGCGCTACTGTCCGGAAGCCCGCGGTGGCCGCGACCTGCGCGATACCGCTCCCCATGAGACCGCAGCCCAACACACCGACGGTCTTGATGGCTACCATTAGGATGCCTTTGAAAGTCGCGGGTCGCGGGTCTGTGCTCTGGGATGAGTGGATCCGATCTCCAGTGCGCGCCCGGAATCGGCGACTGGGCGCAATGACCTGAGACCCGCGACCCGCGACGTCACTTACGGCTTCAATGCCTTCCGAATCTCACTCGCCAGCAGGTCGATGATTCGGGGCGGCCGCTGGGGCGGCAACCGACCCGATGACGGAGCCCGTTGTTCCAGAGAGTCGAGTGCGCTTTCCAACCCCAGCTGCAGTCGCGCAAGCACGGGATGATAGCCGCGCAGCACGCCATAGCCGATGCCGAGGCCCACGGGCGCCGGGATAAGTGCGACGGGAACGAATGCGCCCAGCACGATCATCAGGATCGCAGCGAGCGCGCCGGCTCCGGCAACGGCGACCCCGCCTCCCAAGTGCGCTGACCGAGCCTTGCGCGCCGTGGCTATGAGCGCCACGTGAGTCCAACCCGGCTCCAAGCCCAACACCGTCGCCGACACCGTGTCCGCCCGCGAAAGGGTGAACGGCCGTTTGTTGCCTTGGAAGGCAGCGGTCGATCGGCGGACGGCCGCCTGAAAGCCGGTCAACGGCTCCCAGGTGATCCGGCCGGGCTGCTGTCGCAGGATGCAGAGCAGCTCATTGTCCTCCACCCAGCGGAGCAGGCTGGCTTCGACGCTGTCGGGGTCGCCTCGCACCACCCGCTGAGCCGCGACTTGAGCGGGACCGGCCACTCGCTCCCAGACGCTGGCCGGCGTCAGACTCGCCAGGCGGGTACGCTCCTCCAGCAAGGCCTGTTGTAGATACCGGCCAGGAATGCCGACCTCCCGCCCGAGTGCCATGACGTCGTCGGGCGAAAGGCTATCGCCGATCTCTCGTTCCGCGGTTTGCAGCTCAGCGGCTCGCCGGATGATCCGGTCCAGCGCCGCCCGGTCGATCCGGGCCGGCGTGCCCTCAGTCATGCTACTCCTGTGGGGGTGTCCGGGAAGCTTCGAGCCGGAGCTGAGATATCAGGCTGGAGAGGTCGCCAGCGGGCAGCGCCGGTCCTGGCCCTTCGGCGGGATCGATCTGGGCCTGAGGTTTGGCGGTTGCGGCCTGAAGAAACGGACGGAACAGCTCGATCGGAATGGGGAAAATCGTGGTGGAGTTGTTCTCGGCGGCGATCTCGGTGACCGTCTGCAAGTATCGGAGTTGGATTGCGCTGGGCTCCGTCGCCAGGGTGCGGGCGGCCTGAGCCAGCGTCTGCGAAGCCTGCAGCTCGCCTTGGGCGGCGATGACTTTGGCTCGGCGCTCCCGCTCGGCCTCCGCCTGCCGCGCCATCGCCCGCTTCATCTGGTCGGGGAGATCGACATCCTTCACTTCCACGGCGGACACCTCGATGCCCCAGGCATCGGTGCGCTCGTCGATGATCTTCTTGAGCACCGCGTTGATCTTCTCCCGGTCGGAGAGGAGCTCGTCCAGCTCCACCTCGCCCAACACCGAACGGAGCGTGGTCTGGGCCAGCTGACTGGTGGCGTAGAGGTAGTCCTCGATCTCGATCACCGCCCTTGCCGGATCGGTCACTCGCATGTACAGCACGGCATTTACCTTCACCGAGACGTTGTCCCGGGTGATGACGTCCTGTGGGGGAATGTCCATCGCCACGATCCGAAGGGACACCCTGCGCTGACCGGCGAAGCCGGCGGGAATGAAGACCAGCCCGGGTCCCTTGGTTCCCCAGAAGCGACCCAGGAAGAAAGCCACGCCGCGCTCGTACTGCCGCAGCACTCGAAGGCTGAGGAAGGAGTAGATGACCGCTATCGCTAGTGCCGGGAGTACGAGGTCCATTGTTGCTCCTTGTGGAAGGCGGAAAGGTCGGTAAGGGCGGAAAAGGCGGAAAGGGTGCCTAAAGTCGGCCCTTACCGTCCTTACCGCCCTTACCCTCCTTACCGCCTCGCATCAGACTGCCTCTACAATGACGGCGATCCCCTGCCCGCCCCCAATGCACGCGCTGCCCAGCCCGTAGCGCCCGCTTCGACGCCGGAGCGCGTGCAGCAAGTGCAGGGTGATGCGGGCGCCGCTTGCGCCCAAGGGGTGGCCGATGGCGACGGCCCCGCCGTCTACATTGGTGCGTTCCCGGTCCAGACCGAGCTCTTGCTCAACGGCAAGGTACTGAGACGCGAAGGCCTCGTTGATTTCGACCAGATCCATATCGTCCAGGCTGAGCCCCGCCTTCTCGAGTGCCCGGCGTGAGGCCGGTGCGGGGCCGATACCCATGATGCTCGGATCCACGCCGGTGGCCGCCCACGCCACCAATTGTCCGAGCGGGCGGAGCCCCTGCTCGGCGGCAAAGCGCTCCGAAGAGAGCACCAGGGCCGCGGCGCCGTCGCAGATGCCGGAGGCGTTCCCGGCGGTCACCACCCCGTCCTTCTTGAAGTAGGGAGGCAGCTTGGCGAGGGCTTCCGGGGTGGTGCCCGGACGCATGTGCTCGTCCGCAGTCCAGGGTTCGAGCGCACCTGTCTTACGATTGCGCAGGACGACCGGAACGACCTCGTCCCCGTACGCGCCTGCGTCCCACGCCGCCTTCGCGCAGGCCTGACTCCGGGCGGCAAAGCAGTCAACCGCTTCTCGAGAGATCCGATAGCGCTGCGCCAGGTTCTCCGCGGTCTCGGCCATGGAGAGACCGCACTCCGAATCGCGCAACGCCTCCCAGAGCGGATCCTCGAAGGGAGCAGCCGGCCCCAGGCGGAGGCCCCATCGTGCGCCGCGCACGACATGCGGCGCCTGGCTCATCGACTCGGTCCCTCCCGCCAGCACGACCGTGGACTCTCCCAATAAGATCTGTTGCGCGCCCTGGATCACGGCCTCGAAGCCAGAGCCGCAGAGCCGGTTCACCGTGACTGCCGGGGTTTCGATGGGAAGCCCGGTGCGGAGCCCGATATGGCGCGCCAGATACGGTGCGTCGGCCGAAGTCTGGAGGACGTTGCCGAAGATGACGTGGTCGACCTGAGCGGGCTCTACTCCGGATCGGGTCAGAGCCTCTTTTGCCGCCACGACGCCGAGATCGGTTGCGGAGACCTCCCTGAGCGCGCTGCCGAACGCACCGAACCCGGTACGCACACCGGAAAGGAAGACAACGCCGTGTCCCCAGACGGGCGAGGTCATGCGGAGGAACGACGAGGGGTGGAACGGGCGCGGGACATTCTATTAGGGAATATGCCCGCGCCGGAGAGCCACTTCAAGCAAAAGGGAGGGCTATTGGTACCAGCCGAGGCCCAGAATGACGTGGTCGCTTTGCGGTTGTCCCCGGTTGGCGCCTTCCAGGCTGGCTGGGAATCCGCCGTACAACGCATGGCTGTAGGACGCCTGAATGCTCCAGCCGCCCCCGTGATCATTGGTGCGGATCTGTCGCGCAATGAAGGCACCCGGCGCAAAGATCCAGGGAGTGCTGGAGGTCCGCTCGATGCTCCCTACTCCGACGCGGAAGAGCGGGCCGAAGTCCCAGCCCGAGGTGCGCTTGCGGGTCAATCCCAGACGCGGCTCGGTATAGAACCACAAGATGCTCTTCGAGCCCACCTGACTCTGGTAGCCGATCCCGAAAACGCAGAGGCCGGAGCCGTGAGGGGCGCGGGCAGAGAAGCAGGCCTCGACCTCGGTGCCGGCATGGGCAGTCCCGGTGAGGTCTCCAGTGTTCTGGAGAAAGCCGCTGTGCCAGCCGGTGGCGAGCTCGAACCCTATCCCCCACCCGGGCTTTCCGAGGACCGCCATGCGGCGGTGAGATGCCGTTACATCGCGGATAAGCTGCAGGCGGGTGGCAACGCGCGAGCCGCTCCGCCCTATGGCGCTGATCTCGTATTCTGCGTCAACATCGGGATAGAGCTCGAGCACCGATGCCTGGCTCGCGGACTCCGGTCCCGTGATGAGGTATATCCTCGGCGGCCTGATCCGGTCGCCAACTGCACGAATCTGCAGCGTGAGATCGGGAGCGCTCAACTCCGCGCGGTACACCTGCTTGCTCTGGAGGAAGATGCGGACGATCTCACCGGCCACGGCGAAGTCGTGATCCAGCACCAGCACGTCCGCGGTGGTGTCTATGACCGGTCCGGCCAATGAGGCGGATTCAGCCTGGGCCCAGAGGGCACTCGCGAAAGCCACCACGAGCCCAGCGGTTACGAGCGTGGATCGGCAGGACGGCATGCATCCTCAAGCGGTGCGGGGTTTGCGCCAGGGGGTGCTGCGTGGCGCAAGCAAGACTCGTTCCCCGCTTGCCGGGCGAGGCTGCCCGAGCGGTCAGATCACCGTTCCGCTCGACACGACGGCGTTCTTCGGTATGATGACCAATCCGTCACGGATGTAGAAGTTGGGTCCGTCGTAATGCTGCGGCTTGCCGTCCGGTGTGATCCGTACTCCATCTCCGATCCTGGCGTTCTTGTCCACGATAGTTCGTTCGATCACGGTGTCGTAACCGATTCCCAGAGGTGGGGCACTGTTCCGCTCTCCATCGGGGGTCTCGTAGTAGTCCTGCCCCATGATGAGCGCGTCACGAATCGTCGCTCCCGACTGGATCCGGCTCCTCAGCCCGATCAGCGAATGCTCGATCAGCGCGTCGTTGATGATGCAGCCATCGGCCAGGACCGACCGCTCTACCCGGCTCCTGATGATCTTGGTCCCCGGGAGATAACGCGCATGGGTAAAGATCGGCGCGCTCGCGTCGTAGAAGTTGAACTTGGGCAGCGGTTCGCAGAGATCGAGGTTGGCCTCGTAGAACGCCCGGATGGTGCCGATGTCTTCCCAGTACCCCTGATGCTGGAAGGCGTACACCCTTTTGCTCCCGATCAGCCGGGGGATGATGTGTTTTCCAAAGTCGTGCTCGGCGCCGTCAAGCGCCTGGTCCAGGACGTCGCGATCGAACACGTAGATTCCCATCGACGCCGGGAGACTGTCGGGGTCGACCGGCTCGGTCAGCTCGGTCAGTGCGCTCCAGTCCACCCGAAGCGATCGCAGCAGCTCGGGGTCGCTGGGCTTCTCCACAAAACGGATAATCCGGCCATCGGGCGCGACGGCCATGATGCCAAACCCGCGGGCCTCCTCGGGCCGAACCGGGGTGGTCGCCACAGTCACTTCAGCGCCGGTGATCACATGCTGTTCGATCAGGGCGCAGTAGTCCATCCGGTAGAGCTGATCGCCAGAGAGGATCAGCACGAATCGGTGGGAGTAGTCATTGAGGTGCAGGAGGTTCTGACGAACGGCATCGGCGGTGCCCTGATACCAGTCGGTGCGGTCACTCCGCTGCTGAGCGGCGAGGATCTCGACGAAGCCCGGCGCGAAGTTGTCGAACCGATAGCTCTCCAGGATGTGGCGGTGCAGCGAGCTGCTCTGAAACTGAGTGAGCACGAAGATGCGCCGCAGATCGGAATTGATGCAGTTGCTGATGGGGATATCCACCAGTCGATACTTGCCGGCGAGTGGGACGGCGGGTTTGGCCCGATCCTTGGTCAGCGGGAAGAGTCTGGTCCCTGCGCCTCCGCCCATGATGACAGCAACAACGTCCAGGGGGCGGACCCGCGAGCTCCAGGGCATCGTTGATCCTATCTCGGGGCGACCGCGGCTCCGCAGTTCACGCAATGGCGCCATCCGGCCTCCAGCTCACTTCGGCATTCGGGACAGCGAGAGAGCCTCTGATTCTGACCGCAATGGGGACAGAAATTCACTACTCGCCCTGGGGGGAGCGCACCACCGCAGTGGAGACAGCGGGAAGATGTCGAGGTCGCTGCCGTGGGCTCGGGCTCAGGCTCGGGTACTTGGGCGTCGAGCGCACCCTCCTGCGCATCCATCTCGGGGAGGTCCAGAAGCGGGAGGTCCGGACTCGGACTCGGCGGTGACTCGTCGTTGAGCTCGGGAGCAGGGCCCAGAGCGCGCTCCAACGACTCCGATCCAAGAGTAAGGACCACGTTCTCGAACCGGTGCAGAATTTCCAGATCTGGATGGGTGCTGCGAACCTCCCGGGCGAAGCTGGCCCGGGCATCCTCCGGTTCGGTCCGGGCGAATCCTCCCTCGCCGGCGGCGAGGCGCAGCAGCACCAATTCGTAATCTTCGCTCGTATCCAGGCCGAGGGCACGGCGGTTGGTGCGGTACGGCATGATGGACTGGTAGACTTCGGTGAGCGGGAGGGGCCGATGCAGCCGGGCTGGGTCGCTGCTGGCCAGGTTGGTGACCAGCCGCCGAAAGAAGCGCTCCAGGTCGCTCACGGTGCCCTCGCTGCGGGTGGATCGGTGAGGGCAGGTTAGAGTCGTTCCCCTCGAACTGTCAAGCAAGGAGTAGGGAATGCCCCGTCTGCTGCCGGTGCTCGGCGTCCTGACATTCTTGCCTTTCCAGCTCGCGCTGGCGCAGCAGGTAACCTGCTCCCCCCCGAAAGATTCGCATGAGGCGAGGCTGTTCGCCGCCTTCGCCGTCCCGCTGGCCTACAGCACGGCCGAGCAGCCGACCATCCTCGCGCCCGGCCGGCTGCGCGCCGGCATCGAGGGAACCTACTTGCCGAACATCGATCCCGAGATCAGGACGTCGACAGTCTGCCGACCTGGCAAGGGACCGGAGAACACCGATCATCTCTCCGCGTTTCCGCGACCGCGGGCAGCTCTCGGCCTCCCCGGTGGGTTGCTCTTCGAGGCCAGCTGGATTCCCCCGATCGCGATCAATCAGGTCAAGGTGAATCTGGTCGGGCTCTCGCTGGAACGGGGTTTCCCTCTGGGACAGGCAGGAGCGACGCTGGGCCTGCGCGTGCACGGCACCTTCGGAATTATTCGTGCGCCGATCACCTGCGATGATGCCGACCTCGAGGATCCAACCAGCGAGTGCTTTCAGGGCACCCGTTCGGACGATCGGTATCACCCCAACATCTTCGGCGCGGAAGCTTTGCTCGGATGGCCGATCGCCCGGGGTCGGTTCCGGCCATTCGTGGGAACCGGTGCCACCATCCTCCACCCGCGCTTCCAGGTGAACTTCACCAACTCGTCAGGCTCGACCGACAACACCAGGGTCCGGGTCAACCTCACCCGTGGCGTCCTCTTCGGCGGAGCGACGTGGGTTCCGTCCCCCCGACTCGGACTCAGCGGTGAGATCTACTCCGCGCCGACCGACGCGGTCACCGGTCGATTGATGCTGAGCTACGCGATCCTGCCATAACTCGGCTGGCCGGAGTGAGCACGCAGCCGTATTCTTAAAGCTCTCCACCTGCGGATCCCCGATGTCGGAACTCCTGGAGCGTCTTCAGGCTGCGCTAGGTGCGGCCTACCACCTCGAGCGCGAGCTCGGCGGTGGGGGGATGAGCCGGGTGTTCGTTGCCCAGGAGACCGCGCTCGGCCGCAAGGTGGTCCTCAAAGTACTCCCGCCCGAGCTCGGCGCCGGACTGAGCGTCGATCGGTTCCGGCGAGAAATCCAGCTGGCCGCCAGCCTTCACCATCCCAACATCGTGCCCCTGTTCGCCGCCGGCGAGGCCGACGGTCTCCTCTACTACACTATGCCGCTCATCGAGGGCGACTCGCTCCGGGCCCGGCTGGCTCGGGAGGGAGAGCTACCCATCGGTGAGACGGTGCGCCTGCTCCGCGATGTGGTCGATGCGCTGAGCTCAGCCCACGAGCATGGCGTAGTCCATCGCGACATCAAGCCGGATAACGTCCTGATCACCCGTAATCACGCCCTGGTGACCGACTTCGGGGTGGCCAAGGCGCTGAGCGAAGCGACCGGCCCGACCGCACTTACTTCGGTGGGTGTCGCCCTGGGCACTCCGGCGTACATGGCGCCAGAGCAAGCCTCGGGGGATTCCCACGTCGATCACCGGGCTGACATCTACGCCGTCGGCGCCCTGGGCTACGAGATGCTGGCCGGTCGCCCGCCATTTGTGGCCCCGACTCCCCAAGCGGTGCTGGCCGCTCACGTGACTCAGGCACCCGAGCAGGTGACCCGGTTGCGCGCGTCGGTGCCCTCGTCGCTCGCCGCTGTCATCATGCGCTGCCTGGAAAAACGCCCGGCTGATCGCTGGCAAACCGCAGACGAGCTGCTGCACCAGCTCGAGGCCATGGCGACCCCGAGCGGCGGAACCGAGCCTACCCAGGCGATTGCCTCAACCACGCCGGCCATCCCGAGCCCGACCAGTGCCAGAACGCTGCGCTGGCAGAGGGCGGGGTATCTCGTACTCGGCGTCGTGCTGGCCCTGGCGTTGGCGTGGGGCGTGGCGCGACACCGGACGGGCCGGGGTAGCGAGGAGGCGGCCGGCGACAAGACGGTGGTGGTGCTGCCTTTCGAGAATCTCGGCGGCCAGACTGATGAGTACTTCGCCGACGGCATCACCGAGGAAATCACCAACCGGCTAACCGGGATCGGCGGGCTCAAGGTGATCGCCCGAAGCAGCGCCAAGCAATACAAGGCGACCCAGAAGCCTCTGCGGCAGATCGGCGAGGAGCTGGGTGTAGGCTACGTGCTGGAGGGAACGGTCCGGTGGGAGCACACCGGTGACAGCTCCAGCCGGGTGCGGGTGAGCCCCGAGCTCATCCGGGTATCGGATGGTACCAACGTCTGGGCCCACGGCTACGACGCGGTGATGTCGGGAATGTTCCAGGTCCAATCGGACATCGCCGAGGAAGTGGCTAACGCCCTGCACGTCGCCCTGGCCGAGCCCGAGAAGCAGGCGATGGCTGCGCGGCCCACGGCCAACCCGGAGGCGTACGACCTTTACCTCCAGGGTCACGCGCATCTTCAGCGCGACTACAGCGGACCGGATCTCTTCAGCGCCGTCGGCCTTCTCGAGAAGGCGACCGCGTTGGACTCGACCTTCGCTCTCGCCTATGCCGACTTGGCCCGGGCCAACGATTGGCTCTATTGGTTCTACTTCGACCGCACCCAGCAGCGGCTGGCCAGGGTGCAGGCGGCTGCGGAGCGGGCAGTTCAGCTCCAACCGGCGCTGCCCGAGGCTCATGTGGCCAAGGCCTACTATTACTATCACGGCCATTTGGACTACGACCACGCGCTGGCTGAGCTGGAACTGGCCCGACGAGGCCGTCCCAACGACGCCGAGATCCTCTCGGTTCTCGCGTTCGTCGTCCGCAGGCAGGGCAAGTGGGAAGAGGCGTACAACGCGCTGGCCCGGGTGATCGAGTTGGATCCCCGCTCTGCCCGAGGCTACTTCGAGGGCTCGACTACGGCAGCAGTCCTGGGCCGCTATCACCAGACCGAGCAGTGGTTGCTGCAGGCCATCGCCATCTATCCGGAGGAGGCTCGGAGCTATGTGGGCCTGGCCGCCCTGGCGATGGCCTCAAACGGCGATCGACGTGCGGCTGGCGAGGCGATGGCTCGCGGAATCAAAGCCGCTGGACCGATCCAGATTTTCCGAGTGAGCGGCGGCCTGGCTGCCTGGGACATGCTGGTGCAGGTGCTGCCGGACTCGGGTATTTCGCAGTTGCGCGAGGTCTCTTTAGGAGAGTCCAACCTCGATACGGCCATCGTTTATCAGTGGCGGGCCGAGCTCGCCCGACACGATGGCCGGCTTGCGGACCAACGGCGCTGGCTGGATTCCGCGCTCACCCATTACTTACAGCTGCTGAAGGATCGACCTGACGAACCAACCTACCGGATGCGGGTGGCAAATATCTACCTGGCCCAGAAAAGGACGGCCGACGCGCTCCGCGAGGGGGAGGCAGCTGCCGCGTTGCTACCGATCTCAAAGGATGCCCTGGACGGTGGGACGCTGACTTATTCACTTGCCCGGCTATACGCCCAGGCCGGGCAAGCCGACAGTGCGATCGTTCGCCTGGAACGGCTGATGGCCGGTCCGCACTTCCCACCAATCACGGCGGCCTGGCTGCGAAGCGATCCACACTGGACTCCGCTGCGCTCGAACCCGAGGTTTCAGCAACTGCTTGCCGGCCAGAGCAGGTGACCTTGATCGGCGGCGACCCCTACGTCACCCGCTCCTCTGCCAGGGGAAACGGCTCACCTGATGCGACTCGCCGCTCGAGCACCGTGAACGTCGTGTCCGCGTCGTAGTCCGGGTAGTACCCCGCGGCTTGTCTTGCAGCCAGCCACTCGTCAAACCCCGATTCTACGATTCCCTCCGAAGTCTTTTGCTCCCTGGCTGCCGCGACCGCGAGGTGATCCGCGTATTCGTTCTTGGGATGGCCCTTGTGTCCCCGGACCCAGGTCCATTCCACTTCGTGCAGCCGCGCCGAGGCGCTGAGCGCGCGCCAGAGCTCGAGATTCTCAATTGGACCGCCCTTGCGGCTCCAGCCTCTTGCTTGCCAGCCCGGCACCCATTCCCTCATCCCCTTCACCAGATACTGCGAATCGGAGACCATCAGGACCCGCATCCGAGTCTTTTTCCGAGCCAGCAACTGGAGCGCGGCGATGGCGCCGCTCAGGGCCATTCGATTGTTGGTGGTGGCGGGGGAGGAGATGTAATAGTCCCGCCGCTCGATCTTGCCGCGCCCGCTGCGAGCCTCGATCAGGCCGGCACTCCCGCCCGGATTTTCTCCCTCGCGGCCATTGCCCAGGCAGCTCTCGTCCAGGTGCAGAACCGCGATCGGAGTCATTCGATCACCTGGAAGCTGTCGATCTCGTCCAACTTGAAGGTCAGCTCCTCGCCGGTCATCGGGAGCCGGCCAACCAGGGCATCTCGACTCTGTGTGGTGGTCATCCGCATGGCGACCACGACGTACTCGGTTCCCCGCCGCGTGAGCGCGACACGCAGGCCCAGTCGCGCGGCATGCTCCAGTTGATCCATTCGATCGGCGGTCCAGCGGAGTGGGGGCAAGGCAGCTGAAGGTGAGAGGTGAAAGGTGAAACGCGAAGGGTGAAGCATCGGCCCCGGCGCGAGCCCGCGGTTACCCTCGCGGCTCACCTCTCAGAGCCTCCGCTCCACCCGTATGCTTCCCGGCGCCCCCTTCGTGACTCGCCCGATCACCGCCGCCGCCGGTGTGGCCTCACGGCGGAGCGTCTCGAGCAACGCGGACTCGTGTTCCGGGGGCACCGCGAGGAGTAGTCCACCCGAGGTCTGAGCGTCTACGCAGAGCAGCCGATCGGCCGGGGTTAGATCGTCTGACCAGGTGACCCGGTCCGCAGCTTCCAGATTCCGCTGGGTCCCACCCGGCACGATACCCCGGGAGGCCAGGTTCCAGGCGTGAGAAAGGATGGGGAGCGACTCGTACCCCAACTCCGCGGCGACCTGGCTGGCATCCAACATCTGAGTGAGGTGTCCCAGCAGGCCGAACCCGGTCACGTCAGTCACGGCGCTCACCCCAACTTCGATCGCGGCACGCATCGCCCCATCGTTGAGTGTAGTCATCGAGCGCACCGCCTCGGCCATACCCGTCTCGAGCAACGCATCGCGCTTGAGCGCAGTTGCCAGGATGCCCGTTCCCAGCGGTTTGGTCAGGACCAGGACATCGCCGACGCAGGCGCCGCTGTTGGTCAGCATCCGATCGGGGTGAACCTCACCCATCGCCACCATGCCGAAGAGCGGCTCCACCGAGTCGATCGAGTGTCCACCCAGGACCAGGCAGCCGGCGCGCTGCGCCAGCTCTACGGCTCCGCGGAGCACCTCTCCCAGCATGTCGAAGGGCAGCTTGTCCCGAGGCCACCCCACCAGATTGAGCGCGAAGAGCGGAGTCGCCCCCATGGCGAAGAGATCGCTCAGCGCATTAGCCGCGGCAATAGCTCCCCACGCTCCTGGATCATCCACGATGGGGGTGAAGAAATCCACCGTCGCCACCAAGGCGCGGCTCTCGGTGATCCGAAAAACCGCCGCATCGTCGCGGGTGGCGGCATCCACGAGGACTCGCGGGTCCTCGACCCCGGGCAGATGGCGCAGCACCTGCGCCAACTCGGCTTGGCCGAGCTTGCAGGCTCAGCCGGCGCCGTGCGAGAGCGAGGTCAGCCGGATTCTGGGCTTCTGGTCGACGGGAGGCTCGGCCATGGTCCCTTCACGATGGGTGTGCTACGATTCCCGGCCTCATGGCCTCTGATGCAATCGTTCTCGGCACGGCCGGGATGCTGGGTGCGCTTCACGCGCTGGAAGTCGACCACATGCTCGCCGTCACGACCTTCGTGAGCCGGCGGCCAACCCTGGTGTCGGCCACGAACTTCGGGCTGCGCTGGGGGTTGGGACACTCGATGGCCGTGCTCGCGGCCGGGGGAGTCCTCCTCGCCACCGGCGTGCGCTGGCCAACGCGGTTCGATGACTGGGGCGAAGCCCTGGTGGGACTCATGCTCACCGGCCTGGGACTCTGGGCCTTGGCGTCCGCCCGGAAGTTACACCTCCACTCAGTCGAGGAACACCGGGATCATGCCCACCTGCATCTGCACCCGCAGCGGGGGCCGCACCATCATCCGCATACTCAGGAGATCCACAGCCCCGAGGGGCATGAACACGGCGGTGTCACCCTGGTTGGGCTGCTGCACGGATTGGCCGGCACGACCGGCGTAGTCGCGCTGGTCCCGGTCACGATGATGGACCGGGTAGCGCTCGGGCTAGGTTATCTCACCTTGTTCGGGCTGGGCGTCACCTTTGCAATGACGGTCTTTGCGCTGGTTGCGGCGAGCGCGATGCGCCGTATCAACGATCGATCGCTGCGCTGGGGCCGGCGCCTGGTTGGAGCGATCGGGATTTGCGGAATCGTCGTCGGAATGGGATGGATGGCACGCGCGTTGGGATCATAGTCCGCGCTCGACCCATAGCAGTGCCATGAGACCGATCAGGGCCCGCTCCTGTTGCGCCATGGCGCCAAAGGTACCGTCTGCCCGCTGGCGCGCGGTCAGAGCCGGCACCGCTCGCCGCACGGTTTCCCGCGCCGCAGCTGTGTCGGCCGCGCGGAGAGCCTCTAACGCATGGAAGAGGTCGGCCTTGGGCCAACTGCCATCGGCCGCTTGGCTGGCCGCGACCAGCTCCACCACCCGCTCGACGACTTCCCCATAGGCCGGGCCGGCCAGGGCGAGGGCATGAAGGCCGGACAAGATCACGTCGGGCGCAAAGTAGCCATTCCAGTCAGTCCACTGATCCGCCAGCCGGACGAGGCTTTGCAAATGTTGTTGGATCATCGGACGAGTCTGGTGCCCGGCCCGCAGGGCGGCTCGGAGCGCCAGGCAACTGATCGCGAACCGGGCGGCTGGTTCAGCGCGAAAGACCTTGCCGTTGGGCAAGGTGATTGGCGTCAACCGCTGCTCCGGCGGTGCCGGGGCAAAGAACCCGATGACGAAATGCTCGCAGACTCTCTGCGCGTGCCGTAACCGATCACAGCCCTCTCCGAAGGCTCCCGGCTTCCCCTGTAGCGCCAGCAGCCGTCTGATCAGCGGCTCCACGCCGGCTTTGGATCCGACGGCAAGATCCATGAGCTCGTGTGCCCGCCAGATCGTCGCCACGACGGCGCCGCCAACGCTCCCGTCGGGCCGGATCTCGGAGCGCAGGCGACTCAGGAGAGCGCTAGTCAGCTCGGGATCCCCCCGGCCCGGCTGTCCCAAGGCGGCACGCGCCAGGAGCCCTTGACGGGTTTGCTCGGGGCCGAAGAGGAGAGCGAGGCGCTCGAGCGCTGAGCTCTTCATGGGTATTACCAGGTCGCGCGGATCGAGTCGGGGGAAAGAAGGTGCCCCCGGCTCATCACTCGGTCAATCGCCAGGGTGTTGCGGATGTCAGCGAGCGGGTCACGGGTGAGAATCACCAGGTCGGCGACCTTGCCCGGCGCGAGCAAGCCCAGGGAGTCCACCCCCAGCAATAGCGCGCCATTGCGGGTAGCCGCCAGAAGCGCATCGCGCGGTGCGAACCCGGCCTCAACCAGCAGCTGCAGCTCCTGATGTTCGCTATATCCCGGCACCAACAGCTGGTTGGATGCGTCGGTCCCGGCCGCGATCCTGCCGCCGGAGGCGGCGAACTCTCGAAGAAAGAGGTCCTGCACCGACCGCGAGCGTCGAAAAGCAGTGAGGTCGGCCGCCTTCCATCCAGCTCGGGCGACCATATCGGCCGCGTTCCAGCGCTGCCGTTCCGCCAGAGGTACTGCCTGGAAGGCGCGGTCCTCCATAAGTGCAGGGCTGTCCAATCGGCTGAAGGTCTCGTGCAGTACCAGTGTGGGCACGAGGGTGACGTTGCGCCGAGCGAGCTCCTGGGCGACCCTGCTCAATTCAGCCGAGTCGAGTGCACCCCAGCTTCGCTCGAACGCAGTCCAACCGGCGAGAAAGCCTCGCTGATAGGCAGCGAATAAGGGGGTGGGATCGGGGGAGGCCGACTCGGGAACCCCGGTCAGGTTCTCAATCGAGGAGATCCCCGATCGGGCCGCTGTCACCGCATCGGTCAGGCCCAGGTGGCCAGTCACCCTAAGGTTGAAGGTGCGGGCCTCGTCCAGCACCGCGTCAAGCA
Organism: Gemmatimonadales bacterium; assembly: GCA_044867445.1. Classification (GTDB taxonomy): domain Bacteria; phylum Gemmatimonadota; class Gemmatimonadetes; order Gemmatimonadales; family GWC2-71-9; genus CAVVWJ01. The sequence continues at coordinate 20,250 of JBIOUY010000174.1, forward strand.
GCGGAGGATCGATCCGGGTGTACACCTTGATCAGGTCCACCCCGGCGTTGACCAACCGGTCCACCGCCTTGCGGGCGTCCTTCGGGTTCGTCACGGCGAGAGCGCTGGGATAGGTGGCAGGGTTCCCGTCGATCATCGCACCAGCGCTGTAGATCCTGGGCCCCAGGGCACGGCCCGAGTTCACCGTCCGGCGGAGTCCCAGGATGGTGTCAAGCGACCCATGCAGGTCCCGAACCGAGGTGACTCCCCAGGCCAAGTACCGTTTCAGGGCCCAGACAGAGGTATGGGCGTGGGCGTCGATCAGCCCGGGCATGATCCAGCGGCCCTGGAGATCGATTTCGGTCGTACCCGGTGGCAGTTGGAATCCTATCCGGGTACCCATCCATTCGATCTTCCCCTTGCGCACCACGATTGCAGCATTGGCCAAAGGTGGTCCGCCGGTGCCATCAATCAGGGTGGCGCCGACCAGCGCTATGCCGTCGGGCGGTTTCTTGCCACAACCCGCCATGAGGCCAAGCCCGATGAACAGGAGCCCGGCCACGCCGAAGATCCGAGGACGCATGAGCGATGATTGGGAGTGGATGATTGAAGGTAAAAAGAAAGAGCGCCCCGCGACACAGGGCGCTCCTTAGTCATCGAAATGCTTTACCGGCGACCGCGCTTCCGTGCGGAACGTTTGGCCGACTTTTTCGCAGCCTTGCGTGCCGGACGACGAGACGCCTTCTTGGCGCCCCTCTTGGCAGCCTTCTTACCGGCCTTCTTGGCAGCTCTCTTCGCAGCCTTCTTGGGAGACTTTCTGGCCTTTTTGGCGGCCCGCCGAGCTGCCTTCGCCGGCTTTCGCGGCCGGGCTGGCCGGGCTGGAGTCGGCGCAGTCTGGCTGGGCTGGGGAGCGGCGGCGGGCGCTGTGGGAGAGGGTGGGGGAGCAGGGGCTGGCTCCACGGGCAGCGGATCCATCCATCCAGAGCCGGACCAGCCCATCTCCATATAATGAAGTTCGGCCATCTTCGCTCCCTCCGAACGCAGATGCGGCGTAACCCGCCGCTGGTCGAGAAGCGCGCGCGCGCCTGTACGGGACAGGATATAACTTGCACATCTTCAACTCTTGTGCAAGGCTCGAACGAGACCATTCTGCGCGACGCATTGCGGTTTATGCGGTCGGGCCAGCCCGACGCTATTATTAGCCCACTGACACCTCACTTTTCAGGTATTCACCGCATCGTGCGCTTGCCACGAACTCCGCCGGTCCGCGCCGGCCACGGGCCCAGCCTCGGTGCCTTGCTGCGGCTCGGCTGGTTCGGTTTTCTGGCGGGGGCAGCTCCAATCCGGGCCCAGAGTGTCGCCGAGGTCCAGGTGACCCCGGAGACCATGACCTTGGGGGTCGGACAGCGGCAAACGATCTTCGCCGCTGCCTATGATCGCCAAGGCAACCTCATTCCCTCGGCCAAGTTCCTCTTCTGGAGCTCCGACACCCTCATCGCCCGGATACAGAAGGATGGCACCGTCCTCGGCGTGAGCCCTGGACTGGCGAAGATTGAGGCTCGGCTTCAGGGTCGGCGGGCTTCATTGGCTGTCCTGATCAATGGAACCGGGCCCGGAGCCGATTCTGCTGGCCGTCAAGTCCCTCCCTCGGGTACGGTGCTCACCCTGGATCCCGCCTCAGTCACGTTGCTCCCGGGTGAGAGCGTCACGATTTCGTCCCAGGCGCTGCGGGAGGACGAGACCCCGGCCCCCACCGGGAGGGTGACCTGGAAGTCGCTCCGGCCCGAAGTCGCCACCGTGGACACCACCGGGCTGGTGATCGGCGTCGCGCCCGGCCGCAGCATCGTGCAGGCGTCGACCGCGACTGGTCTTATGACAACTGCGCGGGTGGAGGTGGAGCAAGCTGACTTCGCTCTACCCCAGACCAATGTCGTGCTTGGCCCGGATGAGAGCGACACGCTGCAGGCGCTGGTACCGTCCCAGGGCAATCGTGGCCTGCGAAACGGAATCCAATGGCGGTCGACCGACACCACGATCGTTGTCGTGAACCCGTCGGGCGTGGTCACCGGCCGAGCTCCCGGTCAGGCCGAGGTCGTCGCCATGGGGTTCTCCCAGGAGCGACATGCGACCGTGCTGGTGCACAAGCTCGCCCAGAGGCTGGTTGTATCCCCCCGGCCAGGGAACACCCCAATAGAGCTCCCAATCAAAGGCACTCGGCGGTTTACCGCGATGGCCGAGGCGGCCGATTCAACCCCCATCGCCGAGGCCCGGATCGAGTGGGAGGTGGGTGACACGGCTCTCGTCAGCTTCAATGCTGCCGACGGCTCCTTGACCGGAAAAGCATCGGGAACTACGACACTTACATCCCGGCTCCGCGGCTTCGAGCCGATCGTGTGGACGATACACGTCATTCCGGGACTGCTCGGGCTGGATCGCACGCGTATTGGAGTAGGGGTGGGCGAGCGGGTAACCATCGCCGGGGCCCTGGTCGACGAGCAGGGGAAGGCCATCGCGCCCGCCCCCAATCTCACCTGGACGAGCACGCTGCCTCAAATCGCCGCGGTCACGCCGACGGGAATGGTAGACGGGGTGAGCCCGGGACATGCGGTGATCACGGCATCGGCGCCCTGGGCTAAGAGCCTGAGCGCTGATGTATTCGTGGTGGGGGATCTTCTAATCTCATCTAACCGCCGGGGCGCCTTCGATATCTATCAATTCCGCTGGGCGACTCCCGACTCGCTCTATCCCATTCTGGCCGATACCGCGGCCGACATCCAGGCGGTGTTTTCTCCGGATCGCACCCGGATCGCCTTTAGCTCCAGTCGGGGCGGCAGCTACGACCTCTACGTCATGGACGCCGATGGCCGGAACCTGCGCAGGCTCACTAGCGACCCAGGTGACGAGGGCGAGCCGGTCTGGACACCCGACGGCGCCCGGATCGTGTACACCCTGACCCCAAAGGGCGATAAGCCGGCGCAGCTCTTCAGCATGAGACCCGATGGGACCGACCAGCGGGCGCTCACCTCCTCATCTGGTGGGAACACGTCGCCAGATGTGTCCAGCGACGGTCGCAGCATCGTGTTCGTCTCGCGACGCGACGGCAATAGCGAGATCTATCGGATGGGGATCGATGGCACCGATCAGCGGCGGCTGACCAAGACCTCAGGGCGCGAATCCAGTCCCCATTTGCTTCCCAATCAGGATGTGCTGTATGTCGTCGAGCACTCCAAGGGCTCGAACGTGATGCGGCTGCCTGCGAGCGCGTCGGAGGGAGTCGTGGTGCTTCAGACCGGGCAGCCTATTGCTTCATTTGATGTATCCAGCAATGGGGAGCGGATCGCGTACGTGGTCGGCAAGATGGCCGACGTGCGAAAGGGGAAAGCCCAGTTCCGCCTGTTCTTGCAGAGTCTGGGATCTCGCAGCGCTGCCGTGCCGGTCGCGCTTCGCCCGGGCGAGCAGATCCTGAGTCCATCGTTTTGAGCAGGACCCGCGTTCGCCCCGGCCGATGAAAGCCCTCGCTCTGACGGCAACCGGCGGGCTCGAGCATCTGACATTGCAGGAGCTGCCCAAGCCTTCGATCACCTCCCCAGACGATGTCCTGGTGCGGATTCGGGCAGCGGCGCTCAACCGCATTGATCTATGGGTCATCGAAGGGTTGCCGGGTCAGGGTCCCACCTTCCCCCACGTCGTCGGGTCCGACGGTGCCGGTGTGGTCGAGGAAGTCGGTGCTCAGGTATGGCAGGTGCGGTCCGGCGATCGGGTCATGTTCAACCCCGGCATCTCCTGCGGGCGTTGCGCGGCGTGCCTCGAGGCAGAGGAATCGCTCTGCTCCACCTACCGGATCCTGGGAGAGCACCTAGGCGGGACCTTGGCCGAGTACGTGGTGGTCCCAGCCGAGAATCTGGCTCCGGTGCCGGCCGCGATGTCCTGGTCCCAGGCCGCGGCATTCTCGTTGGCTACCTTGACCGCTTGGCGCATGCTGACGACGCGGGCGCGGCTCCGTCCTGGAGAAACAGTTCTCATCTGGGGCAGCGGCGGCGGGGTGAGTCAGGCGGCACTCCAGATCGCGGTGTTGATGGGAGCGCGGGCCATCGTTACCGGCGGCTCAGAGACCAAACTGGAGGCTGCTCGCCGGCTGGGAGCGGCCGAGACCATAGCACATTCTGAAATCGACGTGGTTGCGGAAGTCCGCCGGATGACTGGTGGACGCGGAGCAGACGTCGTGGTGGACAGCGTGGGTGAGCGCACTTGGCTCAACTCGCTCCGGGCGCTCCGGCGTGGCGGCAGACTGGTGATATGCGGCGCCACCACCGGGCCCTCCGCCTCGTTCGACCTGCGACGGCTCTTTTGGCATCAATGGAGCATTCTGGGGTCCACCATGGGCAACCGCCGTGAATACGCTGAGATCGTGAGGTTGGCGCATCAGGGCAAGCTGGTGCCGCTGGTGGACCGGGTGGTCCGCATGGAAGAAGGCCCGACGGCCTTCGAGCGGATGCAACGGGGGGAGCAGCGCGGGAAACTCGTCATCGAGGTGTCGCCGTGAACGAACTGTGGAATCGGCTTCGCGTCGGCGCCGAGCAGATCAGCACCGTGGTGCCGGCCCTGGTGGGCGCGGTCGTCATTCTGCTCACGGGCTACTTCCTGGCGCGGCAGATCCAGCGGTGGGCTGACGATACCCTCAAGCGGCTCGACTTCAACCGGGTGGCCGCGGCCGGCGGTCTGGACGAAGTCGTCGGGCGCACCGGTTCTCGCCTCGATCCGGTGCGGGCCCTGGCGAAGTTGATCTTCTGGCTGGTGATGCTGGTGGTGATTCTCCTCGCCAGCACCGCGCTGGGTCTGGAGAGCATCAATCAGATGTTCGGGGCGATGCTCGCGTTCATCCCGACCCTCTTGGCCGCCATCGTCATTGTGATACTCGGCATGATCGTGGGTGAGTTCGTGCGGGGGATCATCCTGGCCTCGGCCGGGGGCGTGGCGGGCGTTCCGACCGTGGCCAAGCTGGCGAAAGGCGCAGTCATTCTCATTTCGATCTTCATGGCGCTGCAGCAAGTAGGGGTAGCGGAGGAGATCGTGACCGCCGCCTTTACCCTTATCCTCGGCGCCGTGGCTCTGGCTGTGGGACTGGCCTTTGGCCTGGGGAACCGCGAGCTGGCCGGCGAGATCACCCGGCGGTGGTACGAGGAGGGACAGCGCCGCGACCGTCGACGCTCCGATCGACAGGGGCCCAATGTTCCACCGGGGGAGGATCCGCCGATCCTGGACTGAACTGCAGTGAGAAGTAAGCAGTGAGAAGTGAGAAGTGAGGAGTAAGGAGTGGGGAGGGGGTCCTCATCCCCAGGGGCGCTGAGCGCAGCGAAGCGAACCGAGGGATCTGCCCGACCGGTGTCGATGCCCGCGTAGCAGATCCCTCGCGGGAGCCTGTCCTGAGCCCTTCACTGCGCTCAGGGTAAACTCCGCGAAGGGCTCGGGATGAGGAGTCGTGCTGACTCCTACTGCTCACTGCTCACTTCTCACACTTCTCACTTCTCACTCCTTACTTCTCACTCCTTACTTCTCACTCCTTACTTCTCACCTCACTTCAGCCTGTACCTGCCTACCGTCTTGCCTCCGTCGCCGGTCTTGATCGTGGCATAAATCGCCCCCTTGGCCCCGAACCCCGCCAGCGACGCACCCCGAGGAAACGGGACCTCCCGCTGCCAGGCCCCCTTCTGATTGAATACATCGTAGGTGAACGCGTCGTCCTCCCGGCCGCGCGGGCGCTGAAGCCAGACTTCGCCGTTGGGCCGGCCAAGGGCAAGGTCAAACGGCGGCTTGGTTTCGGCGAAGGGATATTCGACCCGCAGATTCTGCGGCATGCCGAAGGCTTTCCCATGCTCCCGGACCTGCGCCAGCACCCGGTCGCGGTCTTGCTGGGTGACTGGAAGCTTCTTGTACTCGTGGGATTTGCCCACCGTCCAGTGGCCGTCCGGCGCGCGCCAGTCCACCCGGTTTTCTTTGCCTCTGGCGACCCAGGCAGTCCCATTGGGCAGGACGCCGAAGAAGTCATTTGGCGCGAAGACTTTGGCCGCTTCCTGGGTCTCCTCTCCGAAGGTCGCGTCACCATATTCAGGAGCGGCGAGATTGGCGACCGTGTCGACCGCGCCCGCCTTCAACCCAATGCGCAGCACCGGGATGCTGTCAGGCCGGAGGGTTCGGCCCGGCTCTCCTCCGCCGAGCACTGCCTGGTAGTCGATCTTGTAGCCGTAGCCGACGGTATCGTAGAGCAGCACGGGAGCGTCTCCCGACACCCGAGCGATCGGCAGCACTCGAAGAGGCTGGCCCTTTTCATCCCACAGAGTGGTGCGCTGGGCGCTGAAGTCCACCAGCGCGACCGTGTCGCCGCTGAGGTGCGCTACCCACCCGGGAAACTTGTATTGAGAGGCGGGGGCGTCGTGGCCGATGGAGTCGACTCGCATGCCCAGCGTATCCAGCTTGCCGCTCTTCAGGTCGGCCTGGAAGAAGAGCTTTTGCTTGGTGTCCGTGAATGCCACCCGGCCATCGCCCAATTCGACCACATTACTCACCTGAGCGAAGGCCATCGGCAACTTGGCCTCGAGCGTCAGACCACCCTGGCTTTCGGCTCGGTTGCACCCCAGGGTGCACAAGATGCCGGCGGCACTCAGCAAATCGACCAACTTCATCCGGATGACCTCCTAGTCTTACAGAGAGACAGACTCACCGGGAAGCCGGGGTCTGGGGTATCGGAAACCGCAGCAGGCGGGTAGCGTCGGGAGCTGGTTCCGCTACCAGCACGGTGTTCTGGCCTACCGCGACGATACGCCCGCGACCCGGCACCCGGATCTCGCGGAGGATGCGCCCCTCGCGGTTCACCACCTGATACCGGCGCGACGAGTCGGCAGGGGCGCGGCTCTTTTCCAGCCAAACATCGCCATTGGGCGCGGTGAATCCAGCCTCGAACGGCGGTTTGAGGGCCGCAAACGGAAGCTGCTCGGCCGTAGCCCGGAGCTCGGGTGGAAACCTCCGCAGGAAGAGCTCCCGGTCGTACCGAGTTACTTCCAGTACTCGATCGGGCAGCGCCTGGCCTCGAACCCACCGGCCCGAGGGGTCGCGCCAATCCACCCGGTTGTCGTACACCCGAGCGACCCAAAGCGACCCGTCAGGCAAGAGGCCCCAGCGGTCGGTTCCACTGAAGATGCGCCGCTCGAACCGGCGTCCAGCGTCTCCCACTACCTCGGCTATATCCAGCGGCGCCAGCCGCGCCAGGGTATCAAGGTGCCGGAATTCTGGGTCGGTCCGGACCACCGCTGCGGAGTCGCGGTTGCCACTGCCGTCAGCCCCCGGACGGGGCGACAGCTCCAGATAAAACCGCCCCGCCGAATCGCGAGCCCGAGGAAGCACTCCGCGAGCAGCGTCGGCGGCTGGAACGGATCGGACCAGGCGACCGTCGAGAGTCCAAAGACTGGTGCGGCGCAGGCCCCAATCTCCGACATACAGCGTGTCTTGCTGCCGGAAGACAGTCGCGGGATTCCGAATTTCTCGGGACTTGGGTCCTCCGAGCGGCGCAACCGTCCGGCTCGCGAGATCCACGATCCCGACGGTTTGATCGGGTGGCGCCAAGACGGCCCATCTATCCCCGCCCAACCAGGCGCCCTCGGAGACCTCCGCATACGGTGCCGAGGCAGTGTCCGCGGAGTTGGGCAACTCAACCACAGGAGCGGCGAGCTTCGGTCCGGAGCAGCCCAGCAGCACCAGCGCGGTGACGCTGGTGACCGGGAAGCGGGGGGCGGACATGGGGGTAATGTAACTGCGAGAAGCTGACAGCTGACAGCTGACAGCTGACAGCTAACAGCTAACAGCTAACAGCTAACAGCTAACAGCTAACAGCTAAAGGCTGTGGTCACTCCTCACTCCTCACCCCTTACTCCCCTTACTTCTCACTGCTTACTGCTCACTGCTTACTGCTCACCGCTCACCTGTCCCCTTTCACCTCTCACCGACTCACTGCCTCAGAATCTCATCGAACAGCGCGATGGCTCTGGGGTCCTCGCTCTGGCCTAGCCAGAAGAGTGCCGTCTTGCGAAGCTCAGCGTGCCGGTTGGTCCGGGCGATGTTGATGAGCACCGGTACCCCTTCGGCTGCCGGCCGCTGGGAGAGCGCAAAGATCGCGTGCTTGCGGACCTCGAGATCACCGGTCGTATCCCTAGCGATCGAATCGAGCCCGCGGGTTGCCGCCGCGCCGGCAGCCTGACCCAGCCAGAACACGGCTTGATGCCTGGTCTCGGTCGTCAAGGCCGTGTCCCGAGCTAGCTGGATAAGCGTGGGCCAGACGGTCGCGCTGTCGGCCAGGGTTGCCGCAGTGATGAGATCGCCCGCGTCGTCCTCGGCGCGCTCCGCCAGCGCCAGCAAGGCACTCGCCGCCTCTCTCGCGGGGAGTGTTCCAAGATCAATTGTCCCGTTAGCGGGTGTGCGCCAGTGACCTCCGACGTGGGTGCTGGCTTGAATGACCCTGCCCGAGCGAACCCGGAGCGACACCCGTACCGGTCCGCGCTCGCATTCGCCAACCCAATCGTCGTCGTGATCATCGGTGATAGTGATTCCCTGGCCTCCATTCCCACAGACCCCCGGGCGGGCCGCGAAGCTGACCCGCAGGTTGGCATCGTTTGTTCCCGCCACCCGATGGACCAGGTCCTGGGCGGCGAGCCCGGCTGGCAGCACGAGAAGTAGAATCAAACCCGCAGTGAGTCGTCGCATAGTGCCTTCCTATTACGGCTGCTCGATGATGTCCTGCAGTGCCTTGGCCGCACGGGGATCATCACTCTGACCCAGCCAGAAGAGCGCCTTCTTCCGGAGCTCCGGGTCGGGGTCGCGCTTGGCGATGTCCAGGAGCTTGTCCACTGCCGCCGGCTCGTCTCGCTGGGAGTAGACGAAGATGAGCTGATCCCGCATGGCCCGGTCGGTCATGGTGGTGTAGAGCGAGGTGAGATCGTGGATCGATGCACCGCCCTGGCCGGCCCAGAAGAGCGCCTGCTTCCGGAGCTCGAGTGGCTGGTTGCCATCGCGTGCGATGCCGAGTAGCCAGCGTCCGTTTTCCTCGCCGCCGGCCTGGGAGACCGAGAAGAGCACCTTCTTGCGCAGAGCTTCACTCTTGAGCCGGCCGAACAGCCCGCGAAGGAACGCCTCATTCTCCGCCCCGCCGGCCTGGCCAATCCAGAAGATGACCTTCTCCCTGAGATCCTCAGGGAGATCGGCGCGCTCGGCGTAACCCCGCAGTGCCTGTTGCGCACGCGGGCTGTCGTGCTGGGACAGGGCGAAGACGGCCCTTTCCTGAATCGCGCGGTCATTGGACCCCCGCAGGATCGAATCGAGCGCCTGCACTGCGCGATCGGAGCCAACCTGCGAGAGCCAGAAGACTGCCTGCTCCTTCACCTGGTGGTCGGGGTCGGTTCGGGCCGATTCGAGCAGAATATCCTCGGCTCCGGGGGCACTCTCTTGCGCGATGAGGAAGACCGCCTTGCGCCGGAGGCAGACCGAGCCGGGGTCACGCCGGGCTAGCACGCGGCGCAGAATCGGCCGAGCCCGTTCGTCATCCATCTGCTGCAGCGCATTGAGCGCGGCGAGCTTGGTGTCGTCCTCGTCACTGTCGCAACCACTGCCCTTAGCTGTAGGTGGCGTGGGTCCCACCGGAGGGACGGGGGGCTGTGGCGCCTCCACCGGTCCCGGAGGCACGGGCGGCTCGATGGCCGCGGCTTGCGCCACCTTGCTGATCTCCGCGGCGGCCCCTGGGTCGCCTTGCCTGGCGAGCTCCCCCTGGATGCGACGCTCAAGCGTCGCAGCATCGCCTTTGGTTGCCGCCTTGGGGAAGCGATCCCGCTGCTGCCGCAACGACTCCAGCGCCAAACGCAGCTGCGCCGTTCCACCAAGCCGATAGAGCGCGAACGCGCGCCAGTAGTACGCGTCTGCCACGTATCCTGAGCGGGGGTAGCGACTCGGCAATTGTCCAAAGAGTTCGGCAGCGTGGGCGTAATCCCCCCCGTTCAACGCTTCCCGCGCAGCCCGATAGAGTGAATCGGCTGGATCGCCCTGGAGCCAAGGCGCGGGGACTGTCGAACTTGGCGTGCCGCCCGAGTCCTGGGTCCAGGCCCACCGCACGTACGCCATGCCTAGCCCGACGTCCTCTCCCGGCGCCCATTGGCTTCCGCCCATCGCCGCTGCCAGCAACAGTCCAATTGCCATCCTCGACATCACAGCGCTCCTTGCCTTGAGGTCGCACCGGCCGGCACAACAGTCCTGAGGCGCGACAACACGCCGCCTCGCTCCATCCCTTCACGGATCAGTTCGAGATCGCCCGAACGCGGCTCGGGTGACAGCTGGGCGATCTCGGCGAGGACCAGCTCGAGGTCCTCGAGCAACACACGGGTCTTCCGGTCCTGCCCAGCCGGCGAATCCAGCAGCAGCCGATTGTTCGCGAGCAGCTGCCGAGCGGTGGCGGAGGCCAGCCGCTCATCTCCACCACCGCGTACCGACGCGCGGAACAGGGTGAGAAATGCCTCGGCCTGGCCCAGGTGCTCCACGGTGGCCAGTCCGTAGGCTGTCTCCCGCTTGCGGGGGACGTCCGGAGCATTGGCGACGGCGGGTGCCTGGGTCGGCGAACGCGACACCGTCAACCGACCAATGCCAATGCCGACCGCCAGTACCGCGGCCGCGGCAGCTGCCCACCGCACCCAGCGCCGCGGGAACACCAACACCCGGCCACGCTCAGGCGAGCGCTGGCCCTGGCGGCCGCGCTGGATGGCCTCCCACATCGCCTCGCGCGGAGTCTCCGGCGGCTTGTGGTACTCGGCCGCGGCCTGCTTCAAACGCTGGTCCAGCTCGTCATCGTCGTGCATCAGTCACTTCCTGACAAAATCGGCCAGCGCCGTGCGCAGCTTGGCGCGGGCGCGAGACAGCTGCGCCTTCGAGGTCCCGGGACGGACGCCCAGGGTGGCGCCGATCTCTTCATGGGTGTACCCCTCGACATCGTGCATCAAGAACACCGTCCTGTAGCCCTCGGGTAAGTCATCGATCGCGCGTGAGAGTCGCACCTTCAGGTCCGGCTCTGCCTCCTGAGCGCCCGTGCCGATCGGCGGCGCATCGTCCAGCGCGATTTCCCGCTCGCGAGCCCGCCGGATCCTGCGGAGGCCGTTTAGCGTGACCGACACCGCGATGGAGCAGATCCAGGTGGACAGCGCCGCCTCGCCCCGGAACTCCTTCAATCGCTGGAAGGCGCGGATGAACGCCTCCTGGGTGTAGTCCTGTGCTCGATCCAGATCCCCTGCCATGCGGAAGACCAGGCGAAACACCCGGTCCGCGTGCGCGTCGTACATCGCGCGCTCGGCACTGGGATCGCCTGCCAGCACTCGGCCGATTAGTTCGCGGTCGTCCACAGGCTCCAGTGCGTGGGGGTAACGGGTTCGAGCTGCTTGTGCGACAACGGCCGGGGGAAAAGGGTTGCGTGCCGCCGCTTAGCGGGGCTAACGGCTAACGGCTAAGGGCTAAGGCAAATGGGCTAAATCCTTGCTGGCGCGGCACCCCAGGTGAGCTATACCTGGCAACGCCTAGCTGTTAGCTGTTAGCTGTTAGCTGTTAGCTGTTAGCCGTTAGCCGTTAGCCGTTAGCCGTTAGCCGTTAGCCGTTAGCCGTTAGCCGTTAGCTGATGTAACAATCCGCCCGCCGTGATCGCAGTGCCACTCCTTGCAGCCCAGTTGCCGAGCCGCGCCTTGTCGTGGCCCACCTTCGACTTCTCCGTGGCACGGGAATGCAGTCGGCGACCGGCCGTCGAACTTCTAGCTGCCGCCAACATCGAAACACTTGAAGTAGCCTGCCGACTTTGGCCATCATGGCGCGTCTCGATTC
>JBIOUY010000175.1:0-12911 GCA_044867445.1 Gemmatimonadales bacterium
CCCAGGCGCAGCCACCGTGGTGGTTCCGAAGGCCGCCGCGTTGAACTCGTCGCTCTGCGCGACGGGGTCGTCGTTGACTGGGTTCACCGTGATGGTCACCGTGACCGTATTGGAGTTGGCCGAGCCATCGGTCGCATGATAGGTGAACGAGTCGGTGCCGTTGTAGTCCGGTTGGGGATGGTAGTCGAAGCCGCCATTTCCCGTGTTCAACGAGAAGCTCTGCGCGTGCGACGGCCCGCTATCCAAGACCGCGTCCAGGTTGTCCCCGTCAGGATCGGTATCGTTGGCCAGGACACCGCTCCCGCCGTTCTCACTGAGCGTCTGATCCTCGTTCACCGAGTACGCGTCAGCAACCGCCGTCGGGGCCCCGTTGGCGCTGTTGACCGTGTGGCTCTCCGTGTCACTGTCTCCATTGAAGTTCAGGTCGCCGGTGTAGGTGGCCGTGATGGTTCGCCCGCCAGTCACCGTGAGTGCGGGCAGATCGCACTGGCCGTTCCCCACCGACATGTTGCACGTGGCCGACTCGCCGCCATTCAGGGTTATGGTCACGGTGCCGGTCGGTGTCCCGGATCCAGGCGAGCTCACGGTGACCTGCCAATGCACCGTCACCCCATTGCCCGCGACGGACGGATCGGGATCGTCCTGGGTGATGTTGATCGTGGTGTTGGCCCGGTTCACCGTGTGAGGCTGAGGGTTGGAGGTGCTGCCCTGGAAGTTCGCGTTGCCCGAATACGTGGCAATGAGCGACGGTGACCCGGCAGCCGTGAAGGTCAGCTGGCAGTTGCCGACACCGGTTCCCGCATTGATGCCGCCGGTGCATGTATTCCCACCCCCATCGCTCACTGTCACGCTGCCGGTAAGACTGCCAGCACCCGGGGACACGATATTGATGTCGTAGTTGACGGTGACTGCCTGCCCCACGACTGAGGTAGATGGATTTCTCGACGTGATCGCGATCGTGGTTGCTGCTTGAGTCACGTCGAACGGATCGCTTACGGCGTTGGTGAGGCTGCCGGAGTGAGCCGTCAAGGTGTACCCGGTGCCCACCGCATTGATCGCCAGATTGGAGAAGGTCGCGATCCCGGCAACCGCGTTGACCGTGGCCGTTCCGGAGAGCGTGCCTCCCTGAGACGACGTAATCGTCACTGAGGCGTTGCTGGGAATCACATTGCCGCTTGGGTCCTGGATCTCGACCTTAAGCGCCGGGGAGAAGGGTTGGCCGACGACTCGGTTACTCGGACCACTGGTGAAGACCAGCTTCGACGCCGAGCCTACAGTCGCGTGCGACGTGAAGGTCACCGGGGAGCCACCGAGCCCGTCCACGGCCGCCGTCGTGGGGTAGTCGCCTGGAGTGAGGCCCAGGGTGCGATTGACCTCCGCGACGCCTGCGGAATTGGTCGCCGATGTTGGTGAGGAGACGGAGCCCCCGCCATTGGCGGTCCAGCTCACCGTGACACCTTCGACTGGGTTGCCGTGAGAGTCGGTGACCTTGACCGAGAGCGGGTTCGCCAGTGAGGTCCCCACAAAGCCGGACTGGTTATCTCCCCCATTCTTGGCCAACGTCGTGGGAACATCCGCCGTGCCGGTCGCGGTGAACCCGACCGGTGGCAGTCCTGAGAAAACCGCATTGAGCGTGTTATCGCCGACCGCGTCGCCCAAGGTCCACTGAGTCGAGGCGAAGCCATTGGGATCGGTGGTGCTGCTGCCTGGCGAAGCTGATCCGCTGCCGGGCGATGGCACCCACGAAATCGCCTTGCCGCCAATGCCATTGCCGTTCGCGTCTTCCAGATGAACCACGAGGCTCTCGGCCACCACGAAACCGGCCGGCGCAGTCTGCCCATTGCCAGATACCAGGACGAGGGAGGCTGGAACAGCCGGGATAGCGGTATGGGTAAACGTCACCGGCGAGCCGCCAAATCCGGAGGCGCTGGCCTGCGCGGTCTGGGTGCCCGCGCCCGGGCCCAGCACCCGTTCGGCTGCCGCACGACCATCGTCGCCGGAGGTAAATGTCTCCGGGCTGATCGAGCCTCCGCCCGACAAAACGGACCATTGGACCGCGACGCCGCTCACCGGATTCCCAAAGCCGTCGGTTACCTTTACCACCAAAGACTCGGGCAGCGCAGACCCCACCGAACCAGTTTGGCCGTCGCCACTGTCCAGCGCGATGGTAGACCCTTCACCCGCGACGGCGGTCGCCGTGAACGTGGCTATGAGCGAAGCGGAGGCATGGGCCACGACCTGTTGACCGCCGGCACCGGGCCCGAGCGTCCAAACGGTCGATGCCTTGCCAGCGGAATCGGTCTGGGCGGTGGCTGGATCGACTTGACCTGCCCCAGTGGCCACCGAGAAGGCGACTTCCTGCGACGGCACCGGCAGGCCACGGCGGTCTGTGACCATCACGACCAGCGGCTTACCCAAGGGTGCACCCGCGGCGCCGGTCTGCCCGTCTCCGTCGAAGACCGCGATCCTGGAGACGACTCCCTCCTCAGGCAGCACGACACCGTCCCCGCAGTTCGAGAGCGTGGCAGCCATGCCGAGCGTGAGAACCGACGCGAGAAACCGTCTAATTCGAGACACGGTGCACCGGGTTAGAGTAGCCGTTGGTAGGGCGTATAGATGGGTAGATCAAGCAGATTGCGTGCCGAAAGTCGGGTCTCATGCGTGTCTGTAAGTTATTATTTCGCAGCAGGTTGTGCTTAGTACTACCGGGCGCATGTGGCACCGGCACCACAGTGGCCGACCTTCAGAAAAGCACTGTGGCAGAGAAGGTGACCGGGGATCCGTTGGCGCCCTCCAGCCGAGCGGTCACCTTCTGGACCCCAATTCGGTCGCCCAAGGTCCACAAGACCGACGCGGTGCCATCGGCTCCGGTGGAGGTGAGCGAGTCATTCAGCACGCCCCCTCCGGCGGTTACTTCCCAGTCAACCGGGACACCGCTCACCGGATTGCCGAACCGGTCTACCGCGAGTATGACCGGCTGGCTTGTTACCGGCTCATTGCGCCTTCCGGGCTGAATGAGCGGACTCAGAGCCCGCAGGGTGTCGGGGCTGCCCGCGAGGGCGGTCGCCTGAAAGGTCACCACTCGGCTGGAGTCGCCGGTGACGACCACTCGTGCGTCGGCCGTGCGATCGCCGGGCGTGGTGCCGAGGACCCAGATCGTGGATGCCTCACCCTGCGCATTGGTGATCGCCGTGTCTGGCTCCAGTCGGCCGCCGGCGTCGCCGCTGACAACCACGAAGGCCACCGGCAGGTTGGCGATGGGCGCTCCGCTGCTGTCGACCACCTTGACCACCAAGGGTTGGTCCAGCCCCTCGCCCACGGTACCGCTCTGACCGTTGCCGCCCACAATGCTGAGCTCCACTCCCGCGGCGCTGGGATCGGGGAGGGCCAGATCCTCACCGCACCCGACCGAGGCGGCCGCGAGGAGCGCAGCCAAGCGAAAGGGATAGAGATGGCGAACAGTAGACATTAAAATATACCGGTAGCGCCACTGGGAGTACGTTCGCAGCGGCCGAAGCCTCACCTGCCGGATTGGAAGAGCACGCCCATCCCGATGTTGATCAGTCGCTCGCGATACCGGTCCACGCCCCGTCCGGTATATCGATGCTCCACCAGATCGACCGCCGGGTTAAGATAGAACCGACGGGCCACCCGTACTTCCCACCCCGCACCCACCAGCCCCGCGAAGCCGGTATCACCTACGCCTGCGAATCCATCGTGGAAATCGATCTCGTTCCGCCCGAGGCCCAGTCCTCCCTTGAGATAGAGACCGGCGGATCGGGCAGGATAGAACTGAGTGATGAACAGCAGGCTGCTGAGGGACTCAGTGACGTCATCGTGATCGTTGATCCAGGCAAGGACCTCTCCGGCCAGACGCAGGTGTTGCCCCACCGTGCCGCCCACCCGGAGCGAGACTGTCGGGCGATAGAGCTCATCGCTGTAGCCGAGACCGTCCCGAAGGTCGAATGCCTCTCCGCCAGCTCCTATGCTGAGCCCGCCCCAGAAACCACGGCGCTGCCCTTCGTGGACCTCCACCAGGCCGCGAGGAGTCTGCTGTGCCCTCGCGGGGTTTGCGACCAGCACGACTGTCGCCGCCGTCAGCATCCCACGCCAGATCGCGCGCATGTGGCATCCTCGAGATCATTAAGTTGCGGTCACTGCGGAAGAGCCCCTCCGGTGCACGGCAAGCCTCGGACCGGGATTTCGGCTCGAGCCATCCGCTTGATCAGACGACGTTTAGCCGCTGCCGGGAGGGAGCCTCCTGCCCTCAGTTCGTCCTCCAACACAGACAGTCATGTCATTTACGGCGCGGCGCTTCCTGCTGGGAGTCCTCCTTCTCATAGCGGCCGTCTGCGTGCGGCTGGGGTTCTGGCAGCTGAGCCGGCTGCGGGAGCGTCAGACGGCGAACCGGGTGGCCGAGTCGGCCCGCGCCGCGCCGCCGGTCTCACTCGATCGAGTGAGCCAGGCCGACGTCGCCGATCTCGCCCAGCACCGCCTTACCGCGACCGGCCGGTACGACTCGGAGCACGACATCATACTTGGGGGAGTGGCGCTCGATGGCGTTCCCGGGGTCCACGTGGTGACGCCACTCCTGCTATCGGGTCAGGAGACCGCCGTGCTGGTCGACCGCGGTTTCGTGCCCGCGCCCGATGCGGTGACAGTTGACACCGATTCGCTGAGAGAACCGGGACGGGTACGGGTAGAGGGCATCGCTGTACCGATTCCGACTGGGGGCGGCAAGCCACTGGAGCATGGTGGGCGTACGACGTGGGGCCGGCTAGACCTCGTGGCGCTGCGCGAGCAACTTCCCTATCCGATTCTCCCGCTGTACCTCCGTCAGCTCCCTGATTCGAGTCTCCCCGCATTTCCCCGGCGAGTGCCCCCGCCGCCCTTGGACGAGGGCCCGCACCTGAGCTATGCAGTACAGTGGTTCCTGTTCGCGATCATGGCAGTGTTGTTTGGAGTGTTGGTGGTGAATCGTAAGGTGACAGGTGACAGGTGACAGGTACGTCTCACCTCTTACCTCTTACCTCTCACCTCTCACCTCTTACTGCTCACCGCGGTTCCTTCCAGCTCCTCGATCGTCTTGGTCGATGGTTGGCGAGTCTGCTGCAGCCGTGCGGCCACCGCCTCCGCGGTGTGTAACACCCGGCGCAGATTCCGCCCCGCCAGCTTCTTCAAGTCCGGGTCACTCCACCCGCGGTGGATCAGCTCGGCGAACAAGGCCGGGAACTTGGAGGTGTCCTCCAGCCCAACTGGAGCGAAGTCGATGCCGTCGAAGTCGCTTCCGATGCCGACATGGTCCACCCCCGCGATGGCCCGGACGTGGTCGATGTGGTCGGCAACCTGCTGTAAGGTGGCGTTCGGTCTGGGGTGGTCGGCCAGCCACTGATCGATCCGACGCTGGCGCTCTACGCTGTCGGGGACAGTTGCCTCCAGCGCCTTCTTGTCGTCCTCCGCCTGCTTCTCCCAATCGGCAACTTCCTGGGAGACGAACGCCGGGACGAAGGTGACCATCACGACTCCGCCGTTCTGGGGCAGCCGCGCGAGGATGGAATCGGGCACGTTGCGGGGATGGTCCACCAGCGCCCGGGCGGAGGAATGGGAGAAGATCACCGGCGCTTCGGCCACGTCGAGCACGTTACTCATGACCCCGGGCGACACGTGAGACAGGTCCACCAGCATGCCCAGGCGGTTCATCTCTCGCACCACCTCACGGCCGAACGAGGTGAGGCCACCATGCCGAGCCGTATCCAGCGCGGCATCGGCCCAATCGAGGGTGACGTTGTGCGTGAGGGTCATATACCGCGCGCCAAGAGCATAATAGGATCGCAGAGCGCCGAGCGAGTTCTCGATCGCGTGACCCCCTTCCATACCCAGGAGGGAGGCGATCCGGTGATGCTTGAATGCCCGCTCGATATCGGACGCGGTGAGGGCCAGGACCAGCCGGTCGGGGTAGCGCTCGATCATTCGGCGGGCGATGTCGAACTGCTCCAGCTGGATGCGGGCATAGCCGCTGTCCTTGACCTCTCCGGGGATGTAGATCGACCAGAATTGAGCGCCGACCTCGCCTTCTTTCAGCCGTGCCAGGTCGGTGTGCTTGGGCGTGGTCGTGCGGAGATCGTACGCGGCCACATCCCGCGGCGCCGTCTTGGAGATTCGGATCTCCCACGGGAGATCGTTGTGGCCATCGATCAGCGGTGTGGAGTGGAGGAGCTTGCGCGCGTGCTCAAGTGCCGGATCAGGTGACTGAGCCATGCCTGAGGTGAGAAGCAAGAAGTGAGAAGTGAGAAGGGTCGCGAGAAATAGTCGCAGATTCATTCTGGGGGCCTCAGAGTTGCCGTCGGTGAGCTGCGGATATGTCATTGTCGACCGGATTCCTCACTCCTTACTCCTTACTCCTTACAGCCTCACTCCTAACTCCTTGCTGCCTCACGCCGGCTTTCCAATCTGCACCAGCTCCGGCCGGCTGACGAACTCGGGGCAGATGGTCTGATCGAACTCGTACCGCCCACCGGTCTCGGCGTCGGTCCAGGGAAAGCCTCGGCACACCGATGGATAGTAAGACTCCGCGTGGATGGTGCAGATATTGTCTCGGAGAAAGACGCAGCGTCCGCTGCGCACCCGGGTTCGCCATTCGCCCCAGCGGGTACGATAGATCATTGCGCCCCCATGCGACTGGGTGATCGACGCGGCCTCGGCGTCGCTCAGGGTCACCCCGTACGCGCAGCAGGCGGAACGATGAGGACAGGGATAGCAGGGCAGCGCTGGAAAGTGGGGCATGGCTAAAGCTAACAGCTAACAGCTAACGGCTAACAGCTAACAGCACAGCTAACAGCTAACGGCTAACGGCTAACAGCTAAGGACTATCGCCTCGCAATCCGTGCACCGCCCTGGAACCTGTCACCTGTCACATATCACCTGGCACCTGTTAGCTCATAGCTATCAGCTGTTAGCCGTTAGCTGTTAGCCGTTAGCCGTTAGCCGTTAGCTGTTAGCTGTTAGCTCTCTTCTGCACCCACACGCTCACGATCTCATGCGGTCCGGCGTGGAATCGAATGACGCGGCCCCCATCCTCGACCGAGAGCTGGCTCGGCTCTCGCTCATCCGCTCGAACCCGTTTGGCGGAATCCACTGGAGACGCGATCCGCCACGCTCCCTCCGTCGCCGTCGCTCGAGCGTTGTAGCAGCGAAGAATGATGCCGTCGTTGTCCTCTGCCGGCTTGAGTGCCGAGAACACCAGGCCGTCACCCTCCAGGTGTATGGCGATCTCCCTGGATACCAGCGGAGTGGCTTGCCGCAGCCAGACGGGTCGCAGGGGCAGAAAGACGTCCTCCCACAGCTCAGGAAGCATGGTGCCCGATTCCAGATCCTCGGGGGTCACTGCGGCAAAGGCGATCTGCAGCCGCTCGCGTCCGAGGCATTGAGCCAGCGGCGTGGCGGTGGGCCAGGCCGCGTGGCCAGGGCGGGTAGGCAGATCATCCCGAGAAAGGTCTCCCACAGCGCGCAAGACGGTGAATAGAAGATCGCCGCCAGCAGTCAGCTCGTATTCGAAGAAGCCCAGCGCCAGGAGGGCGAGGCCGCGGCCCCTCCGCGCGTGGGCGACGAACCGATGCGCCGGCGCGGTGCGGACCGGAGTCTCCCGATGGTACCGTGCTGTATCGGGCTCGACTATTTCGCGGACCACGGCGCCAAATGGTCCGCCGGCGAGTGCGGTCCCACCTGGGAGCCCAGTCGGCAATCTGAGACGAAGCCGATGATTCGGAGCCCGGTTCTCCACCTCCATCGTGCAACGGACCGCGGCGCTCCCGGCATGGAGCGAGACCACCACTCTCACGCCGATCGTGCCCTGGCTCGGTACCAGCGATCCTCGCAGCTCGAGCGCACCCACGAGGGGGCCTCGGGCCAGGATGCTGGACTCGGGAGGAGCCGACAAACCGTAGGGACCACTTTGAGGGAGCGGCGCAAAGCTGTAGGTGTCACCCACGTCGCCCTCAACCTCCAGTGAAAGCAGTCCGCTGAACTGCGCACCGGTGCGTTGATCGCTCAGCTCCAGGGTCCCGTCGGGCTTGAGCTCGATGGAGACCAGGCTGTTGTCCAGCCAGCTCTCCCCCACCCTAACCTCGGACTGCCCGGCTTGGTCGTGATCCGGCACCGAACCCAACACCGCGCAACTCAGCCCGTCCACGGAGGGAGCGCGAAATGCCAGGCGCACGACCTCCACTTCGTCCTGGTCGGGATAGTGATGGGCGGAATCCAAGCGCTCCATCCGATGATGTCGGCTCAGGAACTGGATCCTTTGGCCGCTATCGCTCGTGAGAAATTGGAGTTTGCCTGCGCCGGAGCCGGTCCGAGGAATTCTCCCCCCAGGAGGACCGACCAGCACGTCTCGGAGGAAGCCGGTGATTTCGGCCACGACAATGCCGGCTCGAGTGCGGGTCGCTGGATTCCACAGGACCAGACGGGGAGAGGTTTGCTCGGGCCGATCACGCGCCAGGTCGGGGTCATTGCCCAGCAGCGCGTCGAAGCTGGTTCGTGCTACTTCCCGTGCCAGCGTCTCCGCATCGCCGATCCGTGCCTGGACCCGTTGGGCGACGGGATCGGCGGTGCAGCCGGCGAGGGAGTCGTGGAATTGACTGCGAAGCAGGGTGCGCCAGGCGTGACTCAGCAGCGGCTGAGGCTCGGTGCCGACCGTCCAGCGAGCCAGCGCGGCCAGGGGTTCCGCCACCCGCTCCAGCCACAGCTCTGCTTCTGAGTGACGCCGTTTGAGCGGCGCGCGAGTGGCATGCACGCCTTGGAGGGTCCAGGTGTAGGCATAGGACCAGCGCAGCTCGTTGGTGAGAACTGGAAGGTCCCGCCCCTCGGCCCGCGCGGCGCTGAAGAACTCGTCCAGCCGGGAGATTCTGACATACGCCTCAGGCTCGAGCTCTGCTATCAGAAGCCGGAGTCGGCTGAGCTCTCGGTGAGCCGCATGGTGGTCCGCTCCCACGAACACCGCGATCTGAAAAGTCGCCGCGCGACCCACGAGCACCTCGCGGACTCGGGCCCACTGCTCCGGCAATGCGCCGGGATCCGCAACCAGACCCGAACCGATCTCGTAGCCGTCCGGCGGCAGATGGTAGACCAACACTTCCGCTCGATCGGGACCGCGCCAACGATAGAGATCGCAGGTCTGACCGGGCTCACCTCCCAACCCGCGCCAGAGGACGCCGAAGCGGATTCCGAACTCGTTCGCCAGGCTGGGCCACGCCGCGGGATGACCGAAGGCATCGGGAGAGTAGAGCACGTCGGTTCGACGTCCGAGCATGTCGGCGTCCGCCCGGCCGGCCAGGAGGTTTCGAATCAGTGACTCTCCGGAGGGAATCAGCTCGTCCGCCAACACGTACCACGGACCCACCTGAAGTCGTCCGCTGCGCACGAAAGCGCGCACCCGGTGAATCCGATCCGGCCGCACCCGCAGGTAGTCCTCCAGTAACACCGTCTGGCCATCCAGCAGAAAGCTGCGGAATTCCTCGTCCACCTGGAGCCGCTGCTGCAGGTCGTCAATGACGGACACCAGTCGCCCCAGGAACCCGGCGCGGGTCAGGTACCACTCTCTGTCCCAATGGGTGTGGGGGATCAGGTGAAAGGTGTAGCGGGGCATCGCTCAAATTAGCGATCCCTGGAAGGCTCGGGCAGCGGCGAGCGGCCGCTATTCGTAATTGACGAAGGGATCCGTCAGCAGGCGGGCTTTCTGGGTTCCGTACTCGAAGACGTGGGTGATCCGGACAGTGGAGCCCTCACGTTCTACCCGGCTCTCGATCAATGTCAGCTCGGCGCGGTCTGCCAGACCAAGAGAGTTCAGCCGCTCAGCTTCGGCGCGGCAGACGTCACCAGGGGTGGGGCGGCTGGCGGGATACGCATCCTCATGGTGCTGCACCAGAGCGCGCCAGTGCTGGTCTCCAGCGCGCTCGACCGACTCGCGAATCTGGTCCCGACTGTAGGGCATTACGACCCGCTAGAGAACCGCGGTTAAAGGCTCCGATGTCTTCCCGAATCGAGCGGGGCCTTCGAGGCCTCCACCGAGCTCCGCCCGATCAGCCCGTAGCAGAGGGCCGCGAAGATGGCGCAGCCGAGCGCCACCGGGAGGAACCGGATGTTGCCGTAATGAAAGCCCATTGCGCCAAGGGCGAAGACTGAACCCAGGCAGAGACGTCCGGCCCACACCTGCAGCTCACTGGTCCGTGCCATTTCAGCCTCCGTCAGGGGTCGCATGCCATCATGCTGTCGCCGGTCAGAGGCAAGCTGTAGGCCAGGTCACGCTACCCAAGTGAGGGCCCGGATCGAGCTCCCGGTTCGGGCAGCCAACGGTATGTGCTGGAGTGACTTAGGGTTCAGAGCGAGGCCCGGAATGCCCAGGATGCCACGCGGAGAGCGAGCAGGCCGATTGCGACGTAGACCAGCATGTGCCAGTCGAGGTTTGCGAACCGGTTGCTAAGGTTCGATGCCAGAACGCCGAAGGTCTGAGCGGAAGTGCTGGCGACGAGGAGCGCGTATTCGACCATAGATGACCTCGGCACGGAATACGGCTAGGCGAAAAGAGACCCTACTTGAGCTAGTGTACCGGCCGGAACCGCGGTCGTCAATCACCCGCAGCGACGTCGACAAGCCGCCGGCTAGAGCTTCGGAAGCGCCCGGCGTCGAGCAGTGCAGAGATTGGCACACCCGGTACGGTCATCCTTCCCTCGGGGCTCATGGTGAGCTTGATGACGTCCACGTTCCGACCAAACCAGCGAGCGCTGGGCTCGAGATCGGAGGGATAGACGAACCCTGGTAGTGATGCCGCCGCCAGCGCGGCCTGGGAACCAAGCCCCGACTCCGGCATGGTGCCGGCCCACAACCGCGCACCGGATTCCTGAGCGACTCGCACGATTCGACAGACCTCCGACAGTCCACCGACCCGATGCACTTTCACGTTCCATACCCTGGGCCCGCCGAGCTCAAGGAGGTAACGACCTGCCCGGGCATCGCGCAGCGTCTCATCGACGCACACGGGAGTGCGCAGCAGTTGGGAGAGTTTCGCGTGACCGATGAGGTCGTCGGGCGGGAGCGGCTGCTCGATGTACAGCAGGCCCGCATCATCCAACGCGCGGAGGCTCGCCTCGTGGTCGGGCCATTCGTAGCTCCCGTTGGCGTCAACTGTGAGCGGCAGGTCGACGCCGGCCATCGCCTCGCGGGCTGCCCGTACCGGAACCGTGTCCCAACCGGGGGCGACCTTGATCTTCACCCGCCGGTAGCCCTGGCGCAGCGCGTCGGTTATCCAGCGCTGCAAGGTACCAGGAGTGCGATCCGGCGGGATGCCGAGGGCCACGCCACAGGGAATGGATGGAGCGGTGGTCGCCTGGAGCCGCTCGCCCAGGAGTGCCGCGAGGCTGAGATGGCGACGGTGCGCCTCGAGATCCCAACACGCGGTTTCCACCGCGGCGCGGGCAAACGGGTTTCCTCTCACGCCGGACCGGAGCACCGTGTCCATCGCCTCCGGAGACTCGACTTCCTGTCCCACTGTGCGCGGAATCAGCACGTGCTCGAGCAGATGCCGGGCGCCGCCGAGAGTCTCCTCGGAGTAGAAGGGCAACTCGAACGGAGGTGACTCGCCGTAGCCCGTGTGGCCCTCGCTATCGTGCAGCACGACGACAAGAGACCGCCGCTCAGTCATCGTCCCACCCGAGATGATGAACGGCTCGACCAGCGGGAGGGTCAGCTCGTAGAGCTCGACGCGGGCGATGCGCATGAGGCCAAATCGAGGAATCGAAGCTCGCCGCCGCGCCGCTCCAGTAATCCTGCCGCCTCCAGATCCAACATCACAGCGATGAGGCCGCGATGAGGATCGAAGAGCAGAGCGTGGAGGGCGCGCTGAGGGCGGGAGCCATGGGTCGCGGGATACTCGGAGAGAGGCAGCTGGAAAAAGGTGTGAAGCTGGACGCTCTCGCAGCCTAGTCGAGCGTATTCCGCCAGCATTCGCCCGGAGCAGACGTTGCCGCTGCCCACCAGTGCCGGCCGGCGAACGCCACGTGGTGCCGCCGCCAGGACTCGGAGGTTGCGATCGCTCAGCTCGTAGCCACCATAGGCTACCTGTCGCTCTTTGTCCCACAGGCGGTTGAAGACGATCAAGGCGTCGGCTTCCCCGGCCGCCCGCATCATCTCCAACTGAAAGGCGTCATCGAATCGGGCGTTCATCAGCTTGAGAGCAAGGCGAACGGGGAAATCACCTGCCGCTGCACGGATCCTCCCCGGCACCTCCCGAAGCCAGCGGAGAATCTGCCCCTGCTCATCCGCCAGGGAGTCCCCGGCAAGGGTAGGAGAAAAATCCTTCTCCAGCGGCAGCGGCGAGCTGCCCCACGCTTCCGCGAGCCGCCCTGTGGTATGGCGATACTCGGCCTCGCGAAAAGCTTCATTCAGGCGGGGAAGATGGTACTTGACCGAAGGAATCGCGACGATCGCTCCGGACCTGGTGAGGTCGCCGGCCGCACGGACCAACGTGAGATAGTCGTCGAACGAGCGGTCCCAGCCCCGCCCCTTCCAGGTCACGGTCCAGCCTTCGCGCCCCTCGCTGGACCTGCGCCGTTCCACTCGCATCCGGGTCTCGTGAATGGCCCAGGCGCCCATGGACCGTTCGCCGAGCGGATCCTCCGCGATGACGGTTTTGAGCACGACGAAGGCCAGACCCGCGGCGCGGTCGGTCTCCAACTGTTCCAGGTTCAGGGAAAGCTGGCCCGAGCCCTTTCCGACGGGATGCGGCAAGGCGTAGTCGAGATATCTGGCGGAGAGATCGATCCGGTAGCTCTCGCGCACGTGCGCTGCCACATCGGATGGCAGCTCGCGCTTGAAGCGCTCAAAATCATGCTCGAGACGCGCGCGCATCTCGTACTACC
>JBIOUY010000176.1:0-5693 GCA_044867445.1 Gemmatimonadales bacterium
GAAGAGGCGACCGTCACCGGCGCCCTCGACCGCATACCCGAAGTCGATTCGTCGCGACGCGAGCCACCGAACCCAGCAGCGCACCTTGACCTCGTCGTCGTACCGGGCCGGGCGACGATAGCGTATGGCGACCTCGCCCACGGCGAGACGGAGCCCGGCCGCCTCCAGCTCACGGTAACTCATCCCAGACCGGCGGAGGTGCTCCGTGCGCGCGATGTCGAGCCAGACCAGATAGCGGGCGTGGTAGACGACGCCCATCTGATCGGTCTCGGAGTAATTGACCCGAATCCGGATCTCCGAGACGGCGGGAAGCGCCATGGACGGCCTCATGGTGGTAGACGCTCAGGATGCCGCGAAAGTGACAGCTCCGCCGGCTGGTTGCGGTCGTCGGCGGAGCGATCCATCTTTGGCGCCGTGCTCGGCCATGCGCTCGTCGTCGTTGCCGATGCCCACCTCGGCGTGGCGCCGCCCGCCGTGGAGGAGGGGCTGCTGGCGTTTCTGGAAGCCGTGCCCAGCCTGGGCGACTGCCTCCTCATCAACGGCGATCTCTTCGACTTCTGGTTCTCCTACTCCCGAGTAATCCCTCGACGGGGGTTCCATGTTGCCGCGTCGCTGGCGCGCCTGCGGCGGCGGATGCCGGTGCTGATGGTCGGCGGGAACCACGACCGCTGGGGGGGTGACTTCTGGCACGGAGACCTGGGGCTGCAATTCGAGCCCTACCGGCTCGACTTTCAGATTGGGACCCGGCGGGTCGCGGCGATCCACGGAGATGGTCTCTCCGAACCAGGCTGGCGCGCAACGCTACTCCACCGACTCATCAACCATCCGATCACCGCGGCCGTCTATCGCAGCCTGCATCCCGAGATCGGCTTGCGGCTGGTAGACCTGCTTAGTCCTCGACTGGGGAACCACAATCCCAGCGCTGAGCAGCTAGCTCATGCGGCAGCTCGCCAGCGGATATGGGCCGAACGGCTGCTGCAGCGAGAGCCACAGCTCGGACTGGTCATCATGGCTCACACCCATCAGGCCGAGATCGCCGATCCTCTCCCTGGCCGCCAGTACCTCAATCCGGGCGCCTGGCTCGACGGCTTTCGCTATGCTCTGGCTACCGAGTCTGGCGCGACCCTCTGCCGGTTCAGCCCAGGGGGACCACTTCCGCCTTCGCCAGACGGTCTCCGATGAACCGAGACCCCACCTGAAGGAAACGGGCCTCGTCGTCGCTCACCGCGAAGCGATGCAGCGGCGTACCATCAGGGGTAGCTCGAAGGCCGGTGCGCTTCAGCACCGCATCCAGAGCATTGGCGGTCTCCTGGGCGCTGTCGATGAGCCGGACTTGGAGACCCATGACCCGTTGAAGCAACGGCTTGAGCAGCGGATAGTGGGTGCATCCCAGGACCAGCACATCGACGCCGGACTGGCCCAACGGTTCGAGATACTCCCGCGCGATCAGCTCGGCCGCCGGATGATCGAACCAGCCTTCCTCTACCAGCGGGACGAAGAGTGGGCAGGCCCGCTGGACCACCTGCGCCCCGGAACACCGTTGCTGGATGGCACGGGCGTAGGCGTTGCTTGCGATGGTGCCAGCAGTACCGATCACGCCGATGGGCCCGCCCCGGGTGGCCCCCGCCGCAGCCCGTGCCCCCGGCTCAATCACCCCGATCACCGGCACAGGAGACTCCGCCCGCAACGCCTCGAGTGCATGAGCGGTGCTGGTATTGCAGGCGATCACTACCGCCTTTACTCGCTGCCCCAACAGCCAGTGCAGGATCTCCAAGCTGTAGCGGCGCACCGTATCCGGCGACTTGGGGCCATAGGGAACTCGGGCTGTGTCGCCAAAGTAGATGGTGGACTCTTCCGGCAGGCGCTCATAAATCGCGCGGACGACGGTCAGACCGCCGATGCCAGAGTCGAAGATCCCGATCGGTGATGAGCTCATCGGATCCTGACGGGAACAGAGAGCGACGCACCAAATCCTCCCGGCACCGCCTGGAACTTGAGGTCGCTCGGGAAATCGGCCAGGTGGGCCGATACGTAGGCCTCCAGGCCGGCGAAGATGTGGTTAAAGGCGAGCAGAACTATCCAATCCTCATGCTCTCGTCGTTTATCATCGGCACGGCCGGAGCCAGTGCGCCTCAGGTAGGCCAACTCATGGCGGGTCTTGAGGCTCATACCCAAGGTGACCCCTTCCCACGCGACGAAGATGCCGCCGGTGAGTTTACGATTGAGTTTGGCCTGACCCCAACCCGGGAGGAGGAAGGAGCGGAAGAAGGCATTCATCGGGCTGGTCCGCCGCGCGAGAGTATCCGCCGAGGTTGCCGCGGGCCGGGTCACGATCGAATCCTGCGCCACTGCCGGGTTGCAGACCAGGCAGAGAGCAAGGGCGTTCCCGAGGCAGAGCGCGAGCGCGACACGGCGCGGATTCATGGATTCGCGTTTCCCGAATGAGAGCGCAGGAGCGGGAGTGGCGGGAGCGTGTGGGAATCGAACCCACCGGAGCAGCCGGAGGCGTCTCCGTCACGGTTTTGAAGACCGGCCAGACCACCAGGCCCGATCCGCCCCCTCAACCCAGTAAGAAGTAAGAAGTGAGAAGTGAGAAGGCCACCCCACCCTACCCCAAAGTGATCTTAGCGACCCATGCGCGTGAGCACCTCTATTCCGGGCGGCGGAGCTCGGCGATCGCCTCGATCTCCACCCGGGCTCCTCGCGGCAGCGCGGCGACCGCTACCGTCGAGCGCGCGGGACGGTGCTCACCAAAGGCGGCGGCATACGCCTCGTTCATGGCGGTGAAATCGGCCATGTCCACCAGGAAGACGGTCGTCTTCACCACGTCGGAGAGCTCCACCCCTCCAGCCTTGAGAATTCCACTGATGTTTTGCAGCACCTGTCGAGTCTGCTCGGCGATGCCACCGTCAACCAGCTCGCCGGTACTCGGGTCGAATCCCACTTGCCCTGCGGTAAACAGAAAGCCCCCCGCGCGGGTCGCCTGGCTGTAAGGGCCGATGGCCCGGGGAGCCTGCGCGGTGGAGACGAATCGGATCGGCATCAGAAGAGCCCTTCGATGGTGCCGTCTGGATGTACCCGAATCGCCTCGGCCGAGGGAGTCTTGGATAGGCCGGGCATGGTCATGATCTCGCCGGCCAAGGCGACCACGAATCCGGCGCCGGCCGAGGCGTACACGTCTCGCACGGTGATGCGAAAACCGCTGGGTCGGCCCAGCTTGGCGGGATCGTCGGTGAAGGAATACTGGGTCTTGGCCATGCAGACCGGCGTCTTGCCCAGACCGATCTGCTCCAGCTGGGCCATCGCTTTCTCTGCGGTGGCGGTGAAATCAACACCTTCAGCGCCGTAAATCTCCCGCGAGATAGTCTCAATCTTCTCCTTGATCGGCCTCCCGGCATCATACAGAAGCTGGAAGCTACCCTTGCGTTCGTCCAACAGCACGAGGATCTCCTTGGCGACAGCCTCGCCGCCGGCACCACCGCGGGCCCAGACATCGCTCAGCGCG
Source organism: Gemmatimonadales bacterium (assembly GCA_044867445.1). Lineage (GTDB taxonomy): Bacteria > Gemmatimonadota > Gemmatimonadetes > Gemmatimonadales > GWC2-71-9 > CAVVWJ01. Next base: position 3,506 of record JBIOUY010000176.1, read on the forward strand.
GCCCGAGCGCCCCAGGTGCCGGTAGCCGCATCCAAAACCGTACGAATTTCGTCGTCGGTATCGGAGGTGAACCGGTTCAGTGCCACCACCACCGGTACGCCAAACTTCTGCACGTTGCGCACGTGGCCCTCGAGGTTCACCAGCCCGCGCCTCAGTGCGGCGATGTCCGGCGCACCGAGAGCCTCTTTCTTGACTCCGCCGTGCATCTTGAGCGCACGCACCGTGGCGACGATCACGGCGACTTCGGGATTGAGCCCACCAAATCGGCACTTGATGTCGAAGAACTTCTCAGCACCGAGATCCGCCCCGAATCCAGCCTCGGTGAGTACAATATCCGCGATCGAGAGGCCCAGCCGAGTGGCAGCGATGGAATTGCAGCCATGGGCGATGTTGCCGAAGGGCCCGCCGTGCACCAGCGCGGGTCCCCCTTCGAGCGTCTGCACCAGGTTGGGCAGAATGGCGTCCTTGAGCAGCAGCGTCATGGCGCCCGACGCCTTGAGCTCTCCCGCGGTGACCGGTTTCCGCTCCCGGGTGAAGCCCACGATGATCCGAGCCAGCCGCTCCTCCAGATCGCTGAGATCCGCAGCGAGACAGAGGATCGCCATGACCTCGCTCCCAGGCACGATCACGAACCGTTCCTCCCGCGCCGGCCCACCGTTCATGCCGCCGAGCCCAATGACGATGGACCGCAAGGACCGGTCGTTCATGTCGATGGTCCGCGGCCAGGTAATCCGCCGGGTGTCGATGCCGAGGGCATTGCCGTGATGGAGGTGATTGTCCAGCATCGCCGAGAGCAGGTTGTGGGCGGAGGTGATGGCGTGGAAATCCCCGGTGAAATGGAGATTGATCTCGTCCATCGGCACGACTTGGGAATAGCCGCCACCGGCCGCGCCCCCCTTGATCCCGAAGACCGGACCGAGCGAGGGCTCCCGCATGCAGAGCACGGCCTTTTTGCCCAGCCGGCGAAGCGCCTGAGTGACCCCCACCGTGACGGTCGATTTGCCCTCGCCTGCCGGCGTCGGATTGATGCCGGTCACCAGCACCAGTCTCCCTTTGGGAGCGCGCCTAGCAATCGCCTCGGCGCCGATCTTTGCTTTGTAGCGGCCATAAGGGAGGATCTCGTCAGGGGTGAGCCCCACCTCCTCCGCCACCTCGGCGATGGGCCGGAGCTTGGCGGCCTGAGCGATAGCGATATCGGACGGAACCGTCGGGGTCGGCTTGGTCGGCTGAGTGGTCGTCACGGGGCTCTGCTCCCGGAGGGTAGGTGGGTAAATCGGAAGACTCGGGTCGCGTTCTCTCCCGTGGCCGCGATCACCTCCTCGAGGGAGAGGCCTCGCAGCTCCGCAATACGTTCCGCGACCAGCCGGACAAATGCCGGCTCGTTTCGCTTTCCCCGGTGCGGCACCGGCGCCAGATACGGTCCATCGGTCTCGACCAATATCCGGTCGAGCGGGGTGTCCACGATTGCCTGATTCAGGCGCCAGTTCTTGAAGGTCACCATCCCGCTGAAGGAGACATAGTGGCGGAGGACCAGCCCGGCTCGCAAGAGGGAGGGACCACTGCTGAAGGAGTGGAGGATGCCGGTGACGCCGGTGTGGGACCGGAGTATGGCGGCGACGTCATCATCCGCCTCCCGGGCGTGGATCACCGCGGGCTTACCGGTCTCGGCGGCGAGGCTCAGCTGGGCCTCGAAGGCGGCTTGCTGGCTGGCGCGAGGCGAGTGGTCGTAATGGTAATCGAGACCGGTCTCCCCGACTGCAACGACCTGCTCGTGCCGCAGCCGCGCTCGCAACGCATCCTCGGTCTCCGAACACCACGTCGCCGCATCGTGGGGATGGATCCCCGCCGTGGTGGAGAGTCGGGGCTCAGATTGGGCCAGCGCGAGTGCCCGGTCGGCGGATTCCGGCGACTCGCCGATCACCACCACCCGCTCCACTCCGGCGGCCCAGGCGCGCGCGAGCACCTGGTCGCGGTCGGCGTCGTAGGCGGAATCGGCGAGGTGGCAGTGGGTGTCGATGAGCATCGCTGCGCGATGAGCTAACAGCTAACAGCTAACGGCTAACAGCTAACGGCTAACAGCTAACGGCTAACAGCTAACGGCTAACAGCTAACGGCTAACAGCTAACAGCTTATCGTTTCAACCCGCCGAGATACTCGATCAAGTGGAAGAGCCGTTAGCCGTTAGCCG
>JBIOUY010000177.1:0-19326 GCA_044867445.1 Gemmatimonadales bacterium
CCCGGGGGAGGCCGCTCCCCTAGCCGTGCCCCGTGTCATGGGCTAGACTCAGGCCAATCCCTTCGATCCTATTCATGACCACCGCCCCGTCTGAACTCCGCCTTGTGGCGGCGCGCCCGCTCGCCGCCCCGGAACGGCTCCCCAGTGTTCCCGGTTACACTGTCACCACCGAGCTTCATCGGGGTGGGAAGAGCGTGGTCTGGCGCGCTATCCGCGAGCGCGACCAGGTCCCGGTCATCGTCAAAACCTTCCTCGACGAATACCCAAGTCCCCTGCAGACCGCGGGACTCCGTCGTGAGTTCGAGCTACTCCACGGCCTGGGGATTCCCGGCGTTTCCGAGGCCTATGAGCTCGAAGCTCATCGAGACAGGGTTGCGCTGGTCCTCGCGGACATCGGCGGGTCGACCCTCAAGGATTTGATCGTCAAAGGAGAGATCGACCTGGATCGATTCTTCCAGATCGCGATCCAGCTCGCCGAGACCATCGCGGAGATGCACCGGCGCAACATCATCCACAAGGACATCAATCCAACAAACATCATTGTCAACCTGGAGACCGCGCAGGTTCGATTGAACGATTTCGGCATTGCAACGCGGCTTTCGGCCGAACAACCTCGTCACCTCCAGCATCCCCACCTGCTCGAAGGCACCATCGCCTACATGTCTCCGGAACAGACCGGCCGTATGAACCGGGATGTCGACTATCGCTCGGATCTCTATTCCCTCGGCGTCACGTTCTACGAGATGCTCACCGGCCGGGTGCCCTTTGAGTCGCTGGATGCTCTCGAGGTCATCCATGGTCACGTCGCAAAGACTCCGGTCCCCATTCACCAGCGGGAGCCAGGCACTCCGCAACCACTGACCGCGCTGGTCATGAAACTCCTGGCGAAGAGCGCGGAGGACCGCTACCAGAGTGCGGAAGGGGTCGCAGCGGATCTCATCCGGTGCCGAACAGCCTGGGAGACCTCCGGAGAGGTTCCCGAGTTTGCGCTGGGGCAGAGCGATGTCCGCGACCGCTTCGTCATCCCGCAACGTCTCTACGGCCGGGAGGCCGAGGTCGGGACGCTGCTCGAGACCTTCGATAGGGTCTCGAGCGGCCGGACAGAGTTGGTGCTGGTCTCCGGGTACTCCGGAATCGGCAAGACCAGTCTGATCCAGGAGATTTACCGATCGCTGGCCCAGCGCCGGGGCCACTTCATTGCGGGAAAGTTCGACCAGCTTGCGCGGGACGTGCCCTACGGCGCCTTGGCTCAGGCGTTTCAGTCTCTCATCCGCCACCTGCTCGCCGGCACGGACGAGGAGATCGGCCTGTGGCGTGAGCGGCTGCTGGGAGCCCTGGGCACCAATGGGCAGGTGATCGTAGACGTTATTCCGGATCTGGCCAGGCTCATCGGGCCGCAGCCTGCGGTTCCTCCCATGGGACCGACCGAATCCCAGAACCGTTTCAATCGAGTGTTCCAGGAGTTCCTCGGTGTCTTTGCCCAGCCGGACCGGCCCCTGGTCCTGTTCCTCGATGATCTGCAGTGGGCCGACAGCGCCACGCTGAGCCTCCTCCCCCTTTTCCTGATCAGCGCCGACCTCTCCGGCCTGCTCGTCATCGGAGCCTATCGGGACAACGAAGTGTCGCCGGCTCATCCACTCATGCAGGTATTGGAGGCCCTCCCTGGGCGTGGAGCGGCGCTGACCCAGCTCCGTCTTCCGCCGCTCGGTGCCGCGGATCTGAGCCAATTGCTGTCCGACGCGCTTGGGGACCCCACGGCGACCGCGGAACTGAGTCAGGTCGTGCTTGGCAAGACCGGTGGCAATCCGTTCTTCGTCATCCAGTTCCTCAAGTCACTGCATCACGACGGGCATATCGCGTTCGACCGTGAGGCCAGGAACTGGCTGGTGGACCTCGCTGCAGTTCGCAGGCTTCGCATGACCGACAACGTCGTAGACCTCATGGCGGATCGGATTCTCCGTCTGGGTGAGTCGAGTCAGCGCGTACTTCGGCTGGCGGCGTGCATCGGCAATGCCTTCGATCTGGCGACGCTCGCCACAGCCAGTGAAATGACTCCAGCGGACTGCATTCGGGATCTGTGGCCCGCGCTGGAGCAGGATCTGATACTCGCCGACGAGCAGTCCTACGGCGTTGCGCCCGACCTCGCCGATGGACGTGCCGCCGATCAGCGCGGCTTCCGCTTCCTGCACGACCGAGTGCAGCAAGCCGCCTATGCCCTGATTCCGGAAGCGGCCAGGCCCGAAGTGCACCTCGCAGTGGGACGGCTCCTGCTGGCTCGGGGAGAGGATCCGGCACGGCCTGAATGGCTGTTCGATGTCGTGAACCAGCTGAACCATGGGTCCGGGCTCATGACCGACCCCGCCGAGCGGGTCGGCCTGGCCGCCCTCAACCTTGCTGCAGGTCGCCGGGCCAAGGCATCCGCCGCGTTCCCCAGCGCATTCGGGTATTTCAGTCTCGGGGCCGGGCTGCTGTCCAATGAGGCCTGGTCGGCGCACCATGACCTGACGTTCGCCCTCCACCTGGAGCGGGCCGAGGCGGAATACTTGACGGGCCGTTTCGAGGAGGCTGAACGCTCCTACGCGCTGCTGCTGGATCGGGCGATTACCCCGCTCGAACGCGTTGAAGCCTATGTGCTGATGATGAATCAGCACGAGACGGGAGCGCGGTATCTCGACGCCGTGCGCGCGGGGATGGCTGGACTCCGGCTCCTGGGCATCCACCTGCCGGAGGAAGCGCAGGGACAGGAAGCCGCCCTGGAGACGGATCTCGCCGCTATACGCGACCGCCTCGCTGGCTGCGCCGTGGCCAATCTGGTCGACTTGCCCAGGCTGGAAGATCCCGCGATCCGCAAGGCCATCAAGCTGCTGATGACTTTGTGGGCCCCCAGTTATATCTCCGGCCAGAGCACGCTGAGTGACCTGGTGGGTGCTCGGATGGTGCGCCTCTCGCTGGAGCACGGCAACTGCGAGGAGTCTGCCTACGGCTACGTGGCCTTCGCCATGACCGTGGGCTGGAAGCTGGGGAATTACATCCAGGCCTACGAGTATGGCCAGCTGGGTATCGCCCTGAACGAGCGCTTGGCGGACCTCCGTCTCCGCTGCAAGGTGCACCACCGGTTTGCAGCGCTGGTGAACTGCTGGCGGCGGCCGTTCGCCAGCTGCATCCCGCACGCGCAAGAGGCCATGAGAGCGGGGCTGGAATGCGGCGACTTCATGATCGCTGCATACGGTCAATTCCAGCAGAGCTGGTGGGGCATGCACATTGAGCCCGAGCTGCGGGGCTTCCTGATGAAGTACGAGCCCAGCGTCGAGTTCCTCCAGCGCATGCGAGCGGTGGCCTACAGTGAGGTGCAGAAGATGATCCTGCACTGGGGCCTTGCGCTCGAGGGACGGACCGAGTCGCCGACCAGCCTGAGCGCAGCCGGCTTCGACGAGGCGGGCTATCTCGCGACCTTCGGGTTGCGCGGGCTGTTTGGCAGCTGGTATGTGACGCTGAAGTTGGAGTTGCTCAACACTTTCGGCCGGGTGGAGGAGGCTCGCGCGGCCGCCCGGGAGTGGGAGCCTGTTGCGGAGGTGTTCACCAGCTCGATTTGGCCGGCCATGTTCGCGTTCCGCCATATGCTGGCCATCTGCGCCTGGCTGCCTCGCGCCCCGGTGGACCAGCGAGCCGAGGCTGACGCCAAGCTGGACCAGCTCTCCGCGCGATTCCGGGTTTGGGCCGAGAACGCCCCCGAGAATTTCCGGCATCTCTATCTGCTGGCAACCGCCGGGATCGCTCGGGTCCGAGGTGAAGCGGGCCGGGCGTTCGAGCACTACGAGGCGGCGCTGGCCGAGGCCGAGAAGCAGCCCTCCCCCAGGTATCGGGCGCTGATCAATGAGCTCTACGGAGAATTCTGGCTGGAACGCGCCCAGCGAAATGTGGCGGCGGTGTACCTGCGAGAGGCCGTGTATGCCTACCGTCAGTGGGGCGCGAATGCGAAGGTGGCCCAACTGGAGGAGCGCTACCCCGACTTGCTAACAGCTCCGTCTGCTCCTCGGAGTGGCGGACTGCTTGCTGGCCAGACCACCCAGGCGCAGGACAGTGCGCTCGATCTCCACACGGTCATCAAGCTGGCGCAAGCACTGGCTGGTGAGATCGATCTGGAGAAGCTGCCTGGCAGAGTCATGCAGGTAGCCATCGAGAACGCCGGAGCCGAGTGGGGGCATTTCATTCTGGAGCACGAAGGCGAGCCCGCCATTCACGTCACCGGTAGACTGGACGCAGTGGAGGTACAGTCAGAGGGCGGCACTCCACTGGAGATGGCCCGTACGCTCCCCGTCGCCCTGGTCAACCTCGCGCGGCGCACTGGCGACACCATCATCATTGACGACGCAGCATCAGATGTGCAGCTCGCTTCCGATCCTTACATTGCCCGGCACCGACCCCGCTCGGTTATCTGCATGCCGGTGTTGAATCAGGGTCATCTCATCGGAATGCTGTATCTGGAGAACAATCTCGCTGCCGGCGTCTTCACCGCAGATCGAGCCCAGGTGCTGCAGATCATCGCCGCCCAGGCTGGCGTAGCCCTGGAGAACGCCCGGCTCTTCGGTGAGATCCGGCAATTGAGGGACCGGTTACAGGCCGAAAATGTCTATCTCACTGAGGAGATCAAGACCCACCAGGGCTTCGAGGAAATCGTGGGGCGTGCCTCGGCCTTGAGGCGGGTGCTGGATCGGGTCGAACAGGTGGCAGGCACCGACAGCACCGTACTGATCACCGGCGAGACCGGGACCGGGAAGGAGTTGGTGGCCCGTGCCATCCACGAGCACAGCCATCGGCGAGGGCAGCCAATGGTGAGCGTGAACTGTGGCGCGATCTCACCAGGACTGGTTGAGAGCGAGTTGTTCGGACATGAGCGGGGTGCCTTTACCGGTGCCTTGAGCCGGAAGATCGGCCGGTTCGAGCTGGCCGACGGGGGGACCATTTTCCTCGACGAGATCGGCGATCTGCCGCTCGATCTTCAGGTGAAGCTGCTTCGGGTGCTGCAGGAAGGGGAGTTCGAGCGGGTGGGTGCGACCAAGACCATCAAGGTAGACGTGCGAATCATCGCGGCAACGCATCGCGATATCCAACAGGCCATGGAGAGCGGTCGTTTCCGGGCCGATCTATTCTATCGGCTGAATGTCTTTCCTATTCAGGTCCCCGCTCTGCGCGAGCGACGGGACGACATTCCGGTGCTGGTCCGGCATTTCGTCCTCAAGTATGCTACGCGGCTAGGCAAGCAGATCGAGAACATTCCCAAGCATACTCTTGACGCGCTCGCGGCCTACCACTGGCCGGGCAACATCCGCGAGCTCGCCAACGTCATCGAGCGTTCGGTGATCGTGAGCCGGGGGTCCGCCCTCGAGCTGGGCGACTGGATCGCGCCGCAGGGCGCCGCTCCGACTGGTATCGGATCACGGCGCTCCACGCTGCAGGACGCAGAGCGGGCCCACATTCTCGCGGTTCTGGAAGAGACCAGGTGGCGGGTCAGCGGACCGTCGGGAGCGGCGGTCAAGCTGGGCCTCAAGCCTACCACGCTGGAAGCCCGAATGAAGAAGCTGGGCATCACTCGGCCTCGCTGAGCCTGCTAGGCGGCTGCACATACTACCTCGGCCTGCGGCTCCTGCCGCTGGGGCAGTTCTCGCTCCAGGAAGTAGTTCAGGATCGTCCGCAAGGCCATGATCGCCGCGAGCTTCCCGATATCATCCCAATTGGGCGCCACCGCGGTGCGGACGATGTCCGAAGCCAGAGCAAACTCGAGCGCGAGCGACAGCCATTGTCCCAGCCGCAACCGGGAGGTCTCCCCGGAGTTCCGCCTGCCGGCAACCCTATCGACATAGATTCGGCCCGTACGAAGGGTGGCCTCAGCCACTGCGAATGCGATCAGTAGCCCGGTCACAAAGTCGATTGTGACCGCCAGCCGGCTCATGAACAAGACGATGAGCGGTTCCATGGCTGGCACTAACGCGCATGGCGAAGGATGAGTTCCGTCGCGGGACAGCAGATGACGCTAGGTGACTACCCTGAAAAACCAGGTGAGCAGCCGTCTCGCCCTGGGCGTCAATTTCTTCTTCCGCCAGGCGTCACCAGCCTTGCGGAAGACCTCGCTTTGAGTGGGATAGGGATGAATAGTCTCAGCAATGGTGCCCAGGCCAACACCGGCGCGCATGGCGACCGCGATCTCCCCGATCATCTCGCCCGCATGCTCCGCCACGAGGGTGGCTCCCAAAATCCGATCGCTCCCCCGGAGGAGATGAACCCGAAGGATGCCCTCGCTCTGCCCCTCGAGCATCGCGCGATCGACCTCTGTCAGAGGAAGCGTCAGGGTGTGGACCCGATTCCCCCGCTCAATGGCCTCGTGCTCGTACATTCCCACATGGGCGATCTCCGGAGTGGTATAGGTCACCCAAGGCATGATCAGTCGGCTCGCCCTTCCGCCCCCGAGACCGAAGAACAGCGCGTTGCCGATCACCAGCCTGGCCTGGGCATCGGCCGCGTGGGTGAACTGATGCTGTGAGCAGCAGTCGCCTATGGCGAAGATCCTCGAGTTGCTGGTGCGCAACCGATCGTTGATCGCGATTCCATTGGCGCCGTAGTCAACGCCGGCAGCCTCGAGCCCAAGCCCTTCCACATTCGGAATCCTTCCCACCGCTATCAGAATCTCGTCTCCGGCGATCTCCCGACTGTGTCCTTCGCTCTCCAGCTGCACTATCCGTTCTGCCGCTCGGGTGTGGATTCGCAGCACCCGGCAGCGGTGGAAAGGGCGGACGCCATCACCGGCCATCGCGCGCCCGACGATCCGGCTCGCATCCGGATCCTCGCGAGGGAGGATCCGGTCCAGCTCGCTTAGCAGCGTCACCTCGGAGCCGAGGCGGGCGAAGGCCTGTGCCATCTCGCATCCGACCGGGCCAGATCCGACGACGATGAGACGGCGAGGGAGTTTGGTGAGCGTGAAGAGCGTCTCGTTCGTGAGATATCCCGCCGCCTCGAGGCCCGGCACCGGCGGAACGGCGGGACGGGCGCCTGTGGCGATGATCGCTCGCCGGAAGCGGAGTGTCTTGCCTTGGACCGTGAGCCGGTCGGGGGCGGAGAACTGACCTTCTCCCAGGAACACATCGACCCCGAGCTCGCGATAGCGACTGACGCTGTCCGCCTGGCTGAGATCAGCGCGGAGCTTTCGTAGTCGCTCCATTGCGACCCCGAAGTCACCGGCTCCCGCCATGCGAGGACCACCAAACGCAGGATGCGAGTCCGCCGCGGCACCCCATGAGCGAGCCGCGGCGATCAGCGCTTTGGAAGGCACACATCCGACGTTGAGGCAATCTCCGCCCATAAGATGGCGCTCGACCAATGCGACTCTTGCGCCCAGGCCGGCTGCGATGGCCGCGCTCGTGAGCCCGCCGGGGCCGGCTCCGATGACCACCAGCTGGTAGCGGTCCCTGGGCTCCGGATTGGTCCAGCCGGATGGCCGGACATGCGCGACCCACTGCTGGTTGTACCGGTCGAGTGGCTCGATCAGTGGATATCGGGGTTGTTCGAGCGGGTGAGAATCAGGCCGGGCCACGGGGGCTGCCGATGGCCTCACGCAAGGCTCGACGGGCCGTCCGCGTCACCAGGACCGTGACCGTGACGGTGGCAAGCAGACCGATGCCAAGAACCACGGAGGAGCCCGCATTCGGCTGGTGCGGGATGCCGGCAGCCAGGCGGGCGACATCGCCGGCCACCCTGCCGTAGTAGACGTAGAGGAGCGTGCCCGGGAGCATCCCGATGGAGGCGATCACGAAATCGAGGAACCGAACCTGGGTGAGCCCGAGAGCGTAGTTCAGCAGAGTGAACGGGAAGATGGGCGAGAGCCGGAGGAGGAACACGATCGTTCGTCCCTGACGGCTTATGGCCTGATCGATCGCAGCGAACCGCTGGTCGTTAGCGAGGCGGCGCTCAACTTCCCCTCGGGCGACATAGCGGGAGACCAGGAAGGCGGCGGACGCGCCGAGCGTTGCCGACAGGAAGGCGACAGCCGTTCCCTTGGTGAGGCCGAACAGAGCGCCGGCAGCCAGCGTGAGCAGGGAGCCCGGTACCAACGCCACTGTGGCGAGCACGTAGCCGACGATGAACAGGATCGGGCCCCAGGACCCGAGGCTCTCGACATAGACCGCAAACCGCGGGATGAGCGAGGCGAACCACCGCCCGGCAACAAGGAGGGCGATGAGACCCACCAGCGCCAGGACAAGGGAAGGCATCAGACTTCTCACCTCTCACCCCTCACTTCTCACTTCTCCACCGCCCTTCCCACCGCTGCCCATTCGTTGAAGCCGCCGGGATACTGACGGATCTGGGAGATCCCTCGGGAGAGGAGCAGGCTCGCGGCGATGGCCGCGCGGGCTCCGGACTGACAGTGCACGATGACCAGCTTGTCACGAGGGACCTCGGCCAAGTGCTGATCGAGCTCACCGAGCGGAAAGTTCCGCGCGCCAGGAAGATGTCCGGCCGTCCACTCCTCGACGCTGCGCACGTCCACAACGGTGGCCCGCTCGGAGGCGGCGGCCTCCTCGACTTCATTGGCCGACATCGATTCGATGGCCTGGAGCTGCCCTTGGGCAGTGCGCCAGGCCTCGACCACTTCGGTGCCACAGTAAGCGGTCACGCGGTCCAGGCCGATGCCGGCCAGGTCGCAAACCGCCTCCTCCACCCGCTGTGTCCGGTGATCGTCGACAATCAGGACAAAGTCCCGATCGTAGGGGATCAGCCAGCCTGCCCAGGTGGTAAAGCTCCTGCCCAGAGGGATGTTCAGGGTACCGGGGATGGCCGCGGCGGCGTAATCCGCCGCCGGTCGGGTGTCTACCACCAGAGTTCCACCTTCGAGCAGTTCAGCAAGCCTCCCGACCTGGAGTCGCGGCGGCCGCCGAAGCGCACCGAGCAATCGGGGGCCGCTCTGATTGATCCGCTTCATTTCGGCGAAGTAGCGGGGTGGATCGGGCTGCCCGGCGAGCACGGCACGCACAAACTCCTCTTCATCGTCAATGGAGAATGCCCAGTTGAAGCGCTTCTCGTATCCCAGCGTGGACTGGGGCACCGCGCCTAACATCTTGCCGCAGGCCGAACCTGCCCCATGGCCTGGCCAGATCTGCAGGTAATCGGGAAGCAGCCGGAAGCGCTCCAATGAGTGAAAGAGCCTGCGGGCGCCGATCTCCATGGTGCCGGCTTGCCCTGCGACTCGCTCCAGCAGGTCGGGGCGGCCTACATCACCCACGAAGAGAAAATCGCCGGTGAAGACACCCATTGGCTCGCTTGCTGTCGGCGTGTCGCTGACCAGGAATGCCAGATGTTCAGGGGTGTGACCCGGGACGTGAAGGACCTCGATCTGTACCTTACCGACCTGAAAGCAGGACCCATCGCGTAGCAGCTCGGCGCCGATGCGCTTGGCGTAGTGATATTGCCATTCCGAGCCACCTTCAGCCGATAGCAGCAGTCGCGCGCCACTGCGCTGGGCCAGCTCGAGGGCACCGGAGACGAAATCGGCGTGAATGTGGGTCTCGGTTACCTGAGTGATCCGCAGTCCATCAGCCGAGGCAGCGGAAACGTATGGTTCCAGATTCCGGTTGGGGTCGACCACCAGAGCGTCGCCGGTCGCCTCACAGCCCACGAGATAGCTGACCTGCGCGAGCTTTTCGTCGAAGAAGCGTTTAAAGAACATCGGCAATCAGCCTTCGGAATAAGGGGTCAATGCACCCAGGGGCAGGCGGAGCCGCGCTCTCGCTCCTCGCGCGTCCATTCGCGGCTCGAGCACCAGCGCTCCACCGTGGGCCTCGGCGATCTGCCGGCTCAGCACCAGGCCGATGCCGGAGCCGTTTGCCTTGGTCGTGAAGAAAGGAACGAAGAGGTTGCCGGGATCCGGAAGGCCAAGCCCCTCGTCTTCAACCGACACCTCGACGACACCGCGGCTGGCCCGCCAGGTGACAGTCACGCCTCCTCCGGTCTCGAGGCCGGCATCAGCCGCATTGCGCACCAGATTAATGAGCAACTGATCGAGCTGGTCCCCATCGGCGGTGAGCACCACACTTGGTCCTTCGACCACCCGCACTTGAACCCGAGTCTCCAGCGCCACGACTCGATGTACCCAGGCCGAAACCTCGACCGCTCCCAATCGCGGCTGGGGCAATCGAGCAAGCCGGGCATAGGCCCCCATGAACCTGCCGAGTGCCTCGGATCGCCCCTCGATGACCTGCAGCCCCGAGGCCAGGTCCTGCTCCCAATCGGCCGGCCGGATGGAACGATTCGCCAGAGTACGAAGACTTCCCGCGATTGACTTGATCGGCGCGAGTGAATTGTTGATCTCGTGGCCGAGGACTCGCACCAATCGCTGCCAGGCGGAGCGCTCCTCAGCGCGCAGCACCCGACTCAAATCGGACAGCACCAGCAGTTGATGAGGGAGTCCATCCTGCCGAAAGCTACCGCTACGAAGCTCCCAGCGCCCGGCTCCACCGGGGAAGGCAGCCTCCAGCGTGCGGGGGCTGTCGCCCTCCAGGCAGTCGCCGAGGCCGAGCGTCTCGGCGGGACGGCCGAGGAGCCGCTCGGCGGGCTGCCCGAGGAGCCGCTCGCCGGCGCGATTGGCCAGCCGCAGGCGACGCTCACTATCGAAGGCAAAGACGGCGACGTCGATCTCCTCGATCACCCGGCGGAGCAGTGCGGTAGCCTCGAGCGCCCGCAGCCGCTGAGAGCGCAAGGTCTCGCTCAGCGCGTTCACCTCCAGGAACGCCAGGCCCAAGGCATCATGGGCGCTGGCGCCCCTGGCCCGGATCGAGTAGTCCCCCTCGCGCAGCGCGGCGAGGAGATTGGAGATGGTCTGCAGCGGACGCACCACTCGCTCGCGCAGCAGCAGCGCGCCGATGAGCCAGGTGCCTCCGGCCAGCGCCCCGAAGGTGATTCGTACCCGCAGCGGGTAATCGCCAGTCCACAGAAACCAGCAGGCGATGGCCACAGCGGGCAGTCCGGCAAGCAGCGCGGAGTAGAAGACCCGGTTTTCGTGACTCGGAGACCGCCTCCGGTCAGAGCCCATGTTGCTGCAGCCGACGATAGAGAGCACTGCGGCTGAGGCCGAGCGCCTTCGCCGCCTGGCTCACATTCCCTCCATGGCGCTCGAGTGCCTTACGGATGAGCAGACGCTCCACTTCTTCGAGCGGCAGGTCCTCGAGCCGCGGCAGCCCGGCGCTCCCACGAAGGCCGAGCTCCCCGCTGCGAATCAGGCCGCTCTGCGCCAGCAGAACCGCCCGCTCGAGCGCATGATCCAGCTCCCGCACGTTGCCGGGCCAGGGGTGCGCCTCGAGAGCCTCCACCGCGTCCGACTCGAATCCCGCCACCGGCTTGCGATACCGGCTGGCGTACCGTCGCAGAAAGTGCTCGGCCAACGGCCGAATATCCTCGCGCCGCTCTCGCAGAGGCGGCAGCGTGAGCTCGATGGTGTTGAGCCGAAAAAGGAGATCCTCGCGGAAACGGCCAGCAGTCACTTCTTGGTGCAGATCGGCGTTGGTCGCTGACAGAATGCGAACGTCGATCCGCCGCGAGCGCGACGCTCCAACTCGCTCGAGCTCGCCGTTCTCCAAGACCCGAAGCAGCTTGGCTTGTTGACGCAGAGGCACGGTGCCGACTTCGTCCAGCAGCAGGGTGCCGCCTTCGGCCAGCTCGAAGCGCCCGATCCGGTCGGTCCGTGCATCAGTGAATGCGCCCTTCACGTGGCCGAACATCTCGCTCTCAAACAGACCCTCGGACAGGCCGCCGAGGTTCACGGCGACCAGCGGCTTTCCGGCTCGGGAGGAGGCGGCGTGGAGCCATTGGGCCACGACCTCTTTGCCGGTTCCGTGCTCACCGGTGATGAGGACATTGGCGTCGGAGGGAGCTACTCGCTGCATGAGCTGCAGCACCGGACGCATCGCCGGGGACTCGGCGATGAGCTCCGGCGCGCCATCCTGGCGGAGCAACCGGTTCTCCCCCTCGAGGCGTTGGCTCCGGCGCAGAGCCCGGCTCAACTCTACCTGGGTGCGCAGCGTGGCGAGGAGCCGAGCGTTGTCCCACGGCTTCTCGATAAAATCGCGAGCCCCGCGCCGCATCGCCTCGACCGCCTTGTCCACGCTGCCCCAGGCGGTCATCACGATGGTAGGTAAGGTGCTATCGAGTCCCTGGAGATGCGACACCAGCTCCAGACCTTCGCGGCCGGTCGTAGTGTCGCGGGCATAATTGAGATCGAGCAGCACTGCGTCGAAGTCGGCGGACTGGACGGCTGAGATAACCGCGGCGGGAGAGGCGACAGTCTCAATGGCGTAACCTTCGCCCTTGAGGAGCAACCGGAGCGCCTCGCGGACATCCGCTTGATCGTCCGCGATCAGAATGTGGGGGGACACGGCTGAGGTCGGCAACGGTTCCTGTCGGTCGGCAGGGTCGGCCGGAAATCTAACCCCGCTTCTCCCTTCGCCTGACGAACTTGAGCCCGGACCAGACCTCGTCAACCGCGCACACTTTCACGTCCACCAGCCCGAGCGGAAGGCCAATGGCCCGGACGATATCCTCGGTCAGATCGGTTGCCATTCCGGAGGCCTTCTTGGGCCAGGAAATCCAGGCGGTGCCGTTGTCCACCAGCGCCGCGTCAATGGAGGGGAAGGCGCGCTCCAGCTCATGCCGTTTGGTGACGAACTGGTGAACGAAGCGGACCGATCGAGCCATCCGGGTGCTGATCGAAGCGCCTTCCGGCAAGAGCCCGAGCAGCTTGGCGTAATTCGGCGGTGCGCTCAGGGCGATGATCTTGGTCCCGCGCTCGATGCCGAGCTTGTCGGCGAGCGAACGCTTGGAATAGCCAGCGGTCATCAACACTCCTTGCCCAAGCATGTACAAGCCTGTTTTCACCACAGAGACACAGAGGACACAAAGGACACAGAGAAGTACTTGGAATCAACAGCACACCATGAAAGTCCTGTTTCTCTGTGACCTCCGCGTTCTCTGTGCCTCTGTGGTAACAGGGTGGCGGGGTGCTAGGTCCCCTGAGCCGCGGCCGCCCCTTCCGGCTCCACGATCCACCCATCCTTGAGATTGATCGTCCGATGCCCGTAGGAGGCATTCTTCTCCGAGTGGGTCACCTGCACGATAGTGGTCCCCTGACGATTGAGCCGGGTGAACAGCTCCATGATCTCTTCCCCCTGGGCGCTGTGCAGATTGCCGGTGGGCTCGTCCGCCAACAACAGCCTCGGATGAGCAATCACCGCGCGCGCCACACCCACCAGCTGCTGCTGCCCGCCCGAGAGCTGACTGGGGAAGAGGTCCTTCTTGCCAACAATCTGGAATCGGTCAAGCGCCTCGGCCACGATTCCTGCCCGCTCCTTCGGCTTGATGTCGCGATAGGAGAGCGGGATTTCCAGATTTTCGTAGACCGTCAGATCGTCGATGAGATGGTATTTCTGAAACACGAATCCGATGTATCGCTTGTTGAACTCCACCCGCTTCTTGGGCGCCAGTGCGTGCACCGACTCGCCCAGAAAGAAGTACTCTCCCGACCAGGCGCTGTCGAGCATGCCCAGAATGCTGAGTAGAGTGGACTTCCCCGCCCCGGACGGGCCCATGATGGTAACGAACTCACCCTCACGGATCTCGAGATTGATCCGTCGCAGTACATAAGTGCGCGTGGGGCCGGTCTGAAAGAAGCGGTCGACGTTCGAGAGTCTGATCATCATTCGCTCCGCAGCGCATCGATCGGATCCACCCGCGTGGCCCGCATCGCTGGAATGAGACAGGCCACCACCGACACCAGGGCAAGCACCAGGATAGCAACGCCCAATACGCGGGGATCGCTGGGATTCACCCCGTAGACCAGCGTTGTCAGCAGCCGGCTCAGCGCGAGCGCGCCGACCAGGCCCAGCGCCAAGCCGGTCACGGTCAGCATCAGCCCTTGCCGCAGCACCATTGCCTGCACTGAAGAGGCCCGAGCGCCGAGTGCGAGCCGGATGCCCAGCTCACGCGTCCGCTGGTTCACGCCGTACGCCATCACTCCGTAGACCCCGACCCCAGCCAACGTGAGCGCCAGGATCCCAAACAGGGTAAGCAGCGACATGTTGAAGCGCTGCCGGGCCGTGGCGTCCTGCAGCAGCTCGCCGGCTTCTCGTAGCCGGGAAATCGGCTGCTCTGGATCAACCTCGCGCACCGCCGCCTTGATGGCCGGTCCCAGCGTCGCGGCTTGCACCTCACTGCGAACCACAAACGAGATCGGAATGGACATGAAGATGGTCCAGTCCTCCGGGGAGAGCTGGCCGGTGGGCACGTAGAGCTCCGGATCCGGTGCTGCGGTAAGCCGGTTTTGACGCACGTCGGCGACCACGCCCACGATCTGTCGCCATTGGGCGGAGTCCGGCGTCCCGAAGGTGACCCGCTGTCCAAGGGGGCTTTGGCCGGGGAAGAACTTCCGGGCTAACGCCTCGTTCACCACGGTCACGCGCGTCGCGCCTCCCCGATCCTCCGGCGTCAACAGCCGGCCTTGCCGAAGTGTCACGCCGAGCGCGTTCAGGAAGTCTCCGGCAACAATGCGATAGCCCGCGTACTGCTCATGTCCTGGCGCCGCGGCCGGCCGGCCTTCGACCGAAATGTCCCCACTGGTGAATCCGTTGCTGAGCGGAAGGAAAAAGACCGCCCCTGCTTGGCGGACTCCGGGAATCGCCCCGAGCCGCTCTATCAGGCGGTCGATGTAGCTCCGCTGCGCGTCTGCATCGGCATACTTGGATGCCGGGATGCTCAGCTGGAACGTCATCGCGCCGTCCGGGCGGAAGCCGAGCACGATATTGCTGAGCTCGCGGACGCTCATGATGAGAAGGGCGGCGCCAACCAGGAGAACCAGGGCCAGCGAGACCTGCGCCACCACCAGGGCCGACCGGAAACGGCTGCGAGGCCGGCCCGTGCTGGTTCCTCGTCCCTCACCCCTGAACGACTCTGCTGGATCCTGTCGGGACATGGAGAGTGCCGGAAGCAGTCCGAAGGCGATTCCCACGGTGATCGAGACCACGAGAGTGAATCCCAGTACCGCGCCGTCGATACCAACCTCCTTCAGCCGCGGTATACCCCTCGGCTGGAGCGCGAGGAGGAGATCGATCGCCCAACTCGCAAGGAGGAGTCCCAGCAGTCCACCCACGACCGAGAGCGTCACCGCCTCGACCAGCACCTGACGGGTGAGTCGCCAGCGTCCCGCGCCGAGCGCCGCCCGAACGGCGAGTTCCCGTTGCCGCGTGGCGGCCCGCGCCAGAAACAGATTCGCCACGTTGGCACAGGCAATGAGCAATACCAACGCAACCGCGCCGGTCAACAGGAGTAATGCCGAGCGCACCGTTCCCACCGAATCTTCCGCCAACGGAATCAGCTTCACCCCGCGTCCGACGTTGCTCTTGGGGAACTCCCGCTCGAGCGCCTTGGCGATGCCGGCGAGATCTGCCTGAGCTTGCCCCACTGCCACACCGGCCCTGAGCCGCCCCACGACGTCATAGGAGTGACTGTCCCGTTGAGTCGAATGCCCTTGACCATAGCCCAGCGGGAGCCATGCCTGGATCGGGCCGGTGTAGGCTGAGCTGGACGGCACCACTCCAATCACGGTGTACGGCTGGCCACTCAGGGAAATCGTGCGTCCGACAATGGCACGATCGGACCCAAAGCGGGATCGCCACAGAGCCTCACTCAATACCACAACTGTGGCCTGTCCCTGGTCCTCGCCCGATGCGAAACCCCGGCCCAGGATTGGATCGATCCCCAGCACCCTGAAAAAGTCGGCGTCCGCTGTGGCCGCTATGATTTCTTCCGGCTCTCCAGCGCCAACCAAGGCGAGATTGATCCCTCGCCAGGCGGTCAGTCCTTCCAGTGTGTGATTGCGCTTCTTCCAGTCCACAAAGTTGGGACCACTGGAACTGCCTTCCTGGCCGTCTCCATACACTTCCCGCACGACCACCAGCTGGTCCGGATCGCGGAACGGCAGCGCCCGCAGCAACACCGCGTTGACCACGCTGAAGATCGCGCTGTTGGCGCCGATGCCGAGCGCCAGCGTAAGCAGGGTGACCAGGGTGAACGCCGGAGACTTCACCAGCGATCGAAGAGCATACCGCAGGTCTTGCAGCAGGGTTTCCATCATTCGCTCCGCATGGATTCGATCGGGTCCACCCGGGTGGCTCGCAGTGCCGGCAGAAAGGTGGCAACAAGGGCAACGAGGGCCAGCGCGAGCGCGGTCACGAGGTAGGTTGCTGGGTCATTGGGCCGCACCTCGAAGAGCATGTTGGCCAGCAGACGAGTCGTCCCGAGGGCGCCCGCCAGGCCGGCGAGGATGCCGGCCGCGGCCAACCAGACGCTCTGAGAGAGGACCAGACGCAGGATCTCCCGCGGCAACGCTCCCAGCGCGATGCGGATGCCAATTTCGCGAGTGCGTTGAGACACGAAGTAGCTCATCACCCCGTAGATCCCGATTGCTCCCAGGATGAGGGCGAGCATCGCGAAGCAACTCACCACCAGCATGGTGAGCCGGCGTTCGGCCGCCCATGCGCCCAACGCCTGTTCCAGCGTCTGTACCTCCGCCAGCGGCACGTCGGGATCCAGTGCTCGCAATGTCGACCGGAGAGGGGTAGCGACAGCCGACGGGTCACCCGCGGTCCGAATCGCGAGGTACAGGGATCGGGTGGCGGTCCCGGTGCCCGCGGGGTACTGCGCCTCCGGCAGGTAGATCTCTGGCCGCGCCGCCGCATCGAGTCCCCTGTGCCGCACGTCACCCACCAGACCCACGACCGTGCGCCATACCGAGTCGATGGTACCGCCACCGAGGAGCACCCGCTTCCCGATCGCGTCACCCTCGGGCCATACTTCCGATGCCAGGGTCTGGTTCACGATGATGACGCCCGGCGCGCCGATCACATCCCGCTCCTCGAACGCACGCCCGGCTCGCACCGGAATCCGCATCGTCCTGAAGTAGTCGGGCGTCACCACCTGCCAGTCCGCGTGGCTCCGATCGGCCGGGGTGACCGGGATGGAGTAGTGCCCCTCGCGCACGAAGGACCAGTCGCCGATGTCGAGCCGGCCGGTCATGGGAAGGGCCCGTGCTAGAGCGGCCGATTGCACTCCGGGAAGCGCGGTGACCCGCCGGACGAGCTCCCGGTAGAAACCCCAGATGTCGCGGTTGGCCTGGTATCGTACCGGCCCGAGGTCCACTCGAGCGGTCAGCACATGCTCCGGATCAAACCCAGGGTCCACCTGCCGCAGGCGCCGGAAGCTCTGCACCAGAAGTCCTGAGGCGCTGACCAGCATAAGCGCGAGCGCGATCTGACCGACCACCAATCCGCGCCGCAGCCGTTGCCGCGACACGCCACCGCTGCCGCCTCGTCCACCCTCGGCCAGGGAGCGGCTCACGTTCATGCCGACGGAATGGATCGCCGGGGCCACGCCAAAGAGCAGGCCGGCGAGGAGCGAGACGGCCGCGGTGAAGGCCAGTACTCTGCCGTCCACGGAAATGCTGTCGAGTCGTGGAATGCTGGGCGGCGCGGCCAGGATCAGCACGTGGCTGCCCCAGGCTGCGAGCAATAGCCCCAGGACTCCTCCAACCCCCGCGAGCAGCACGCTCTCGGTGAGAAGCTGACGGACCAGTCTCCCGCGCCCGGCGCCGAGTGCGGTACGCAACGCGATCTCGCGAGCCCGCGCTTCCGAGCGGGCCAGCAGCAGGCCGGCCACGTTGGCGCAGGCGATGAGGAGCAGCAAGGCCACCGCGCCGAGGAGCACCAGCAACGTGGGCCTTACGGCTCCGGTCACCTGCTCAGGGACAGCCGTGACGCTGCCGTTGAACTCAGGAGCGTACTCGCCCTGATAGGTCTCCTTCATCCGGGTCATCAGCCCGGAGACTTCACGGTTGGCCTGCTCCAGCGTGACTCCGTCCCGCAGGCGGCCACTAGTCAAGAGGTAGTGAAATCCCCGTTCGCTGCGATCCGTCGCCGGATCGAGCGCCAGCGGCGCCCAAGCTTCCATCCGAGTGCCGGAGAAGTCGAGCGGGAGCTGGAACCCCCGGGGCATCACTCCGATCACGGTGGTCGGCGCGTCGTCCAGCAACACCTGTCGTCCGATGATCTCGCGATCGGCTCCGAAGCGCCGGCGCCAGAGGCCATCGCTCAACAGGAGGACCGCCGGGCGCCCCGGCAGGTCTTCGTCCGCGGTGAAAGTCCGGCCCAGCGCCGGAGCCACGCCGAGGAGTGCAAGGACATCAGCCGTCATGTAGCCGGTCATGACCCGTTGGGCCGTGCCCACGCCGGTGAGGTTGGCGGAACCCTGCGCGAACGCGGCGATCCGCTGGAAGGAATGCGCCTGCTCCCGCAGGTCCCAGTATTCCGACTCGGAGAGCTCGGCGCGCTCTTTGAGCTGCCAATGTCCCCAGATCATCGTGAGACGGTCGGGCCGAGTGTATGGCAGAGCTCGCAACAGTACCCCATTCACCACGCTGAAGATCGCGGTGTTGGCCCCGATACCGAGTGCCAGCGTGATGACGGTGACCAGCGCAAACCCGGGCCGTTGGCGAAGGGTGCGCAGGGCGAATCGGAGGTCTCGGAGCAGGGTGTCGATCATTCAGACCTCAGCGAGATCACAGGGTCTACCCGCATCGCCGGCGTGCGGAGCCAAGTACTCCCGCAGTCGGCCAGCAGCCCCGCACTGCCCGGCATCACCTGCGCGTGCATCATCATCGGTACCCAGACGTCGGGCCAGAAGCCGAACTTCCGGGTACCAGTGAATCCGCGCGGAGCGACCCCCACCACCATGAACCCGTGCCCGTTCAGGCTCAGCCTCTTGCCGATGACCTCGCGGTCCCCGCCGAAGCGACTGAGCCAGAGGCGATGACTCAGGACCACGAGCGGATCCGAGCCCAAGCCCGACGCATCTTGGGGCTGAAAGGTGCGGCCCAGCGCGGGCGCGAGGCCCAGGACTGAGAAGTAATTCTCGCTGACGATCTCTCCCCACACGACTTCCGCGCGCTCTCCGGTCCCGACACTGATGGGGAGGCCTTGCTGCGCTGCCAAGCCCGCAAAGATGCCGCTCCGGTCTCGGTAGTCGAGGTATTCGGGATAGGAGAGCGCTCGCGACTCTCCGCTCCGGCGATTGGTGGCGAATAGAGCGACCAGCCGGGCCGGCTGAGGCACGGAAAGCGGCCGAAGGAGAATGCCATTCACGATGCCGAAGATGATCGTGTTCGCGCCGATCCCGAGCGCGAGAGTGAGGACCGCGACGAGAGTGAAGCCGGGACTCCGGCGCAGCTGTCGGAGCCCATAT
>JBIOUY010000178.1:0-4505 GCA_044867445.1 Gemmatimonadales bacterium
CTGCCTATGTGCGTCGATCTCCCGCTCCACTCTTTACAAGGTCGAGCGGGGTGATCCAGGCGTCAGCCTCGGCATCTACGTCACAGTGGTGTCGAAGTACGGATTGCTCGAGCGGCTCGAATTCCTCATGAACGTGAGATACGATCTGGCTGGACTCGCGATGGAGAAAGGCAGGCTGCCGCGCCGGATCCTTGCGTGTGAGGTCAGCAGTCGTCCTCATCCCACCACCGACCCCGCCACATCGGCATGAGCACCACCAGCATCAGCACCGCGACCAGCCCAAACGCGCCGGGGTAGCCGGTGCGGGTGACCAGCACGCCGAAACCCGCGGCTCCCAGTCCTAGCCCGGCGTCGTACGCCAGATTCCAGACCGCGCTCACCATGTCGTAGCCTGAGGCCGACACCCGCTCGAACATGAGGGTAAGACTGGAGTTTTGCGCGACACCGAAGCCAAGCCCTAGCAGCACGGCTCCACTGGCGACAGCGGCCTGACTCCCAATGAGAGCCAGCGCAAGCATTCCGATTGCGGCGACGACGACTCCGCTTACGAGGAGTCCGGGTTGGCCGAGCCGAGTACGTGCGCCGTACCGTCCGGCCCACCAGCGCGCCATCACGGTGGCGACTGTGTTAGCCAGCAGCGCGAGTGCCGCCAGTCGGCCGCTGCCTTTAACCGCGAGCGGCAGGAAGGTCACCACGATCCCTGTCCCCATCGCGGTCAGCAGAAAGATCAGCGCGGGCCGGAGCTGACCCGGGTCGCGCAGTCCAGCCAGCACACTCACATACTCTTCTGCTCCCTCGGCTCGGCCGGGAAGCGCCGGTATCGCCAAGAGGCCTGCGAGTGAGGCCACTGCACCGGTGACGAACACCGGCGGATATCCCACCCGCTCCGAGAGCCATACGCCGAGCGGTAGCGCGATCACCGCGGGCACACCGACCACGACGCCCAGGAGTCCCAAACCCTCGCTCCGCCGCTCCGGCGGCGTCAGGCTGGCCACCACCGAGCTGCCGGCCACGACCAGGATCGCCAGCCCAGCCCCGCGGACCAGCGAGACCGCGAGGATGATGCCCAGGCTCGCCGAGTCAGTGAGTGCCAATGCCGGCGCGCCGAGCAGAACGAGGCCGGCCGCGAGCACCAACCGGTAGCCGAAGCGAGCGAGAAGCGCCGGCGTGGCAAACTCGGTCGCGACGGTCGTGAGCATGAGCGCGCCGGTGGTAAGTCCGGCGCCGGCTCGGCCCGCGCCGACCGAGGTGGCGTAGAGCGGCACGACTGAGAGGAGGAGATAGAAGCTGGTCATCGAGAGGAGCGCGACCAGGAAGTACAACAGCAGGGCTCGGCTCACCAGCGGTGTCGTGGCGCGATCCGTGTTCGGCATCGGACGAAGGTAGACACGACCGGGATTTCTGTCACCCTGGAGCGAAGCGAAAGAGGAAGCTGACAACTGAGTATTGCGGCGGGGGCCGTGACTTCCCACCTTATCTCCGCTCGAGCGGACCATCCGGGATGAGGGGAATCTCATGGCCCCACTGCCTGCATTGGTCGGATTTGTTGATCTCGCGCTGCTCCTGATGCGGATTGTGGTGGGACTGGTCTTCATCACCAGCGGCTGGAGCCATACGAAGGACCCGGTCACCCGAGGGAAGAGCATCGGGCTGAGCCCGGGCATTACCCGCGTCATCGGGGTGGCGGAGATGGCCGGCGGCGCGGGCGTGGCATTCGGTGTTTTTCCCCAGGTGGCCGCGCTGGGGCTCATCCTCATAATGCTGGGCGCCATCCAGAAGAAGCTATTGGTGTGGAAGACGGGGTTCTGGGGCAAGCACGGCAACGACGGATGGCACTACGATCTGCTCTTCGTGGTAATGTCCCTGGTTATCGCGACCACCGGCGGTGGGCGGTACGTGTTGATTCCGTAGCGGTCCGCTAGGTCGTCTGAGCTCTGCCCCCAATCTCGAAGCAGCACCGCAGCCGATCTTCGGCGTCGCAGCATTTGGCGACCGGGATTCCTGCGAATTCAGAGAGCAGGCTCTCCACCGCATTGCAGGCTTCCGGGTGTCGCTGCGTGGCCGCCGAAAGCGGGCAGCCATAGCCGCGGATCAGGAAGCCGCCATCATGCTCCTCCACCCGTGCAAGTCCCCCAAGATCGTTGAGCAGCGCGCTCGCCGCTTCCGCCCGCTGGCGAAGATCTCCGCCTGGACGCGGTCGATCGGCCATGAGCTGCCGGCCCACATCGCGCATGATCCCGTCGAACTCACCCGGGTCGAGGCGCTCATCGAGCACATGCAGTAACTGGGTCAGCACCGGAGCATAGGCGCGCGAAAACAGCAGTTCGGCCTCGGCGGTGAGAACGTAGGTGCGCGCCGGCTTGCTCGTGCCCCGGCGAGACTCGCTCTGCTGCACCAGCCCGTCGCGCTCGAGAATGGCCAAGTGAGGCCGCACGGCGTTGCCGCTCAGGCCGAGTGCACCGGCCATCTCGTCCACGGTCATGCGCCCGCGTCGGAGCAGGCCCATGATTTGGCCAGCCGTGCTCTCGAGCAGCCTGTTCCAGTATGGTACGCGCATTGGCCCCTCGCCTTTCGCCAACCGTCGTGATGCAGGTCACCGCGTCGTTGGAAGATTCTCCAGATTTTCAAGCAAAATCTTACGCAGGTCGTGCTTGCCGGCCCGTTTGGCGACGACGCGCAAAGGCTCGAGGAGCAGAATCTAGTCGGTACGAGCAGGTCGATGTCCCAGCACGTCGCGCGCTTACCTGGGCGCCCCGCAATCGGTGGTTCCTTCCTGGGCTCCTCCACAAGCTGCTCCGGCCCCGCGCCTCGCACCATCGGGAGAAACCTTCCACGAAGAACCCGATCCACCGGTTCTGCTACCCCTGCAGGTACTCCGATGCGAATCCAGCTTTTTCTCGGCGGCGCGGTTCTCTCCGCGGTGCTCATGAGTGCGTGCTCCGACTCGAGCAATACGCCGACCCAACCCACTTCCGGCGCCAGCTCCGCGGCGGTCTCGCACAACGCGGTGGACGGCGCGGACTTCGGCTTCACCGACGGCTGGTTCGACGGCCGCACAGTCCAGTTCTTCTACCATAAGCCGTTCTTCTGTCGCACGCCGGTGGAGGATGGCCTGCCGGTGGGTTCGACCAGCGACTGCGAGGCGGGCTCCGATGGCACCGTGGACCCCAGGCCGGGCAACATCCCTGAGCTCTACGTGATGACGCCACTGGGATTCCGGCCGGACGAATCTACCCTGCAGTGCCCCATCGTGGGCCAGTGCATCAACCATCCGTCGACCATCGATCTCTCGCGGCTCTTCGGTCCCTCGGTGGCCAACGCGCCTTTGCCGGCCCACAGCCACATCGTGGAAGAGGTGAGCGGTAACTGGTGGGAGCTGGAAGTGATCGGGGTGAAAGACCTCGCGACCTGGAACACTATTGTGGCGGGGAAGAGCCTGGAAACCGTGCGCGCCCTGCAGACCGCGGACCCGGGCGCCGTGCATATCACGTCGGACATTCCGACCAACACCTACCTGTTCTTCGATGTCCGGCCGCATTGACAGGCCAGAGGCCGCCGCGCTCGTCGGGGGCGGGGGCGCGCTCGTGATGCTGGGCGCCTGGCTTCCCTGGCTCACCCTGTTCGCCGGCCTGCAGCGATACAGCGGCCTGGTCGGGGTCCATGGGTACGTCCTGTTGGCGGGAGGTGTCCTGGCAATCGTCGCAAGCCTGGCGATGCTGTGCACTCGCCAACGCTGGGTCCGCTGGGCTACGGTGCTGCTGGGACTCACGCTGCTCGGGTTCGACTGGTGGCTCCTGACCGGTCTGGTCGGGATGCTCCACCATGACGTAAACGCAATGCTGGTGCCCCGTGCGGGCCCGGGGCTCTTCGTCGCGTCGTTGGGCATCGCGCTCGTCATTCTCGGCCCGGGAATCGTGCTCGCCCATGGCGGCGGAGAGCGGTAAGACCTGGCTCGCGCAAGCTGGAAAGAAGGTGTGCAGATGCAACTCAGGCAGCTGGCAGGGCTCGCGATCGCCCTCGTCATGGTCGGTTGCGGGGACGAGACGAGGCCAACGGAGCCCGGCACCAGTCCCCCAGTGCTTACGGCGGAGGGTCCGCTCAATCCCAAGCTGGTGTCCCAGGGCAAAGCGATCTTCCGGTTCGAAACCTACGGCGACGAGACCTTCTGGACCGACACGCTCCGGCTCCATGAGGTGATCCGCACGGCGGTCAGCCCGACCACCGCGCTCTCGGTAGGTCTCAAGGTCGATGTCGACGCGTTGCCGGCCGAGGTCAAGGCTGGTCTCAAGGCGGGGACCATCGACCTGAACGATCCGGCGACAACCGTCGCCCTGCTCAAGCTGGGTGCCGTGGTCGGCGTGATCGGGCACGTGGATGCGAGCAACACACTCACCGGCATCGGTCTCACCTGCGCGTTCTGTCATTCGACGGTCGACAACTCCTTCGCGAAAGGGATCGGCAAGCGCCTCGACGGCTGGCCCAACCGCGACTTGAACGTCGGAGCA
>JBIOUY010000179.1:0-35718 GCA_044867445.1 Gemmatimonadales bacterium
GGTTGGCGTTCCGCCGGGATTCACCTCGGTCAGGCGTTTGGGCAGTAGCCCATCACGGGCCATGGCGAGCGGCACCCGCGGCGCCATCAGCAGACAGGCGTTGATCCCGCCCAGGACCGAGACTACCATGATCGTTCGGATCACCAGATCGCCTCGGGTCCCAAAAATCGCCGCGGCGGCGGCACCGGCGACGAACGGCTCTCCGGCCACGCGGGAATAGGGCAGCAGGTGCAGGAAGGCGAGGTTGAGTAGCAGGTAAATCCCAATCACCAGCAGGACCCCGCCGATCATCGACCGCGGAACGTTGCGACCCGGGTCGACCACCTCCTCGCCGAAGTACAGCACTCCGTTCCATCCGTCGCACGTAAAGATGACGCCCTGAAGCGCCACCATCGCGGCGCCGAAGGCGGCGAAGCCGGTCAGCGCCGGCCGGGCAACCGGCGGAGCAGGTGGTGAGCCAAGGGAGAAGGCGGCAATGACGAGGACAAGGAGCGCGAGCGTCTTGGCGAGGCTGAGAGCCTGCTGTGCCCGGTCGCCCCAGCGAATGCCTCGCCATTGAAATGCAGCAATCACGATTGCGGCGATACACCCGACCAGTGCGGCATGGCCGGTGACTGCCGGGGCGAGCACGCTAAGATACTCCCCCATCACGAGACCACCGGCGGCTATCGTCCCGCAGGTGGAGATCCAGTCGCTCCAACCCACGATGAAGCCGGGGTAGGGGCCTAAGGCCCGGTGCACCAGCACGTACTGCCCGCCCGAACGGGGGATCATCGCGCCCAGCTCAGCCAACGAAGCCGCTCCGAGCAGAGCGTACACCCCACCGATGAGCCAGGCCGCGAGAAAGGTCTCCGGGCTCGGCAGGTGCGCGGCAACCTCTCCCGGCGTGCGCAGGATGCCGACGATGATGGTGTTGCCAATGATGATCGCGATGCCGAACGCGATGCCGAGAACGCGGAGGAGCTGAGATCGAGGAGGAGAGGTGGGTGTTGCGACGCTGGCGGAAACGGTCAATGGATGACCTGTACCCGCCGCCGCTCTGGTCCGCTCCAGGACCCGGGCGTGGAAGTTGCCCGACGCCGCTCGGGTCCGGTGTAGATCCGCGGAGCACCCCCGGGGATCACGGTGAGCTCAGCCGCCGCCCGGGCCTCCGCCCTTCGCCGAAGCGCAAGGTAGCTCCACACGGCGACGAGACCGAAGAGGACATGCGCCAGCCCAGTCGCCCAGCCTCGGGCTTTCGCGAACCAGCTGAACGCCGTAGTGAACCAGTAGAAGTTGATAAGATAGAGAACCAGGCCGAAGATTCCGCCGCTTACGAGAGCCGCACCACGGCGGAGCCCCGCGATCATCGCCGCGAGCAGGAGACCATAGCCTGCCGAGAGAGTCAAATGCAACAGCAGTCCAACGATAAAGACGCCGAGATTGAAAGTGGCCGGGGTGGCCAGGATGCCCTTGCCGATGAGAATTGCGGCCGTGGCGCGAGGCACGTCCCAGACGCTCCCCCCCGTGACCATGGGATAGAGAGCCATCTGCCACGCCAGGTACACCAGCCCCGCGACCACGCCGGCTCGGGCGGCCGCGTTCCAATTCACATCGGGAGAGGTGGGACTCTGTGGTGTTGCCACGCTGAACCTCCCGTCAAGCGGCAGTTACGTTGCCTCAGGATGGAGGGAACTGGCATAACGGGCAGGTGGGCACAGCGCCCGGGTCACGAAAAAGTAGAGCAGAACCAGGCTCCGTGCCAGCGCTGCCCGGCTCAAAGAGGAAGATAGCGTCCGTTCGCCCGCGGCTCCACTGCGAGCGTCACACCCGTTGCGACCACGCGACACGACCGTACTTCAGTGGTTGTGGCGCACCCGCTTCACTTCCTCCGTCAGGCGGGGCACAATCTCGAACAGGTCTCCCACGATGCCGTAGTCGGCCACCTTGAAGATGGGCGCGTCCTTGTCCTTGTTGATCGCGACGATGGTCTTGGCAGTTCGCATGCCGGCCAGATGCTGAATCGCTCCGGAAATCCCCACCGCGATGTAGAGGTCAGGTGTCACGACCCGTCCAGTCTGCCCGATCTGATCGGTGGCCGGACGCCAGCCATCGTCGGTCACGGCGCGGGTGGCGCCCACGGCGGCGTTTCCGATCGCAGCGGCGAGATCCTCCACCAACTTGAAATTCTCGGCGGCTCTGAGGCCTCGGCCGCCGCTCACAATCACCCGCGCCTCGCCGAGGTCAAGCTTGGCGGCGCTCCGCTGTGCGAGCTCCGTGACCACTACCCGTGCGGCTCCCGGATCCATGGCAGCCGCGGCGGTCTCGACGCGCGCTGTGCGGGGCTGTTCCACCGGCGTAATCACTCCCGGCCGAAGTGAGAGCAGCGCAGGTGAGCCCTCCAGGCGCAGAGTGACGATCACCTTACCGGTATAGCCGGGATGCTGGGCGATGACGGCATCGCCCTGGAACTCGAAGCCGGTGACATCCGATGCCAGGCTCACACCCAGCCGAGCCGCTACTCGGGGTGCGAGATCCCGCCCTTGGGCTGAGGCCGGGAAAAACGCCGCGCGGTAGCCGCCCGCACTCAGTCGGGCCGCCGCGGTCGCCGCGAAGACCTCGGCGCTGTAGCGCTCCAGTCCGGCATGCTCCACCACGGTGACCAGGTCGGCACCATAGCGGCCCAGCTCGGCGGCTCGCGCCGCAACCCTGGGAGCCCCGAGCAGCAGCGCATGGACCTCACCACCGCCGGACGAGTCGGCTGCCTTCCGAGCGGCTGTGACCGCTTCAAAGGCCACCTTGCGGAGTTCCCCGTTCCGCGATTCCGCGAAAGCAAGGACTGTCGCCATCACAGTACCTTCGCTTCCGTCTGGAGCAGCCGCAGCAGTTCCGGCACCGCGCCGGCTCCTTCGCCGATAATCCGCCCCGGCGGGCGGTCCGGCGGCAGAGTCATGGCCTCGACGAAGAGGCGCGGCTCACCCAGCTGGGCCGGTCTCACGTCCAGCGGCTTCTTCTTCGCAGCCATGATTCCCTTGAGGGAGGCAAGGCGAGGACGGGCAATGCCCTCGTCGATGGTCAGCACGGCGGGAAGTGGAAAGGTCGACGTTTCGGCGGCGCCCTCCAGGTCGCGTCGAGCGCTGCCCCGACCGCCGGCGATCTCGAGGTGCGAGATGGCTGTGACGCAGGGCAGGCCGAGCAGCTCCGCGGTCATCGGGCCGACGGTTCCACTGGCGGTGTCGGTTGCCATCCGCCCGAACAGGATCAGATCGTAGCCGCCCTCCTTCAGCTCCGCCGCCAGTGCCCGCGCGATCGCCAGTCCATCGGCCGGCACCTGATCGGCCTTGAGTTGCACGGCGCGCGCGGCACCCATGGCGAGGGCCTTCCGCAACATCTCCTGTACCCCGTCCGGCCCGATAGATACGGCCACGACCTCGCCCGGACCCTGTTTCTCGACCAGTTGCAGCCCGACCTCGAGCGCGTAGCCGTCGAAGTCGCCCATCTCATATTTCAGCCCGGATTGGTCCAGAGACTTGCGATCGGGAGCGATGGAGAACCGAGCCTCCATGTCCGGCACCCGCTTGAGGCACACAGCGATCTTCAACGCACACTCCCTGAAATGTCGCGGCCATAGCCAGGCAAACCCGCGGCAAAGCTAGTCGCTCGCTGGGATGGTCGCCAGGGAATCCGTGTCTTATCCCATCGTGCCGTTTCGCTCGAGGCGTCGATCCGATCCGGGCCGACTCACCCGGCGCCGATCAAAGCCGGAACGGTGCTCGAACGGCTCTTCTTCTTCGATGCTGTCGTTGACTCGCTTGGGACCGGAGTGCACCTCCGCGAACGGCGCGGGGTCGGACTCTTCCAGACCAGGGCCTACATCTTTGGTCCTGCGAGACCACTCATCCAGCAGCTGAGCGGCGCGATCGCGTCCCGCGAGACCGAAGCTCAGCCCGGTCGCCAGCGCGAGGGCAGCAACCAGCCCGAAGAGCAGCGCGTTGACGAGTGTAGTGGCGACCCCCAGCTGATTGACCGCAACGACGATCGCGAAGGCCCAGATGGCAACCCTGGTCGCGGTGGCGAGCAGGTCGGGGTTTACGAAACCTGCGCCGGTGGTCGCGCCACGAACGATGCCGGAGAGCGCGTTGGCCGCGAGCCCTCCGATGACCAGGACCACCAGCGCGACCGCCAGATTCGGCAGCCAGAGGAGGAGCTGCTGGAGGACGCCCGATACAGCTGGCAGACCGAGCAGATCGAACGCCACCACGAGCGTGATGAGGCGAATGAACCACTTGGCAACGCTGGCGATGACACCGCTCGAATCGGTTCGCACCGCCATCCGTCGGACGAACTCGGCGATCCCGGAGCGGTGGGCGAGCTCGTTGAAGCGAATGGTGTGGAGCAGGGCGGCGACACCTTTTGCCAGGAGGGAGGACAGAATCCAGCCGACGATGAGAACGGCCGCAAAGCCGAGGAGCTTGGGAACAGCGGCGGTAACCGCGTTCAGAATTCCGACGAGAGATGCCCGCAGCGCCTCACCCATGTCACGCACCGGCACTGCGGCGGAGCTGGCCTGCATATAGCCTCCGGGGAGGAGCTGGCGCTCAAATGTACGCAGGATGGGCTCGAAATGACCCTGCGGCGGTGACTACGGTCACCCGCTCAGTCGATGGATTCGATGGGTAGCGGTCTCGCGCCGTGGACGACGCCCTGTGCGTTTGCGCTTCGGCCGCGGGGGAGGCCCCTCCGGGCGCCGCAGTCCACGCCCGTTAGGTCAGCTTGCTACTACGCCGTAGGCCGGTTGGCGAGCACTGAATGCGACCGGAGCGGGTACCCGCTGCAGGCGGGTGCATCCCCCGCTGCCTTGTGCCACGACTGTCCGGGAGGGAGCCCCCTGCATCAGAGCTGGCCGCGGGCGAGCGCAGGGAGCGTCGCCCGCGGCGTGAGCCCGCGATCAGCATCACCGGCGTGACCCACCCAGAGTGGTCCGCACCACCAGGCGGAAGCTCCGCCGTTGGTTCGGGGTCAGAAAGCGCTCGACCGTAGGGCCGGCGGGGTTGCTCTGATTGATGTTGAACGCGCCGAAAATGGCGCTCTTGTTCTGAAGGAGGTTAGTGACGATGCCGTTGATCTCCCACCGGCCGAGCTCCAGGCCGACCCGGCCGTCGGCAACAAAGTAGCCGTCGAGCGGTTCGGTGATGTTGGCCTCGTCGCCTCGGAGATACTGCTTGCCGATGTACCGCCCGTCCGCGCCGACCGACAGGTACTCGCCGACCTTTACCAGACCGCCGAACTTGACCTGGTGATCGGGCACCAACGGAAAACGGTTACCCGGCACGACCTCGTTCTCGGTGGGGAACGGATTGACGACCTCAGAGTCGTCGGCCGAGCGGATGCTGAAGATGTCGGCGTCGCTCTGGAAGGTGGCACGGGTATAGGCGTAGTTCACGTAGGCCGAGTGGCCGGCCGGAAACTTGTAGGACGCCGCCAGCTCGATGCCGACGCGACGGGTCTTGTTGAGATTCATGAAGAAGCCGTCGATGGTGCTCCCCGCCGGCGCGTTCTCCTCTGCGAACGGGGTGAGGAAAATGTCGTGCTTCACGCTGGTGTAGTATGCGGACCCGGAGAAGGAGTAGTGGTCGCTGGCATACCGGAAGCCACCCTCGAGGGTGCTCGCCTTAACCGGCTCGAGCGGCGGGTCGTCGCCCAGCGCGAACGGGAGTGGGCAGGGCGTCTCCGGGTCGGCGCAGGCGTTCTCGATCACCGCCGGGGCGCGGAACGCCTGCCCCCACGAAGCGAATACCGCCCAGCCTGGCACCACCTCGACGCTGGCGCCGAGGCGTGGGTTGAAACGCTGGTAGATGCCAACCGTGTCAAGCGAGGGATCGATCAGGTTCTCGAATGGAATCCGCACGTAATCGAAGCGTGCGCCGGCGGAGAGCGTCACCTTGCCGATGATGAGGTCGGCTGCGCCGAAAGGCGCCACATCCCAGAGCGGGCTCCGCGCCTGGGTCGTCAGCGATCGCGCGGCACCGAACTTGGTGGAGTCCGCGAAGATGTCGATCTTGACCCGAGTCACCTCTCCGTCCACGCCGCCCCGCAGACTCAATGAGGTCCGCTCATTGATCACCGTCGTCCAGCGGTAATCGGCGGTGTAGCCGAAGCTCGTGTTGTAGCTGACACCGAATGCGTCGGGATCTTCCGCCTGGTTGACGTTGAACCGCTCGGCGCGATGGCGCCGGAAATAGGCCGTGGCCGATGCCCGGCCCAGGCCGAACTGCTGGTACGCCTGGACCGAGCCCTGGTACGCCCAGAGCTTCTCGTAATCGCCCGTGCTGAAGTTGGAGTCGGCGCTGGTCTGGAAGATCGATTCGGGTAATGATCCGGCCGTCTCGGCGCGGTCGCGGGAGTAGAATCCCTGAAAACGGATGCCGCCCGTCTCCCCGAGCTTGCCGACATTGACAAACCCCTGATACGCCTCGTCGCCAGTGTCTTGGCGCCAGCCGTCCTCCCGGTTGTAGTTCCCGCCGAGATACCAGTCCATCCTACCCTTGCTCAGTCCGGAGACATGGGCTTCGCCCCGGGCCGCACCATAGCTCCCTCCCGAGAGCTCGATGGTGCCCGAGGTCGGCCCAGTACCCCGGGCGGTGACCAGGTTGATGGCGCCACCGAGTGCGTTTCGACCGAGCAGAGACCCGTTGCCCGAGAGAATTTCGATGCGGTCGATGTGGTCCATCGGCAGCAGGTCGAAGTTGACCTGCGAGGCCTCGGGCTCGTTCATCCGCACGCCATCGAGGAAGACAGCGACTCCCTGTGGCAGGCCGACCACCGGCGAGGAGTAGAATCCGCGGCTCGAAATGTTGAGCTTGTAAGGGCTGCCGAGATCGTCGTAGGTGGAGAAGCCGGCGACGCTCTTCACGGCGTCGGAGAGCACTCGAGGTTCGTAGGCGTCCACCTCACCGGCGCTAAGCGTAGTGACGCGAGCCGGCACCCCGGAGCCGATCGTCGGGCCGGCAGCCGGTGCGATGCTGCCAACCACCTCGATGGGCGGCAGCTCGTGGGCCGTCCGCGTGGTATCGCGCTGCTGGGCGGCGAGGGCGGCACTCCGAGAGACCAATGCGGCAGCCACGAGCAGACTCGTCGGTCTCATCGGCCGGCGTCCTCGAAAGGAGGGGGTGAAGCGAGGAGGTCAGCGAAGCGGGAAGGCGTCGGGTGCGGACCCTCGAACCGCACGATGCTCGTAGATGGCGGCCATCATGACTCGATCCGGCGGGATACCGATGACGAGGAGGGCATCGTCCTCCGGACCACCGCCGTCGAAATCGAGGCAGCAGTGCTGGGTGGTGATGAGGCCGGTCGCGACTCCCGTCCGCATCGCAGGGTCTCCGACGCGGTCGAGGCGGACCACGTCTGCCGCCGAAAAGCTCCCGGAACGATCCTGGTCCTCGTACACCCTTAGGCGATGGACCTTCGCGTTGGGTTCGGCGACGAGGATGACCCCGTCGTCCGCCACGCCGCCGCCGTCGAAGTCATAGCAGCAACGGTCCACGACCACATCCCGCGGCCGGAGAAGGAGCGCCGCTCCAGCCCCCAGGAATAGCGACGCGGCTATGGCCCCGAGTGCCGGGCGGCTACGCCATGGCATAACGGCACCCTTCGACCGTTCACCACGACGCAGCCGGCCCAACAGCTCGGGGCCAAACGACGCCCGGGGGCGAAAGCGGATGCTCCGCAGCGCCCGATCGAGCTGCTCCAGATCCGGAGGCGGAGAATCCTGGTTGTTCATTGCTCCAGCGCCTTGCGAAGCCGGCCGAGCACGCGCCAGAGCCGAGTGCGCACGTTGCCTTCGCTGATGTCGAGGATCTCCGCCATCTCGGCGGTGTCCAGTCCACTGCCGTAGCGCAGCCCGATGAGCTCCCGGTCAACCGCGGCGAGGCTCGCGACGGCGTTGAGCAACCGCCCCACTTCCTCCTCCTTCATCAGACGCTCTTCCGGAGAGGGAGCATCGTAGATCAGATCGTGCATCGCCCCGATGGCGACGTACTGCCGGACCCGGGCGCGCCGGCGCCAGTCGGCCAGGACGTTTCGGGCGACGGTCAGGATCCACGCCTTGGACGTTCCGCGCTTCGGGTCGAACCTGCCGGCCGACCGGACCACCTTGAAGAACGTCTCAGCGGTGAGATCCTCAGCGACATCAGGCAGGGGAACGTGGAACCGGAAGAAGTTGTAGACGGCCGAACCGTGTGCCTCAAACCACTCGCGACACAGTGCTTCCGCCTCACAGTCTGCCGCGGAGGCCGGCGGGCTCAGGGGGTTGAGCGCGGGGGAAGGGTGGCTCACGCTATCTAGATACGCGCGATGCCCGGAGTTGTCACAGATCAGAGGACGGAGAGGACGGAGAAGACGCAAAGGACGCAGGGGTGGGGTCGGAGACTTCTGCGTCCTCTGCGTCCTCTGCGCCCTCTGCGCCTCTGCGTAGTCTCAGAACGCCGGCATCCCAGTGATCGCCTGTCCCACGATCAACGAGTGCATGTCGTGGGTGCCTTCGTAGGTGTACACCGACTCGAGATTAGCCATGTGACGCATGGAGTGATACTCGACCAGGATCCCGTTGGCCCCGAGGAGCCGGCGGGCCTCCCGGGCACAGTCCGTGGCGATGTTCACGTTGTTCCGCTTGCACAGGGAGACGTGCTCCGGAGACATGGTGCCGGCGTCCTTGAGCCGGCCGAGTTGTAGGGTCATGAACTGAGCTTTGGTGATCTCGGTGAGCATGTCCACCAGGCGCAATTGCTGCAGCTGGGTCTGCGCAATGGGCTTGTCGAACATCACCCGACTCTTGGCGTAGCGAAGCGCCTCGTCATAGCACGCCATCGCGGCTCCGATCGCGCCCCAAGCAATGCCGTAGCGGGCCTGGGTCAGACACATGAGGGGACTCTTGAGCCCTCCGGATTTGGGCAGCAGCGCATCCTTGGGAAGATGGACATCCTGAAGGTGAATCTCGCTGGTATCGCTGGCGCGGAGCGAGAGCTTGCCCTTCTGGTCCTTGGCCGCGTACCCCTTGGTGTCGGTGGGGACGATGAAGCCGCGAATCGACTTGGGGTCGTCGATGCCGCCGGTCTTAGCCCAGATGATCGAGACCGTAGCCTGGGATCCGTTGGTGATCCACATCTTGGTGCCGTTCAGTACCCAACCGTCCTTGGTCTCGCGCGCGGTGGTAATCATCCCGCCGGGATTGGAGCCGAAGTCCGGTTCGGTCAGCCCAAAGCAGCCGATTTCCTGACCCGCGGCGAGGAGCGGAAGCCAATGCTTCTTCTGGTCGTTGGAGCCGAAGGCATAGATCGGGTACATCACCAACGCGCCCTGCACCGAGGCGAACGACCTGATGCCCGAATCGCCCCGCTCGAGCTCCTGCATGATGAGGCCGTAGGCGACGTTATTCAGGCCAGCGCAGCCGTACTCTTCCGGCAGGTTGGCCCCGAACAGTCCCAGCTCGGCCATGCCCGGTGTGAGTTGTTTAGGGAACTTCCCTTCGATGTACGCCTGGCCGATCACCGGGATGAGATTCTCATCCACCCAGGAGCGGACGGTGTCCCGGACGGCGCGCTCCTCTTCGGAGAGCAGAGTGTCGAAGCCTAGGAAATCGACGCCGGCGAACTGGGAAGCGGCGGCAGCTGTGGCCATGGAACCCTCGTGCGGTGGACTCGAAGCAGAGGCGGAAGATAGTGGAGCGGCAACCCGTTGGGCAGGCTGGCGTGAGCTCTGAGCGTGGAGTCGTTCGGCGCGTATTCGGGCCCGTGCAACCCGCTACATTCACCGCTCTTGGACGCTGCAGTTGTGGCTAACGGCGACCGGAGCATCATTGCGTAAACGAGCGGTCAAGGGCACTTTTCCTGCACCGCTACCACGCAGCCGGGATCCGGGCCTGCCAGGCGCGCCGTCAATGTTGGAGCACGAGGCCGGTCAGGGGATCGCTCGGCTTGTGTGTGATTTGCGGACGGCCGCGCCGGCACCTATGTCAGCAACGTGCTCGCGCCGACTTTCGTGAGGGTCCGATAACCGGTGCGGACTGATACAGATACCCATCGATGAATAGCTGCAGCCATCCCCAGCCAACCCCTGAATCGTTCACGCGGCTGGGGCAGTTTCTGTATCGCTAGTTGACAGTCAGTCCAGGGCAGCAGGTCACCTCGCGGAGCGGGCCAGCACGATCGCGGCTCGTGGAGACACGATGCGAATTCTCATGACCTCCTACGAGTTTCCTCCCATCGGCGGCGGGGGAGCCGCGGTTGTTGCGGGACTTTCGCGACAGCTGGCATCGAGGGGCCACCACGTCGACCTGGTCACCATGAGATTTCGCGGTTGCCCCGACCGTGAGAACGTGGACGGCGTAGAGATCCATCGGGTGCCCTGCCTCCGCAAGGCCAAGCACGTCTGCACCACCCCGGAGGCGCTCAGCTATATCGCGGGCGCCATGCCGGTGATCCGCCGGCTCCTGGCCGCCAATCACTACGACGTGACCCACGCACACTTCATTCTCCCCGACGGGCTGCTGGCCTGGAGGATCTGGCGCTCGACGGGCCTGCCTTATGTCATCACCGCCCACGGGAGCGACGTGCCCGGCTACAATCCCCACCGGCTTCGGTTCGCTCACCGTCTGGTCCGGCCCCTGTGGAAGACGGTGGTCCGGCACGCCCGCCGCATCATCTGCCCGAGCTCGGTTCTGGAGCAGCTGGTGCTGGCTCAGCATCCCGGCGCGAGGAAAACGCTGGTGATCCCGAACGGGCTCGAACCCGGCAGATACACCCCGCGAGGGGATCAGCCCCGCGTGCTGGTCGTGACCCGGATGCTGGAGCGCAAAGGGGTGCAGCATCTGCTCGCTTCGATGGCCCAGTCGCCCATCGAGCCTGAGGTCAACATCGTCGGCGATGGTCCCTACCTGCCGGAGCTCAAGCGTCAAGCCGAGCAGCTGAACTCACCCGCCAGGTTTATCGGCTGGCTGGATAACCGTTCGCCCCAACTGCACCAGCTCTACGAGACCTCGAGCATTTTCGTGTTCCCGTCCGAGGCCGAGAATTTCCCGATGGTCCTCCTGGAGGCGATGGCGGCCGGACTCGCGATCATCACCACCGAAGGCACCGGCTGCGCCGAGGTGGTCGGCGACGCGGGCATTCTGGTTCCGGCTGGCGACCCCCAGGCCATTGGCCGGGCACTCCGCCGGCTGATCGACGATCACGAGCTGCGCCGCTCCTTGGGTGCGGCGGCCCGGCGGCGGATCGAGGAGAATTTCACCTGGCAGGCGGTGGCGGCCCGCTATCTCGACGAATACGCCCAGCAGGGAATCTCCGGCGGCAATGGCCGCAGGCCGCGCCCTAGCCCTGACGCAACCAGTCTGCTCACGACGGAGTCCGGTGCTGTTGCATTCTTTGCCGCAGCCGCAGGTCTCTCGGGCTATCTGGCACAGTTCTGCTGAACAGCGAACCTCTGATGCAGTGGAATCCTCGCCATGCCGGCGCGGTTCATGGCGCGGAAGAACTCGCACGCGATGAAGCCGCCCGTCGCATGAAGGTGTGTCTCGTCTGCGTGGAGATCTTCGCCTGGGGCAAGTACGGCGGCTTCGGGCGCTCCGCACGGATGCTTGGACGCGAGCTGGTCAAGCGTGGCGTCGAGGTGTCTGCCGTGGTGCCTCGCCGGTCGGGGCAAGGGCCGGTAGAGGAGTTGGATGGGATGACGGTCTACAGCTTCCCCATGGCACGGCCCTGGGCCGCGCGGGAACTGTTCCGCCGCTGCGATGCGGACATCTATCACTCGCAGCATCCGTCCTACAGTACTTCTCTGGCGCTGGACGCAGTCCCGGACCGCAAGCACCTGATCACCTTTCGGGACCCTAAGACGTTTCGCGACTGGGCCATCGAGCTGCAGAACCCCTCGGTGAATTATCTCCGCTCGTTCCTGTCCTACGGCTACGAGACCTTCAGGGTCGGCGGAGCTGTCCGGCGCGCGGATGGGATTTACGCCTGCGCCCACGACGTCGGCACCAAGGTGCGACAGGCCTTCGGTCTCGCGGCTGACCCCGGGTTTCTCCCCTCCCCCATCGCGATCCCGGAGCATCCGCCCAAGAAGAGCTCCCGGCCGACGGTCTGCTTTGTGGCCCGGTGGGATCGCCGGAAGCGGCCCGAGCTGTTTCTCGAACTGGCTCGGCGTCGGCCCGACGTGCGGTTCATCGCCGTGGGCAAAAGTCAGGATGCCGAATGGGATACGGAGCTGCGCCGCCGTTTTGCCGGCCTGTCCAACCTCGAAATGCCTGGTTTTGTGGATCAATTCTCGGGGAGCAGGCTCTCCGACCTCCTGAGCGAAAGCTGGATCCTGGTGAACACGGCTGGGCGGGAAGGGCTTCCCACTTCGTTCTTGGAGGCGTTCGCCCACGGCTGCGCCATCCTGAGCCGGGTAAACCCTGACAACCTGGTGGAGCGGTTCGGCCAAGTGGTGCCGGACGATGCGTTCGCCGATGGCCTCGAGCGGCTGCTCGCGGGTGATGTCTGGCGGGCCAAGGGGGAGGCCGGCCGTCGCTACGTGCAGGAGCACTACGAGTTGGAAAGCGTGGTCGACCGCCATCTGGAGATTTACCGGGAGACCCTGCATGGCTGAGTCGGTAACGGCTCCGAGAGCAGCCATCCTCACGGCGGATAACTGGAGCTTCGAATGGCGAACCATTCGGCGCCTGCTCGTCGCCTGGGCCCTCTGCGTGATACTCGCCCTGCTCATCCGCCGGGGCTTCAGCCTGCCGCGCCCGACCATACCTCTGCTGGTCATGTTGGTGGAGTCGGGAGTGCTGCTGTTCTACTTCATTGCGCTCCTGTCCTACGAACCGGTCCGCGCCTGGTTGCGGTCCATCCCCTCTCCCCATCGGACCGTGCTGGCGGTGTTCTTCTTCGTGCTCACGACCGGCCAGCTCACCCTGGATAGCCGCCGAACCTTTCCGTTCCCGGCCTGGACGATGTACGGGCGAAAGGAGTCCCCTGCCACCCTGGAGTACTATCGCTACCACGGGGTGGACCGAATGGGGCACGCGGTCGAGCTCGACCCGGCGAAGCTCTTTCAGTTCGTCAACGTGGCCGAGATCGACTCCAGGGTGAAAGTGTTTGGTCGGCAGGCGGCCCTGCCACCGGGACATCCCAAGCGCGAACCCGCTCGATCACAGGTGCGCGACTGGCTCGGCGCTCTCGCCGCGATTTATAACCTGAGACATCCCGACGCTCCTCTGCGTTCCCTCGAGTTCATCCGTTACAACTGGGAGTTCCGCCGGTTTCCTGCCTCACAGGTAGCGCCCGAGTCGCTGGTGCGGATCGAACTGCCTGCGGCGGGCGCTCAATGAAGCTGTTGCATCATGACGCTCCACCCAGTGCGCTCCGCCTGGTGCGCATTGTGGTGTTCAGCGTCTGGTTCCTCCGGGTCGCCTTCAAGCCGCTGCACGATCTCATCTTCATCCCACCCTCGTTGTACGAGGCTGTGGGGGTGCTCAGACTCCTGCCCCCCTCGATCGAAAGCCTGCTGCACAATTCCGCGTTCCTGTACGGGCTCAAAGCGGTAACGCTCTTGTCGATCGCCCTGGTGATCGGGGGGGTAGCGCTGCGGTTCACGATGGTAGCAGCGTGCATCTGCGTGACCCTTTTCGCCTCGCTATGGCGCGGGTTCGCCGGTCACATCGATCACGAGAGCGTGCTGATCCTGTACGCCGGCTACCTGATGACGATCTTCCTGTTCGCGGATCGTCGAGCCGCGGCGAAGGGCGACCGCGGGTCCCCCGGCGGCCCCACGCCGGCCGGCGTGCAGCTGCTGTCGATCCTGGCCGTGCTCTGTTTCGTGTACACCATGGTGGGCGTCTTCCGGACCGTGCGGGGCACGCCGGGGGTCTACACCAGCGATAGCCTCATGTTCTGGGCGCTGCGGAACGCCTATGAGACGGTCGACCCCACGGGACACTTCGGGAAGTACGTCATCGACTATCCCATCCTCGGCCAGACACTCAGAGCCGGCTACCCGATCATCACCCTCTTCGAGCTCACCGCATTTTGCGCCCTCTTCTCCCGGTGGTACCGGTACGCCTTCCTGGTCGTCATGGTCCCCTTCCACATTTTGTCGCTGTTCGTCCTGGACGTGTTCTTCTGGGAGAACATGACGCTGTACATCCTCTTCTTCGAGCTGGGGCCTAGCCGCCGGGAGCCGGAGATCCCACCACCGCAATGAACTGGCGGCAGATCCGAGCAAACATCCTGATGGTTGGCGGCTCCCAACTCGGGCAGAAGCTGGTCGGGTTCTTGGTGATCGCCATCATGACCCGGCACCTCGCCCGGGAACGGATGGGAGAGTTCTTCCTCGCCGCAGCCATCGGATCCGTCGCGGCCCAGGCGACCGAGCTGGGCACTACCCGGCATCTCATTCGTTCCGTGGCGCGCGAGCGCGGGAGAGCCCTCGAGCATCTTTCCAGCGTCATCTCCCTCCGCCTGCCGGTGATGCTGCTGGTGTTCCTCCTGGTGAATGCCGCGTGCCTCGTGGTGAGACCCGCCCTTTCCGGCACCTTGCTTCTGGTGTCGTTCTATCTCCTGCTCCAGGATCTGGTGTTCAGTTTCTCTGCCTTCTTCGTCGGCCTAGAACTTTACGGGTATCGCGTCACCATCGAGCTAGTGGGACAGGTCGTTTTGGCCGGCCTCGTGCTGCTGGTGGCCTCCCAGGGCGGCGACCTGCGGGCATTGCTTTGGGCCTACGTGGCCACCCACGCAACGGTCGTGGCAGTCACCTTCGCCATCGTGCGCGCCAAGCACGGGCGGCTGCACCTTCGATGGGAAGTGGAGGGCGCGAGGGAGGTGCTGAGCCAGTCGTTGCCGGTGTTCGGGATCACCATCCTGGATGCCGTGCACTTCAAGGCCGGTACGGTAATGCTCGGATTTCTCAAGCCGCTTCCCGCCGTCGCATCGTACGAGGCGGCCTATCGGCTCTTCGAGGTATCCCGGCTGGGAATCCGCCCGGTCGCGCTGATCTTCTATCCCATTTGCGTCGCGCTGGCGGCCCGGCACGACTGGCCCGAGCTGCGACGCCTGTTTCGCAAGCTGACCACGACCAGTCTGCTGATCGGCGCGGCCGTCGCACTGGTGGTGGTAACGGCGGCCGGCCTCGTCGTGCCCCTCGTGTTCGGTGCCAAGTACCTCGACTCGGTGCCGCTGGCCCGGGTGCTGTTCCTGGCCGCGCCCACGCTGTTC
Organism: Gemmatimonadales bacterium; assembly: GCA_044867445.1. GTDB lineage: Bacteria > Gemmatimonadota > Gemmatimonadetes > Gemmatimonadales > GWC2-71-9 > CAVVWJ01. Next base: position 15,228 of record JBIOUY010000179.1, read on the forward strand.
ACCGGGGTCCTGACCGTCTTCCTGATCCATACACTTCACCTGGAGCTGATCGCGCTTCGGGTGGTGATCACCTGCATCGTCGCGAACGTGGTACTCAACGCCGTAGCGATTCCGCTCTGGGGACCAATGGGCGCGGCCTGCGTGACCCTGGTGACTCAGACACTCTGGACCGTCTGGATCGTGCGGATTGTCTTCCGCCGTCTTCGGGAAGCGCGGGTTCCTGCCGTCGATCTGGCGTCGCCGGAGGAAGAGTCGTTCGCGGTATGAGGCTCAGGCGAGGGAGGCGCGGAGGAAGATGCGGGTCACCGCGTCTCGGGTTTCGTCGCCGGTGAGAAATTCCGGCCGGATGCGTGGTCGGGCTGACCGGAAGGCAGCAATGTCGGTCGCCAAAGGCTCCACGGTCACCTTGGGGAAACTCCGGGAGAAGAGCCGTTCATAGTCTCGCGTTCGCAAGCGGTTGAGGTTGCTTCCGGGATTTAGGAAGCGGCGCCACACTTTCTCCGAATGGCACAGCATTTCGAAGGGATGCTTGAAAAAGTGATCCCGCATGTCGATGAAGTGAAACTGCTCGCCGCCCGGTGCGGTGACGCGGGCCAGCTCGGGGACGACGCTGCTCAGGTTGTCCACGTGCTCCAGGACCGAATTGGAAAACACCAGGTCAACCGGCTGGCCGCCATCTGCCAGATAGCGTCCCAACGGCGCGGTGATCACCGTCAGCCATTCGGGGTTGGGGAGTACCTTAGATCCCGAGATGCTCAGGTAGGGATTGCCCTTGGCAGCCAGGGCGCGGTTGACCGCAGCTAGCGGCACAGCATAGGGATCCAGCAGTACAACGTGCCGGGCCCCGGCTCGCAACAACTCCAGGCCCACTCCAAACCGACCACCATACCCGAAGAGCAACACGCTCCGCCCACGCGGGCTTTGGCCGGCTGTGTCTAGTGCGCCCAGAAAACGCTGCGCCGCCTCGGCGGGGGCCGTCGTCTCCAGACCGGGCTTGATGAAGATCCTCCGCTGAAGAAGCAGCCGCACGATCCTATCCGGCAGGTGACGCCGGATGAGGCGCAAGATCAGATAGTCGGGAGGAATCACTCGCTACGCGCCCAGGTCCAGAAACCGCTCCCGCACCTCGGGCTCAGGCAGGAGACAGCTGGGGTCGGTCTCCAGCAGTCGATGGCGATGGCGTGCGATGAGGTTGTAGAATGCATCTCTGATCGAACGCGGCAAGACCCATCCTATCAGCGCCAGGTTCCACCGCCCTCCCAGGTAGCGCGCGACGCGAAGTGCCGCGTCGGAACGCACCAGCACCCGGTCGCCACCGCTGGCTCCGCCCGGCTCGACCCAGACCATCGAGTCCACGCCCTCGAGCTCCGGATGACGTGCTCGGAGTGCCATCCCGTATGCGCCCTGCAGGGCGGCGAAACGCAGCGTACGCCGCCGATCGTGCCGAAGGACCAGTTGGACGCTCTCGGCGCAGAATCCGCAGGAGCCATCATACAGGAGGACGGGAGAGGCTGGTCCCACCCGAGGGTCAGCTCCGGAAAGTATCGCAGTCCTCCGGCCGGCCTGACTCGAATCCGCGGCGAAACCAGCTCGCCCGCTGTTCCGCCGATCCATGAGTAAAGGCTTCGGGGTGAACCTCCTGACCTGACATTCGCTGGATACGATCGTCTCCCACCGCCGCCGCGGCGCCTAGTCCTTCTTCTACGTCGCCGGCCTCGAGGATCTGCCGCTGTGCCGTTTCATGACCCCACACACCGGCGTAGCAGTCGGCCTGTAGCTCGATCCGGACCGATTCCCCTTCGGCCCCGAGCAGCCGCTGCACATGGTGGCCCAGCTCGTGCGCCAGGACATAGGCCTGCGCGAAGTCACCCGGGGCTCCGAAACGTTGCTGCAACTCGTCAAAGAAGCCGAGGTCGATATAGACCCGCTCGTCGCCCGGGCAGTAGAACGGCCCGCTGGCCGACTCGGCAAACCCGCAGGCCGAGCGGATGACATCCCGAAAGAGCACGAGTTTGGCATGTTCGTAGGTCCGCCCTCGTGCCTGGAAGAGACGCTCCCAGGTAGATTGCGCGTCGTCCAGCACGAAGGAGACGAACTCAACTCGCTTCTCTTCCTCCGGCGTGGTGCTGACCGCTCCGGACGCGGTTGTGTCCCCAGGGTCGCTACCCGCGCCCACGAGGGTGAAGAGATTCTGCTTGAAGATCAGGCTCAAGACCAGCAGTATGATCGCGCCACCAACGCCGATACCTGCCCCGCCACCAAAGCGACCGAACCCTCCGCCACCGCCTCGGCGATCCTCGATATCGCGACTGCGCCCGCCCGGTGTCCAGCGCATGAGGCCCTCCCAGTTTGAACCTAAGCCGGTGCGGCTTCTTCGCTATGTCCCGGCAGCCGGCGGCTGGCTTGAGGCTGGATCCCCAACTCCGCCGCCTTCTGCCGAAATGCGGCCCCATGATCCACCGGGAGGCCGCTCTCCGCCTGCCACTGGTGCACCATCTCGTGCAGCATGGTGTGCTCCACCTCGTTCCACGGGTGTCGAGCCACGTGCCGCCGGCTCAGGGCGATCTCGAGAGCGTGTCCGTCTCTGAGGTCGATGCTCAGCTCGCCGAGCCGGCGTCGCATCCGTCCTGAAAGGCGGATGGGGATCTCGCTCAGCACTCCGCCAAAGTGCTTGGCGTTGAACCGGTCGTGGAGTTGCCGCAGACGATGCAGCAACAGCAGATCGCCCGGTCTCGGGCGCTCGCGCCGGGCCGGTCCGGATGGCGGCGCGTGCTGCTCCACCGGAAAGTCGAGAAATTCCCGCTGGGCTGCGCGCCTGAGCGGAGTCGGAAGCGTGGGATCAAGGAACCGAATGATGGCCAGGAGGACCGGGTCAGACGCGAAGGTGTATCCCTGATGGAGCCGGAGCACTCGCCGGATCCCAAGGCTGACCATGACAGTTCGGTTGGTATGAGTAACGACCCGATCCACGTTCCGGAGCCCGAGGAGCCGAAGCCGGCGCTCGAGAGTACTTGTCTCGCTCATGGCCCCTGGTCTCCACCTGCCACTGAGACCGCTACCTCGGGCCGGGCAGTCCGAGCAAAGGAATACGTGTCCGACCGCAGAAACCGCCGGGTCGAGACCTCCCAACGGAAATGTTGGATATGCACCGCACGTTCCTCGATCTTTACCAGATTGAACACCGACGGACGGCCGTTGCGCACCCGCGAGCTGTGAGTGCCCGAGGTGCTCACCGCCAGCGAGCCGTCGATCTGTCCGGCTCCTTCCTGATGGTCATGCCCGCAGAGCACCACATCGGCTCCCGTGGCGAGCAACCGGCGCTGCGCCGACCGCCAGCGAGCCAGCCCCATGCGCCGGGACAGCGCGCCCGCCAGCACATTATGGTGAACGACCAGGACGCGCGCCACGTCGGGCGCGGCCGCCGAGAAGATCCGGGTCACCCGGTCGGTCTCCGAGCGGGGCAAATGACCCTTCACCGCCACGTCCCGCATGTTCCAGGTGAGCGATCCAAACGCCACCCCGTAACTGCTGAGTGCCCCGGCGATAATCGCGCCGGGGACCTCGAGCACCGGCGTCAGCTCACCGAAGTACCGGGAATATTTGGCGTACTTCACCTCCTGGCCCAGGACGCCGAACGGACTCTTCCACCATTCGATGTCGTGGTTGCCTGGCACCACCAGGAGCGGCAGGTGGGCTCGAAGGCGAGCGAGAAAGGCGTGGGCCGCCTGGAATTCGCCGTGGCGGGCACGCTGGCTGAGATCCCCGGCGATGGCAAACGCCCCCGCGCCCAGCGTGGGCAGGAAGGTCTCCAGGGCCTCGATCTGCGCCAGGTCGGCGTAGCCTCCAAAGTGGAGATCGGAGAGATGTGCCAGAACTACCGGAGCGCTGCTCATGCTACCAGACGACCCGCACTCGATAGGTCAGCACCGATTCACCTCGTGCGGGTACCCGCACCCGAAACCGGGTACGGGCGGAGGAAAGCTTCTCCGCCGGCACCGAGCTGGACACGATGCTCCACTCCCCACCTCGCTCCTCTTCGACATCGACCGTCGCCGCCGAATCTCCGGCGTTCCTGAGGGTGACCCGGTAATCCGCCGTGGCGAGGGTGCGCCATCCGGCCTTGCTGCTGTCGCGCCGGGTAACATAGGAGGTCTGCACCCGACGGGCGGTGAGGTCGAACGCATTTCCGGCTACCAGCCGGAGATCCTTTCCCGCTGGCGTATGGTCGAGAGCGGCCTCGCCGACCAGTTGAGGCCGGGAGCTGCTATCCGGGAGGAAAAGACGGGCTACTCCGCCGGGAAGTGGCCGATCACCGAACTCGGTCTTACGGGGGCGCCTGAGCGTGTAGCTCACCTCGACCGGAGGCTCGGTCTCTTCGCCCTGCTGCGGCAGAAACCCCCAGTATGGGAGAGAGCCGTGGACCACGTAATTGCGCTCGTACTTGACCTGGACTGGATCGAACAGCGCGACCGAGGTGGTTAGCCCGGGAAGCAGGCTGCTGCGCCCGGAGAGACTATACAGGTGGTACTCGCCCACCTTCTGTTCCGCGACCGCCCTCGCTTCGTCCGCCGCGCGCGCCTTGAACATGACCCCGGCGACCGGTACCGGTGGCGGCTGGCCCGCTTCGGGCCGACCGACGGCACCAGCCAGCAGCTGGACCTCCGCATTTTCCGCCCGCAGCGATTCCGACTGCAGCACCGCCATGCCGGTCACCCTCGCCTCGGCATCACCCAGCATGACCTGATAACTCGCTCTCCACGAGGCTCCAGCGGTGAAGTAGCCCAGCCTGAGACGTTCCTGCGCTCGAGCGCTCCGGAGATCGAGACTCACCGTGGGATCGGTGACGACCACGTCGGCGGGATAGAGGCCGGCACCCGGCACGCTGAAACTCACCCGGCCATCCGGCAGCTGCAGCCGAAGCGGATCCACGCCAAGGACCAGGGCGCTGATCGTGTCCTTGGATTCCGGCAGGCGAAATACCAGTCGGCGGCCGATCGAGCGGCGCAGCACGCTGGCCTCATCCACCGCACCATCGTAATCGAATCCGGTGATGGTGACTCCGGAATCCAGCGCGAAGAGGGAGGCCGGGTCGAGCGCTCCGAGCGCCACCCGCTGGGTGGAGGTTCCTTTCGCAACAGCAACGGTGACGGTCCGCCGCACCAGGACCCGACCGTCGTTGTAGATGGTGAGGCTGGTCTGCGCGAGGATATGGGATGTGGACGCGAGAGACAGCCCGGCCAGGGCTGTCAGGAAGGCCCAATGGCTAATCATTGAGGCAGGAACTCCATGGCAACGCGGACGGCGATCCGCCGCACGATGATATAGGTGGCGACGATCGCGACCGCTCCATAGAACCGAGAGGTCGGGTCGCTGGGAAGGCGCCAGGCGACGTAGGCCGCCATCAGCGCTGTTGCCACAAGGGCGACGCGGTTACCCAGCTTCGATGACCGTTTGGCGCGTGCCGCGCGGCACTCGGGACACAGGTCCCCCCACGGGAGTCCGCGAACCCGACGACCGCACTTGGCGCAGGGGACCTCAGGCAACCCGCCGGGCGACAGCATTCCCGAACTCCTGGGTGGACGCGCTCCCGCCAAGGTCGCGGGTGCAGATCTTGTCCTGCACGATGGTGTCGGTGACCGCCTGTCGTAGGCGCAGCGCCCGATCCAGCTCGCCGATGTAGTCCAGCATCATGGCCGCCGCGAGCATCTGCGCGGAGGGGTTGGCCAGTCCCTTTCCGGCGATGTCGGGGGCGCTGCCGTGCACCGCCTCAAAGATCGCCGCTCTGGTCCCGATGTTGGCGCCCGGGGCGAGTCCCAGTCCCCCTACCAGTCCGGAGACCTCGTCGCTCAGGATATCGCCGAACATGTTGGTGGTGACCATGACGTCGAACTGCTCCGGTCGAAGCACCAGCTGCATCGCCGTGTTGTCCACGATCATGTCGTTGGATTCGACTCGGCCGGCGTACTCCTGTGCCAGGGCTCGGCCCACCTCCAGGAAGAGCCCGCTCACCATCTTGAGGATGTTGGCCTTGTGGACGATGGTGACTTTCCGGCGGCGGTGCTTGAGGGCGTACTCGAAGGCGTAGCGGACGATCCGCTCGCAGCCCATCCGGGTCACGATGGCCATCGATTCGCCCACCGCCCGAGGGTCGTCGCCGATTTGGACGAAGTGCTCCACCCCGATATAGAGGCCTTCCAGATTCTCCCGCACCAGCACGATGTCCACGTTCTCGAACCGGCCACCGGGCACGATGGTGCGCGCCGGCCGAACGTTGGCAAAGAGCTCGAACTCTTTTCTCAAGCCGACGTTGACCGAGCGGAAACCGGTGCCTACCGGTGTGGTCAGCGGTCCCTTGAGGGCGATCCGGTTCTTGCGAATGCTGTCGACGGTGGCATCGGGAAGCGGAGTGCCGGTGGCGTCCACCGCGGCCATACCGGCTAGCTCTTCGTCCCAGTGAAATCGAAGGCCGGTTGCCTCGAGGACCCTGACGGTCTGCTCCGTGATCTCGGGACCGATGCCGTCTCCCGGAATCAGGGTCACATCGTAGGTCATGGACCCAGGCCGCTCACCGGCAGCACGGCGCCAAGCGCCGCCTGGAGCGCGTGATCGGGATCAGTGCCGTTCCCAACTGCCACCGAACGCCAGACCACTTTGCCCGAACGGGTGTCCGCGGCCACCAGCGAGAGCTCGGCCCGCACCCGCCCGCTGGTGTCACGCACGAAGCCGAGAGCCGCCGGGACCATGGCGATACGGCCACCGACCAGCGCCATCAGGTTTCGCAGGGAGGCGCGCAGCGGATCCGGCACCGAGCGAAGGTTCGGTGCTCGCAGGATCGCCTGACCCATCTGGTCCGGATCGCTCACGATGCCGGGGCTCCGCCGGGCGATCTTTCGCAGCGCGGGCGGCAGGACCCATCGCACCTCGGGTGCGCGGCCGGTGAACGCGTCACCGATCAGTGAGTCGGCCCAGAGCAGGGTGGCGCGGCGATCCTGGTATTTGGCGAAGAGGGAATCGGACTGGAGCCCGGGATCGGCGGCGACGAGCGTAAGCGGTATCAGGGCGACGTTTTGACCGGCCAGCGCTTCGGTTGGCACCGGCTGCGCGAGCGGCGGGCGTTGGGCGCTCACCGGCGGACCGACGAGGAGGAACCCGAGAATACAGAGAAAGGCGGGTTTCACGCCGGGAAAGTAAACAGAGAAGGTGAGAGGTGACAGGTGAGAGGTGACAGGTGAGAGGTGACGGGCGAGAGGTGACAGGTGAGAGGTGACAGGTGAGAGGTGACAGGTGAGATCCTCATCCTGAGCGCAGCGAAGGATCTGGGCCTATCATATCCGGAAACTGGCCAAAACCAGGACAGCGAAGGAGATCCCTCGCTGCGCTCGGGATGAGGTGCTCTCTTATCTCACCTCTCACCTGTCACCTCTCACCCCTTCTCACCCCTTCTCACTTCTCACTTCTTACTCCAGTGACAGCCCCCCGTCCACCACGACCGTCTGCCCGGTGATGTGCCTGGCCGACTCGGAGCAGAGAAAGGAGATCACGTGCGCCACATCGTCCGGCTCGGCCACCCGACCGAGCACCGAGCTCTTCTGCGCCCGTTCGATCACCTCGGAGGGGAGCATCGCCATGCGCTCGGTCCGGATGAACCCGGGCGCGACGGCATTCACGTTGACGTTGGCGGGCCCCAGCTCGACGGCGGCCGCCCGCGTCAGGCCGACCAGTGCGGCCTTGCTCGCGGCGTAGTTTGCTACCCCAAATCCCGGCCGTTCCGCCTGATGAGCGCTGACGCTCACGACCTTGCCGTAGTGTTGAGTGCGGAAGATGGGTGCCACGGCACGGATGCAGTTGAACGCGCCGGTGACGTTGGTCTCCAGGACTTCATTCCACGCCTCGGCGCTGAGCCGCCAAAGAGCGCCGTCGCTGGCTATCCCGGCATTGTTGATGAGGAAGTGGACTCCGCCCAGCTTCTGCTTGGTGTCGTTGACAAACTGCTCCACCGCGTCCCGATCGCGCACATCACAGCGGCAGGCATGGACCGCTACTCCCATCGCGGTAAGCGCCGTCTCCGTGAGTAGGGCCTGCTCGGTCACGTCTCGTCCCGGCAGGTTCACGAAGCAGAATGCGACGTGACACCCCAGTTTCCCGAACTCCATCGCGATAGCGCGGCCGAGCCCGGTGGCGCCTCCGGTGACGATGGCCACCTTCCCGCGCCAACCCTTCCGGATGGGCTGCGGCTGAGGCTCCTCGAGCGCGGCTCCGGCGGCTTCCGGGGCTTCAAACTCCCAGGACGGCCGGTGGCCGAAACCAAAGGATGGCAATGGCATGGGCTTCGAAGGTACGGCGCGACTGAGGGGAGGGCAAGGAGGACCGCGGAGAACGGGAAACGGTAAACGGTGAAAGGGAGCCTGTTTACCCTTTACCCTTTACCGTTTACCGTTTGCACATGCTCCCCAGACTCCTCTGGCTCGCCATCGCCCTCGCCGGTGCCGCCGGTTGGGGAGCCATAGCACTCCATCGAGGCGAGACCATCAGTGCCGCTTGGCTGGTGCTCGCGGCGGTGGGCACCTACCTGATCGCCTTTCGCTTCTACAGCCGCTTCCTGGCCGACCGGGTCCTCGGCCTGAACGATCGGCGGGCCACTCCGGCCGAGCGGCTCGCCAACGGGCGCGACTTCGTCCCCACCTCTCGCTGGGTGCTCTTCGGTCATCATTTCGCCGCCATTGCCGGTGCCGGCCCGCTGGTGGGCCCGGTCCTCGCCGCCCAGTTCGGCTACCTGCCAGGAACAATATGGATCGTGGTCGGCGTCGTGCTCGGGGGCGCAGTCCAGGACTTCATCATCCTCTTTGGATCGCTGCGGCGAGACGGCAAGTCGCTGGGACAGATGGCCAAGGAAGAGATCGGAGCGGTGACCGGCATACTCGCCATGGTTGCCATTTTCGCGATCATGGTGATTCTGCTGGCGGTGCTCGCCCTGGTGGTGGTCAACGCGCTCAAGGACAGCCCCTGGGGGGTGTTCACCATCCTCTGCACCATTCCCATCGCGATCCTCATGGGGTTCTGGATGAAGGTCTGGCGACCAGGGCGCACCATCGAGGCCTCGGTGATCGGCATCGTGCTCTTGCTGCTCGGGTTGGTCGGCGGCCGCTGGGTGGCGGCCTCTCCGGCGCTCGCGCCGTACTTCACCCACGATGGGATCACGCTCGCCTTTGGGATCATCACCTATGGCTTCATCGCCAGTGTGTTGCCGGTCTGGTTGCTGCTCTGCCCGAGGGACTATCTCTCTACCTTCATGAAGATCGGTACCATCCTGCTGCTCGCCCTTGGCATCCTGCTGGTCTTGCCTCCCCTCCAACTCCCGCCGGTGACCCGGTTCATCGATGGCACCGGCCCGGTCTTCGCCGGCAAGCTTTTCCCCTTTGCGTTCATCACCATCGCCTGCGGCGCGATCAGCGGGTTCCACGCGTTGATCGCTTCCGGAACCACGCCCAAGATGCTTATCCGGGAGAGCGACGCCCGCCTCATCGGCTACGGCGGCATGCTGATGGAGTCATTCGTGGCGATCATGGCCCTGTGCGCGGCGGCATTGCTCGATCCCGGCATCTACTTCGCCATCAACGCTCCCCTGCCGAGCCTGGGCGGGAGCGCGCAAAGTGCAGTCGAGGCGATTCGCGGATGGGGTTTCACCGTCACCGCCGACCAGATCACCGGCCTGGCGGCTCAGGTGGGTGAGAAGACTCTGCTCGGGCGTACCGGCGGCGCGCCGTCGTTGGCCGTTGGAATGGCCCATATCCTGAGCGGAGCATTTGGGCGCGGGCTCATGGCCCTGTGGTACCACTTCGCCATCATGTTCGAGGCGCTGTTCATTCTCACCACGATTGATACCGGTACCCGAGTCGGCCGGTTCATGTTCCAGGAACTCGCCGGCCACGTCTGGGCTCCGCTGGGCCACACGTCCTGGTATCCCAGCAGCATCATCGCGTCGGCAGTCGTGGTGACCGGCTGGGGGTATTTCCTGGTGCAGGGCGTGCTCGACCCGCTGGGCGGGATCAACTCGCTCTGGCCGCTGTTCGGCATCAGCAACCAGCTCCTCGCCGCCGTGGCCCTCTGCGTAGGCACGACCCTCATTATCAAGAGCGGCAAGGCGCGGTATGTCTGGGTCACCCTGGCCCCACTCACTTGGCTGCTCGCGGTCACACTCACCGCGGGATGGCAAAAGGTGTTTGCCGACGATCCTCGGCTTGGCTTCTTGTCCCATGCTGCTCGTACGGCGGAACAAGTGGCGAGCGGGTCGGTTGAGGCTGCCCGCGGCGCGCGGCTGATCTTCAACGATCGGCTCGATGCCGTGGTCGCGCTGATCTTCATGGTGGTGACGGTGATGGTGGTGGCCGCATCGGCGCGCGAGTGGATCCTCGTGCTCACCCGACGGCGACCGGCGTCGATGAAGGAATCGCCGTTCGTGGAGACGGCTTATGCAGGATAGCACTCGCCCACTGCTGCAACGGATTCTGAGCTCGGTCCGGCGCGTGGCCGGGATGCCGGACTACGCCGCGCATGTGGAGCACCTGCGACGTTTCCATCCCGGTTGTCCCATCCCGAGTGAACGCGACTATTTCGATCAGTTTGTACGGACCCGCTACGGGGATGGCCCAACCCGCTGCTGCTGAACAGCTAACAGCTAACAGCTAACAGCTATCAGCTATCAGCTAACCGCTAACAGCTGGCAGCCAACAGATAGCAGCTCTAGCAGCTCACAGCCAGCAGATCACAGCTAAACAGCTATCAGCTATCAGCCGTTAGCCGTTAGCCGTTAGCCGTTAGCTGTTAGCTGTTAGCTCTCGGCCAGCCGCGGAGTCGACGTATGAGATTTTTCGAGCGCCTCTTTCGAATCGAGCTTCTGGAACCGGACACCCCGCTCGGCATCGTCTTCTACGCCATCCTCTTCCTGGTGCTGGCCGGCCTGGTGTCTCGGGCTCTTCGGCTGGCCGTGGACAAAGTGCTAGCCCGGGATGAGCACGAGCTGATCGATCGTACGGTCGCCTCCTTTCTCACGCAATTGGCGCAGATTGCCATCTACGTTTTCGCTCTCACCTTCTACGCCCACCTGATTCCAGCGCTGAGTCGGGTGGGAACCGCACTCTTGGCGGGCGTCAGCATTGCGTCGGTCGTTCTTGGCCTCGCCGCACAGAACACGCTGGGGAACCTGGTCGCTGGGGTGGCCCTGCTGCTATATCGGCCGATTCGGCTGGACGACCTGGTCCAGGTGGCCACGCCGGCCGGCCCGGAGACCGGCGTCGTCGAGAGACTCACCCTGGGCTATACCCTGCTTCGCACTGCCGACGATCGCCGCATCATCGTCCCCAACAGTGCCATGGCTACCCAGGTCACGGTGAACCTGAACACCTGGAGGCTCCAGGCCATGGCCACCGTGAACGTGGTTCTCGGCGCAGATGAGGACGTGAGCGAGATCCGTCATGCACTGCTGGCGATGGGAGAGGCCCACCCCAAGGTGACTCAGGTGATCGAGTGCGCCGTGAGACAGCATGGGGACGCCGGGATGGTCCTGAGCCTCCGCGTCTGGTGCCCCGACAGCGAAACCGCCCGCCAGGTGGAACGAGACCTGGCCGAGCGGATCAGGAACGAGCTCCACGTCCGAGGCGTCGCGGCCAGCGTGCAAGGAAGAACTCCACCGGACAGCCAGGGTGCCGCGTGAGAGGAGTTTTGGGAGACAACATTTCTCACCCGGACCACCTGCGGGACAATCTGTCCCTTCAGTCGGCCCGGACCATCTGCAGAATCCGTCCGGCTACCTCCCGATAGGCGCCTCCGAAGTGGTGGCCACCCGGCAGTTCGATCGTGTTGGCGAGGTTCGGCGGCAAGTCCCGGCAGGCTGAATCCTTTTCGTCCGCGCCGTACACGCAGAGCAACCGGATTCCCCGAAGCCGCTGGATTTCCGGAACCGTAGGGCGGTCCGACCGATTTTCCCGGCGAAACAGGTCGGCAACGTGGAACTCGAATCCGGCCCGACGAGACAGACCCACCAAGCTCACCAGCCGTACCCGTCTGCGTAGGTCGTCAGGCAGACGCGCCACCATGAAGGGGAGCACGTCCGCGCCACGGGAATATCCGACCAGCAATGCAGTCGATGCCTTCCACGCACTCAGGTAGTGACGCAGGATGCGAGCGAGATCGGCGCTGGCCTGTTCCGGCGTACGCGCCTTCCAGAAATAGTGCAGCGAGTTGAGACCCACCACCGGGATTCCGGCGGCGGCAAGGCTCTCCCCGATCTGCCGGTCGATGCTCGCCCATCCCCCGTCGCCGGAGACCACTACCGCGAGATCCGGCGACGGTTGGGCGGACCTGAGCTCGATCAGGGGCAGATCCGCGATTCCGGGCACAGTCGCGGCGGGAGACGCTGCTGTGCTCCGTGCGAGGGTCTCGAAGGCGTCTCGGAATGGCTGTCTCCAACGGGACTCGACCCCGAATCCATGTCCCACTTCGGGCAGACGCACGATCCGACTGCCCCGCGCCCGTCGCACGAACGCCGCGGCGTCGGCCGCCGTGCAGCTGGAGTCTGCCTCCCCCTGGAGAACCGTCCACGGGCTCGACATACTGTCGGCCGGCGCGACCCGCACGCTGTGTGCGCGCGGTTCCAGTTTGGACGCCGGACCGCCGCCCCGGCAGAAGAGCCGGGCGGTACGGATCAGGGGACAGAAACCCAGGCTCAGTCCGCCGGCGAAAGTGGTGGGCGGCGCCTGCGCGAGGCCAGCATAAACCAGAGTGGCTCCCGAGGAGTACCCGACCAGTAGCGGTTGGGTGTACCTGGGATATCCCAGCTTGTGCTGGATCCACTGGCTCAGCTCTTCCAGGTCTCCGGCGGGATAGGAGCAGGACTGCTTGGAGCTCTCCAGCGACTTGAGGTATCGCCGGATATCGATGCCCACGACTAGCGCGTCCATCGTCGCCAGCTCTCTCGCCATCTCGATCACACCCAGATTCCAGCCCCCGTCACCTGAGACGAACAACGCCACCCGAGCGGGGTGCTCCCGATACCGGTACACCACTACGGGTCCGAAGGGTCCGAAGCGGTAGGTGTCGATTCGAAGCGAGTCACCAGGGAGAGCGGCGTTGGCCGGCGGGGCGAGCGCAGCCAAAGACAGTCCGAGTGCGAGCCGGAAGAATCCTGCTACAAGGCTCATTTGGCTACCACGCCCTTCATGCCGCCCCCGATGAGGGTAGCGATACTGGTCAGAACCCGCGGCAGTGCGAGCCCGCCGGGCGACGCAAGATAGCGCGGCTCCCAAACGGGATCGAATTTTTCCTTGTATTCGCGCAGCCCTTGGAAGTTGTAAAAATGCTCGCCATAGCGATACATGAGCGCTCCCACCCGGGTCCAGAGCGGGGCCAGTGCCCGGCTCTCCAGCCCGGAGAACGGGGCCATCCCCAGACGGAACGATCTATACCCCTGAGCCCTGCCCCAGAGCATGAGCTCGGTGAAGATGAACTGCATCACGCCCCCGGGAGCCGCTGGCGTGTAACGCATCAGGTCGATCGACAGCTCGGTCTTGGGCAGCGTGCTCCAGATGTTGGCGAATGCCAGAATCTCGCCGTCCTTCCGCGCGAGTGCTACCGGAAAGCGGGAGATGTAGTCCTCGTCGAACCGGCCGAGGGAGAATCCCTTCTCTCTGGTTCGCTTCTCCCGCAACCATGAATCCGAGATGAGTCGCAGTTGGGGCAGGAGCGCGGGCACTTCCGCCGGAGGGACCACGGCGAAGGTGACGCCGTCACGCTCCATTTGCCGCTGGGTACGGCGGAGGGCGCGGCGGTTGCTGCCCTCGAGAGAGAATGCCGCCAGCGGCACCCGCGCCTCTTCACCCAGCTTCATCAAGGTCAGGCCGAGGTCGATATAGAGGGGTAGGTGTTCTACCCCAACTTCGTAGAACACGGTCCAGCCACCGTGACGATCGGCCAGCTCGCGGAACCGCCAGGCGAGCTCTTCTCGATCCTCCTCATCCCCGACGGGATCGCCCAGGGCCACCCAACTTCGGCCCGAGACGCCATAGGAAAGCAGCCCGCGTGCGCTGGAGCTCCAGAGCAGCGCCTTGTCACCTACCAGCACCAGGTTGGTCGAAGAGTCCCGAGAGGTGGCGATGACCTGGGCCGCGCGGTCCAGCTCGGCCCGATCCGGCAGATGCATCTCCGGTGGCGCGTGCCGGAGCAGGCGCATCAGACTGAACACCAGCAGCAAGCCAACCACCCCGACCGTCGCGCGGAGAAAACGGGGAGCGTCGGCGTGGAGCGCAAACCGCCACCAGAGCTCGCCCTGGTACTGTACGTGTTTGTGGGCAAAGAATCCCAGCCACACCGAGGTTCCGACGACCACCGCGATTGCCAGGATCCAGCTCGCCTCCAACGGCTCGGCCACGAGCGCGGACTTGCGGTAGAAGTGACTCCGCGCCGGCAGGAGCGACCCCAGCACGAGCGCGAGCGCCAGGGCTTCTTCCCAGTCACCTCCCTTGAGCAACGAGGCTACGATCCCCACCCCAAGCAGGATGACCGTGAGCCCGAAGGCCGCATCGAGTCGGTGCCAGAGACCCCAGGCCAACACCAGCAGGCCGGCGCCCGCCAGGCTCCCGAGAAAGTGACTGAGCTCGATCAGCCCCAGCGGGAGCAGATGCCCTACCCAAGCCATGCGGCCATGCGCTGGAGGCGTCGCCCCTGACATCAGGAGGATGACACCCGTCAGGAAGACCGCACCCGAGAGGACCTGGGGAAGCAGCCGCGGCGCCCAGCCTCCCATCGAACGAGCCAGACCGAAGGCGCGTGCGCCGTAGGGGCGGAGCTCCCGAGTGCCGAGCACGATGACGCCGGCACCGAAGGGGAGGAGGTAGTACACCCCACGGTAGGCAATGAGCGCGCCGAGCAGCGCCGAAGTCGCCATGTGCGGCTTGAGGAGCAGGACCATGATGGTCTCGACCACGCCCAGCCCGCCGGGTATGTGGCTCAGCAATCCGGCGAACTGCGCGATCAGAAAGATCCCCAGAAAAGGCAGATAGCCGAGCCCGTGGCCAGGCGGCAACAGCACGTACAACGCAGCGCCGGCAAACGCCCAGTCGAGCCCCGCCACCAGGAGTTGAGTTGCCACCAGCTCGGGCCGTGGGACCGGAAGCCGGCGGCCGAAGAGGTGCACCGGCCGCCTCCGGACCACGCTCCACATGCCGTACCCGGCCACGATCAACAGGTTCAACACGCCGATCGGGCGCAGCGAGATGAGCGGCAGCCGGAGCACGTCCGCCGTGCTGGCCGGCTCCAGGACGAACACGACCCCGCTAACGGCAACCATGCCGAGCCCGAACGAGAACGCGACGAAGCTCACTGCCTTGGCGATCTCCGCGCTGGAGAGTCCCCAGGATGACCAGAGGCGATAGCGCACCGACCCGCCGGTGAGTAAGGGAAAGCCGAGCGTCTGGCTGAAGGAGTAGGCGATGAACGAGCCCAGAGCGGTGCGCCGGAACGGCAGTGGATGACGAATGTAGCTCAACGCGACGGCGTCATAACCGGGGAATACGGCGTACGCTAGCACGGTGAACCCGATGCCCAGCAGCAGCTGGGTCGACGACAGTTCCTCAATGGCCGTAGTGATGTCGCGATAGCTGTAGGACGCGAGCTCCCGATGCAGCACCAGGATCGCGATGCCGAAGACTACGATCGCGACCACTGGGCCCATCCGGCCGAGCCCCGAGCTGACCCGTGAGACGAGCGACTCCCGGGTTACAACTCCTCCATCCATGTCGTCAACCATTTACCGGTTCGGGAGATGACCGCCGAGCTGTCGTTGGCCAGAAAATCATACCCTCCGCGCTCGAGGCTGGGATCGGCGTAACTGCCGCACGACCGGGCCCGATCGCGAGCCTTGAGCAGGGCTTGGATGCTGCCGCGCGTGCCGATCCACAGGAGTGCGTCCGACGCGCGGGCGCCGTAGCCGGGCGGCACTCCGAAGCTGTCGGGCGCGGCGTAGACCCGGGCCAGCAGCGGCACCGCGGCGGTGTCGCTGGAGAAGCTGAGCAGGGTGAGATAGCGGACCTTGAGCTCGGTGTCATCGGTCGCAAGAAAACGGGCCTGCAGCGAGTCCGATGCCCCCTCGAGCTGGCCTATCACCCATGCCTCCCCCAGTCCGTACTGGCGGCTCGGTATCTTGGGGAGTAGATCGCGCAGCAGCTTGGGGTCTCCGATAACCGCGCGTCCGCGCTCCAAGGCGATGGCATCGAGCGGGGCAAGCAGATCCGCGGGATCTCGGGCCGGAGGCGCCGTGACCCGTCCAGCTGCGATCCGCGATCGCAGCCGCGCCGCGCTATCGGCATAGGCACGGCTGGGGAGCTGCGCCAGGCGGGTAAGGGCCAGGAGACCGTCGTTCCACTCGGCTTTCCCGCTCAACGCGGCGCGCACCCGGCGCCAGAGTGGAGCGGGCGCTCTCGACCGCATGATGGCGAGAACCGAGTCGGCCGCCGGAGTTCCCTCATGCAAGCCTTCGTGCAGCTCGGAGTACACGGTTCGCCCTGGGTCAGCCACCCGGATCAGTACCTGACCACGGGCAGAGACCGGAAGGAGCATCCCTCCAGCAGCTAACAGAAGCCCCAGCAGTACTACTGCTTTCATTGCGTCGAGCTCTCCCTGGTTTGAAGCGAGAGGACGATCCAAGCCACCACCGCCAGGGCAGTTCCGCCGGCCGAGATCGCCAGGGCTCGGGGGCCGCCGGAGGCCTGGTAGAGTGCCCCGAAGATCAACCCGGCCGGAAGCGCGGCCAGGCCCACCAAGGCATGATACACGCCAAAGCCACGCCCGAGAGTCGCGGGCGCGAGCCGCGCCACGAGCACCCGCTCGCCCGATTCGGTGAGGCCAGTCACAACCCCGAGAAGCAGGAACGCGGCCACCGCCAAAATCGGCCCCACTTGGGCGGCCAGGCTGGCGGCCACGGCGGCGAAGAGAATACCGCCGGCGGCGACCAGACGACGGGGGCCGAGTCGATCCGAGAGCCAGCCGCCAGGGTAGGAGCTCGCGCTGCGGACCACGTGGAGCCCAGCCCAGACCAATGGAATCACGGTCACGGCTACTCCCCGGTCCTGGAGGCGCAGAAGCAACAAGGTTTCCGGCAACCGGAAGAAGGTGAGGGCGGCGAGGGCAAGGATGGGGGGAAGGAAGGCGGAAGAAGAGGCGGAAAAGAGGGCGGAAGAAGGGTCGGAAGAAGAACGCCGGACGCCTTCCCCCCACTTTTCCGCCTCTTCTTCCGCCTTCTTTCCCGCGTTTCCGGCCTCTTCATCCGCCCTCTTTTCCGCCGTCCCCCGCAACACCATGGCCAGCACCAGGAACGCGACAATTCCCGGCGCCACGCTCCAGCCGATGACGCTGCGCACCTCGGCACCGCGACTCAGCAGGTACCAGGCGAGCAGCGAGCCAATGACAGCGCCCAGGTGGTCGGCGCCACGATGAAACCCGAAGGCGCGACCCCTCTGGGCGGCAGGGGTCACCGCCGCGATGAGGGCGTCGCGAGGAGCCGTCCGGATGCCCTTCCCGACCCGGTCCACCACCCGAAACCCCACCACCTGCCACGCGGCGTTTGCCACCGCGATGATCGGGCGAACCAAGATCGCCGTTGCGTAGCCCACCAGAATCAACGGAGATCGCCATTTGGGCCGGTCGGCCAGTCGCCCGCTCCCCCACTTGAGCGCCGCGGAGGTCAGGTCGGAGGCACCATCCAGCAATCCCAGCAGCATGGCCCCGCCACCCAAGGTACGGGTGATAAACGCCGGCAACAGGGGATAGACCATCTCGCTCGCCAGATCGTTGAACAGCGAGACCAGGCTCAGGCCCTTGACCGTCCGGGGTACCGCTTCTGCAGTCTGGGGAGGCGCGGATGTGGCGACCGTCATCGCTATAACTTACCAACCATGGCGACCCAGCCCGTCCGCTTCCATGAGTCAAACATCTGGTCCACGCCGATCCGGGACCTTGGACTCACCATCGCGGGTACTCGGCTGGAGCCGATCGTCGTCGAGTTTGAGCGGGAGCTCGAGCGCATCGGTCTCACCCGGATCCGGCCCCGATTCTACCTCTCGACCGAATGGGGAGTCCCCTTTGAGACGGTGGCCATCGCTATCCCGTTCTACCTGGCGCGCCCCGACCTTACCGCGCTCCACGCCGAACGGGTTGGGATGGTGGAGGGATTCGACCGGAAAGACATCCTGCGTTACCTCCGTCACGAGATGGGCCACGTGGTCAACTACGCCTACCGGCTGTACGACGAGGAAGAATGGGTGAAGCAATTCGGGTCCATCACCCAACCCTATTCCGAGGAGTATCGGCCCGAGCCGTTCAGCCGGCGTTACGTCCGGCACCTCCCCGGCTGGTACGCGCAGAAGCATCCCGACGAAGACTGGGCGGAGACCTTTGCGGTGTGGATAACCCCGGGACTGGACTGGCGGATGGAGTACGGCAGTTGGCCGGTTGCGTCAGCCAAGCTGGCCTACTGTGAGCGGACCGTTACTGGCCTCAGGCAGCGGGACCCGGTGGTGACCAGCGCGGAGCTGGACGAGGATGTGGGTGACATCGAATACTCGCTCGACCACTACTACCGCCGTGGGGGCGAGGCGGCAGGAGAACTGCCCCCGGGTCTGGACGGCGCCTTGAAAGCCATCTTCCAGGACCTCGGAGGTGCGGAGGGAATGTCACTGGACGAGCCGCTCTGCCCGGCAGCGGACCTGATCCGCCGACTGGAGCCGGCGCTTCTGGCAAACGTTTTCCGCTGGACCGGCCACTTCCCCGAGCGAACCCGCGCCCTGCTTCGCTATCTGGCCGAACGCGCCGATCAGCTGCAACAGGGCTACGCGGCCAACCGCGAGTCCTCGGCGATCGTCGCGCTGACGACGCTGGTCACGGGGCTCGCTATGAATCACGTGCAGCGGGGGAGTTACCTGCCGTAGGCAGCTAACGGCTAACAGCTAACGGCTAACGGCTAACGGCTAACGGCTAACGGCTAACAGCTAAGAGCTAATAGCTAACAGCTGACAGCTAACAGCTAGCACCGCAGCACACTGCCGCGAGCCAGCACTGTCCTCATCCCGAGCGCAGCGAGGGATCTGGCTCAAAGATCCCGGAAGGTCGTCGGCTAGATCCTTCGCGGAGCCTGCCCTGAGCTTTGCCGAAGGGCTCAGGATGAGAGCTCCCTCACTCGTACCCTCCTTACTCCCTCACTCCTTACTCCTGCTCCCTGCTCCCTGCTCCCTGCTCACTGCTCCCTGCTCACTGCTCCCTGCTTCTCACTTCCTGCCGAATTAGGGTTACAATCCACGTGCGACCCGCGCGGTGCCCGCGCCCACCTCGCTGTAACAGTTTGGCCGTGAAGGGACAGTTCCTAATGCTTCAGAAATCTCAAGACCCCGATCTCCTGGTCATCAATACCATTCGCACCCTCGCCATGGACGCGGTCCAGGCCGCCAACTCCGGCCATCCTGGTACGCCCATGGCGCTGGCGCCGGTCGTGTACTGCCTTTGGCAGGACTTCCTTCGCTTCGATCCCGAGGATCCGATTTGGCCCAACCGCGACCGTTTCGTGCTCTCCAACGGCCACGCGTCCATGCTGCTCTACTCGATGCTGCATCTGACCGGAGTGAAGGCAGTGAATCCACAGTACGAGCGGCTCGGCGAGCTCTCAGTCAAGCTGGAGGACATCAAGCACTTCCGGCAGCTCGACAGCAAATGTCCCGGCCACCCCGAATACCGCTGGACCTCGGGGGTGGAGACCACCACGGGACCCCTGGGCCAGGGCGTCGCCACCAGTGTGGGGATGGCGATCGCGGGCCGCTGGCAAGCGGCCTACTTCAACCGGCCCGGCTTCGAGCTGTTCGATTACAACGTCTACGCCGTGTGCGGTGACGGCGACATGATGGAGGGCGTCTCAGGGGAGGCGGCGTCGTTGGCCGGACACCTCAAGCTCTCCAACCTCTGCTGGATCTACGACAACAACAAGATCTCCATCGAGGGCCATACCGACTGGGCCTTCACCGACGACACCGCCACCCGCTTCATCGGCTACGGCTGGAACGTGACCCGGGTGGGCGACGCGAACGATCTCGAGATGCTGCGACGCGCGCTCCGGGTCTTCCACAGTACCAGTGATCGCCCTACCCTCATTATCGTAGACAGCCACATCGCCTATGGCGCTCCCAACAAGCAGGACACCGGGGCCGCCCACGGTGAGCCACTGGGCGAAGAAGAGATTCGTCTTACCAAGCGGTTCTACGGCTGGCCGGAGGACGCCAAGTTCCTGGTGCCCGACGGGGTGCGCGAGCACCTGCGTGATGGGATGGGGAAGCGCGGCCGCGAGCTGCATCAGGCCTGGCTCGCCCGATACGAGGACTATCGCAAGCAACATCCGGATCTGGCCGATCATCTTCATCGGATGCAGTATCGGCAGTTGCCCGATGGCTGGGACCGCGAC
>JBIOUY010000180.1:0-17672 GCA_044867445.1 Gemmatimonadales bacterium
AGTGGCCGAAGCTTCGAGGAGATGCGGGTCATTGTGCTCGAGTTTCTGGACACGGACATCTTTCACCTGTCCCAGGAGCAGTGTATTTCGTTCTTGGATCCGCTGATCGAATCCTGGGACATCGACCTTGCGACCTTTGCGCTGGATATTGTCCTGAATCCCAGGGTGGTCGTCGGCCACGTGAAACGGTTCGAGTTCACCGAGCGGGAATCTGACCAACTGAGGGGCGAGGAGCCGGGGCTCACCGAGTTCCTGCAGAGTACCGCCTTGAGCGCCAACGCCACCGCGGACGAGGTCGCCTTTCTCAAGCGACTGCGGTTCAAGGGCAAGAGGCCGACGCCGCTGTACTACTATCGGGAGTTACAGAGTCTCAGAGACCCGCTGCACTTTCGCGCGCGGTGATCAACATGCACTCACGGACATGCCCCGAGGATGGGTACCCGATGGTTCCTGTCGGAGAAACCAGCGGCGGCCAGCTGAGCTGGGGGTGTACCAACTCATGGCACCCTCACGATCCCGGGCCATGCCCCAGTTGTGGCAACCGGGGCCACCCCGGGACGTCTGGGGCCGGCGCCATCCCTGCGGCGAGGTGCCGAACCTGCGGTCATGCGTGGGTGCCGTTTGGCTGATCCGGCATTGGTTGCACGACCACGGTGTGCCGCTTCCCGTCGTTTACCAGCGGAATCCCCCATCCCTGCAGGACCTGGCCGTCCAGGGTGACCTCGCCCGTGTCACGCTTCACCGCGTGCGGGTGTTGCACTTCAATGGTGTAGGTGCTGCGACCGTACCTGTACTCGATGGTGAACTCGGGCCAGCCGGGTGGTACGCAGGGATCGAGCGACAGGATGTTACCCCGCTTGGTGAAGCCCAGGATCGCCTCCAGCCCAACTCGGTACATCCAGCTGGCCGATCCGGTGTACCAGGTCCAGCCGCCGCGACCCAGCTGGCCTGGTGCGGTATACACGTCGGCCGCGACGACGTAGGGCTCAACCTTGTAGGTGGCCACGTCCGCCGGCGTGCGGGTGTGAGTCAGCGGGTTGACCATCTGGAAGAGCTCGAAGGCGCGCTCGCCCTCGCCCTTCAGTGCCGTCGCGAGCACTGCCCAGAGCGCCGCGTGGCTGTATTGAGCGCCGTTCTCCCGCACCCCCGGCAGATATCCCTTGATGTACCCCGGGTCGTGCGGTGTCTTGTCGAACGGAGGTGAGAGGAGCAGGAGCAGCCCTGCGTCCTCCCGAAGCAGAAGCTTCTCGAAGGACCGCATCGCCCGAGCTTGGCGCTCGGGATCGCCGGCGCCCGAGATGACGCTCCAGCTCTGGGCGATCGAATCAATTCGGCACTCGTCGCTCGCCGAGGACCCGAGCGGCGTGCCGTCGTCGAAGTAGGCCCGGCGGTACCACTCCCCATCCCAGCCGTATGCCTCGACCGCGGCGACATAGGCGTCCGCCCGTGTCCTGAACCCGACGGCCTCTGCCTCATCCCGTGGCTTGGCATGCTCGCTGAACCCGCGCAGTGTCGCCACCAGGAACCAGGCGAGCCACACGCTCTCGCCCCGACCCTCCACTCCAACCCGGTTCATCCCGTCGTTCCAGTCGCCCTCACCCATGAGCGGCAGGCCGTGCGTGCCCGTGGTGCACGCCCGACGCAGGGCCCTGACGCAATGGTCGTACACTGAGCCGACCTCGTTGGAGATTTCCGGCACATCGTACACCTCGTGCTCATGCGGCTCGAGCACGCGCATGGCGAGGAAGGGGACCAGCTCGTCGAGAATCGAGCTATCGCCGGTGACGCGGACGTAGTGGGTGACGACGTACGGCAGCCAGACGAGGTCGTCCGAAAACCGGGTTCGCACCCCGCGTCCGCTCTGGGGGTGCCACCAATGCTGCACGTCTCCCTCGACGAACTGTCGTGCCGCGGCGCGGAGAATGTGCTCCCGCGCGACCGCCGGCTCGGCGTACACCAAGGCCATCGAGTCCTGGAGCTGGTCGCGGAAGCCGTACGCCCCGCTGCTCTGGTAGATCGCCGACCGGGCCCACATCCGGCAGGCCAGCGCCTGGTACAGGGACCACCGGTTGATCATGGCGTCGAAGGACGGCTCCGGGGTCCGGACCGTAATCACCGACATCCGCTCCGCCCAGCGCTGCACCGTGCGATTGACGGCTGCCTTTGCCCGGTTCAGGTCGCGGTATTCGTCGATCGCGTGCCGGGCAGCGTCTTCGCCCTCCGCGGCGCCGAGCACCACGACGAGTTCTCGGGTCTCGCCAGGCGCCACCTCCAGCACGCAGCGCAATGCCGCGCACGGGTCGAGGGCGGCCCCCGTGCTCCCGGCGAGGGGAACATGCAACGCCGCAGGCGCTGCCACCGTGCCGTTCCTGCCGAGAAATTCCCGCCGGTCGGCGGTGTGGCCAGTCACAGGCTCACTGATGGCGCAGAAGGCCACGTGGCCGGCGAACTGGGGATCGAAGTAGTTCCGCGCCAGAATCACTCCTCGATCCCGCTCGAACGCCGTCTGCACCTGATGCTGGGTGTGCTCCCGGAGCACGCCGAGAGTCCATTCGACGAAGGCGGTCACACTGAGCCGGCGCGGCCGCCCGCCGCGGTTGGTTACCTGGAGCAGCGAGAGCTTGACGGCCTGGTCTTCGGCGAGGCCGACCACGAGGGTCGTCGCCAGGCCGGTATGCTCGTGGGAGAAGGAGGACGTGCCTGCCCCGTGCCGGACGGTATAGGGCGTACCACGGCGGATCGGGGCGGGAGTAGCACTCCACGCCTCTCCGGTTTCCTCATCGCGCAGGTAGAGCACTTCGCTCGGCGGATCGCTCACCGGGTCGTTGTGCCACGGTGTGAGCCGAAAGAAGTGACTGTTCTCCGCCCAGGTATAGCCGGCTCCGCGCTCGGTGACGACGAAGCCGCCTCGGGGATTGGCGATGACGTTGGCCCACGGTGCCGGAGGGAGGTGGTCTCCCTCGACCCGGATCTCGTAATCTCCCTCGGGGGTGAGCCCGCCGAAGCCGTTCTCGTAGCGTGCCGCTCCATCTTGCCACGTGTCGGCCCGGGCAGCACCCGCTGTTCCGTCATGACGCTGCGACAGCGGTTCCACGGGCGAAGGTCGGATGGCGTCATCTGCCGGCGCGCGCGCGACCACGCGGAGCAGCGCGCGTAACCCAGGCGCCGCGGCGCGCTCGGACACTCGCGCCGGCGTGGAAAGTGCCGCCGGGGCGTCCGAGGCTAGGGTACCCCGTGCGGTGGCGTCCTCGAGTATGCGTCCCGGGGATCGGCCGTCGCATGCCAGAAGCACCCGCGCGGTGGCGCGCAGCATCCTCAGCACGTCCGGGCTGAGCAGGTCGCGTCGCCGGGCAAACACACCCCCTGGCCGGTCGATGACGCCCGAATCCAGGGACGCGAACATGGTCGCCATGATCCGCTCCTGCAGCTCCTGCAGGTAGCTGGGTGGATGGGAGTTTAGCACCACGAGGTCCACCATCATGCCGCGCCGCCGCCAGTAGCGGTGAGCGGCGAGCAAGCGCCGGAGTGTGGGCAGTCCCTCGGGCGAATCGATGGTGGCGAGCAAGATCGGCCAGTCGCCGGAGATGCCGGCAGCCCAGAGCATCGGCTGCGAGCCGCGGTTCCGCAGCAGCTCATCTCGCGGCGCGCGGAGGCACGGGTCGGCATAGAAGAGGTCGCCGGCGAGCTCCTGGAAGACCGCCGCCTCCGCGGGACTGATGCCGAGCTCGCGCAGCTCGACTCGGGTGGAGGTCCAGGCCAAGTCGAGCGCCCGTTCGGCGGCGTACGAATCGTGATAGCGGTCGGCCAGCTCGAAGGCGCGCTGCCGGGTGGTCGCCATGAGCGTGGTGAACGCGACCGATGCCGACTGACCTGGGGCGACCCGGACTCGGGTGCGAAGGGCAAAGATTGGGTCGAGAACGGCGCCGGTGGTGCCCGAGAGCGCTCCCGTCATCTCGAGCGCAATCGGGTCTCGGGTGCCGCGCCCGCGCCCGAGAAACCGGGCGCGATCGGTCTCGCAGGTCACCGGTCCCACCTGCTCCTTACCGGTGTCCACCACGTGCGCACACCAGACCGGCCGTTCCTCCGACGAGCGCGGCCGCCGGGTGGCGGTGATCGCGGTACACCACTCGTGCCATTCGGTCTCCACGAAGAGATTGCCGAATGCGGGATGGGCTCGGTCTGCGTCCGGGGGAGCGAGCACGATCTCGGCGTAGCTGGTGAGCTCGATCTCGCGCGGTCGAGGTCCGTTGTTGGTCAGGGTTACCCGCCGCACTTCGGCCGCGTCGGCAGGGACCACCGCGATCTCGGTGCGAGTCTCGACGTCACCATCCGATCGGTGGAAAGTGACTCGGTCGGTGGCGAGGTAGGCGCGGTACCAGTCGGCCGGCGCGCCCACCGGCTGGTGCGCCGCGGACCACACCAGCCCTGAGGTGACATCCCGCAGGTAGCAGAACTGGCCGGTGGCGTCGCGGGTGCCGTCAGCGCGCCAGCGGGTGATGGCAAGGTCCTCGTAGCGGCTGTAGCCGGCGCCGCAGTGGCTCACCATGATGGTGTACGGTAGGTGACCCAGGAGGGCGACCCGGGGCTGGGGTGTGTCGGCGGCGTCAACCTCCCGCACCACCGGGCGTTCCAGCTCGGGATCGGGCAGCGCCTCGTCGGCGCGGGCGGTCTGCGGCTCCTGAAGCACCAGACGGCGGGGCGTGCGTTCGTGCAGCAGCAGCTCTGCCGAGCGGACCAGCGGATCGGCGTGGAAGCGGCGTTGCCAGAGCTGCGCGGTGAGGGCGTTGGTGAGTGCCACCAGCCCCATGCCCACGTGATGGGCCATGTAGTTCCGCACCAGGGCGTACTCCTGGTCCGGATCGGGCCGGGTATAGTCGATCGCGTCGCGGAAGCCGTACGGTCCCAACGCCCCCGTCTGCTCCACCGTGGCGAGATTGGCGAGCGCGCGCCGGGGGTCGACCATGGTGGCGAGCGCCGAGGCGTAGGGAGCGATCACCAGGTCGCGCCCGAGTCCGCGCTTGAGGGCGAGGTCGGGCACGCCGAACGCGCGATACTGGTAGGTCTGGTGTCCATCGCGAAGGTTGTAGGCGCTCTCGCTCGCTCCCCAGGGGACCCCTCGCTCGGCCCCATATGCGATGTGACGGCGAACCGCGGCATGGTAGGTCTCATCGAGGACGGTCGAGGGGAAGGATTGCATGACGAGCGCCGGCATCAGGTACTCGAACATGCTGCCGCTCCAGGAGACCAGTGCTGTCTCGCCCGCGGCATGGGTCAGCGTCCGGCCGAGCCGGAACCAGTGCTCGACCGGCACCTCGTTCTTGGCGACGGCCAGGAAGCTCGCGAGGCGGGCCTCGGACGCCAGCAGATCGTAGTACGATCCGTCCAGCGAATGGGAGCTGGGCTGGTACCCGATGGCGAACAGCGCCCGCGCCTTGTCATACAGGAAGCCAAAGTCCATCGCGAGCGCGTATTCGTAGGCGCGATCGGCTACCGCCATGAGCCGGCTCAGCAGATCCGCCGCGCCACTGTCGCGCTCGGCGAGCTCGCGCCAGCTCTCGGATCGGCTGAGTGGCCGGCCCTCGCGCGCGCGCACCGCGGTCATCCCGAGATCGGTGAGCCGGGCCGCGTGCTGTCCGATGAGGCGGAGGCTCCAGTCGATCCACTCCGTCGCGGGCTCTGCCGCGCCGGCGGGCAAGGCCGCGACCTCGAGGGCCAACCGGGCGCGTTGCAGGGTGGGGGCGATGGTCTCGGTAAGCGCGTCGGGTTTGGCGGGGTCAGTGGCCGCGGCAAGTGCAAGCGTTGCAGCCCGAAGCTCCGCCTCGGCGGTGGGCGCGGCGAGTCCCCGAAGCCGCTCGCGGGCGAGCGCCAGCCCGGTCTGGAGCGCCCGCCAGGTGCGCCCGTCGAACACCGGGTCGTCGCGCACGGCGAGGCACGCGTGCCGCAGAGCGATGAGGTGGCCGGCGAGGTTGCCGCTGTCGACGGTGGAGATGTATGGCGGCTGGAGCACCCGCAGGTCCTGCAGATCGTACCAATTGTAGAAGTGGCCCCGGAACCGCTCCATGCGCTCCAATGCCTGCAGTACCCGCTCCAGCCGCTCGGTCATGTCATCCGCGGTGATGAACCCGAGATCATAGGCGCTCGCGGTCGCGAGGAGCTGGAGGCCGATGTTGGTCGGCGACGTCCGCATGGCGACCGCGGGTGCCGGGTCTTCCTGGTAGTTGTCGGGTGCGAGCCAGTTGCTTCCCGCGGTGACGAAGCGATCGAAGAAGCGCCAGTGGAGCAGGGCATACCGTCTCGCCGCTGCCTGGCTGGTTGGCGGAAGGCGCCGCTCGCGGCGCACGGCGGGCGCGCTGTAGGCGTGGGCGACGAGCGGAGACACCGACCAGAGGGCGACCAGCGGCAGCACGGCCAGGGCGAGCGTCCATGGCACTGGTGCGCCGTTCGAGCGGACGACCTCGACGGTGGCCACCATGATCGCCACCGCCGCAACCAGGGCCACCGCCGGCCACATAGTCCGCCACACCTTGCCCGGCCCGCGCGACATGGCGCGCTCGGTCTGCGACGCGGTCTGCCACTCGAGCAGGTTGCGCCGGGTCACGCCCAGCCGCCAGAGGGTCCGGAAAATCGCGTCTGCCGAGACCCATGCCTGGTGGGGCAGGAAGGTGATCGCCAGGGCCACCTGCTGCGCGCTCGTCCTCGCGTCGCGTCCCACCTCCCCGTAGTAGGCCCGCCAGGACTTGTCCATGGGCGGCCGCAGCAGCGCCAGGAGTAGCGAGACGATCCAGGGCGCGGCGATCGCGCCCAGCCCGAGCAGGGTCCAGCGCACCGGTGATCCCGGTAGCACAGTCCAGCCGGCGATCAGGAAGACGAGCTGGGCGATTTCCACCGTGCTGCGCCGGAGGTTGTCCAGGATCTTCCAACGCGAGAGCAGCGAGAGCCGGTTGGGCTCCGGGCCATCGGGACCAGGCACTCGCCGGGTCAGCCAGTGGAGCAACTGCCAGTCGCCCCGGATCCAGCGATGCTTCCGTCGGGTATAGCTGAGATAGCGAGCCGGGTAGTCGTCGTATACGATGATGTCGGCGGCGAGCCCGGCGCGGGCGTAGCTACCCTCGATCAGATCGTGCGAGAGCAGCGTGTTTTCCGGGAACCGGCCGTGAGTCGCTTGCTCGAAGGCGTCGACGTCGTAGATCCCCTTCCCGGTGAAGCTCCCCTCGCCGTACAGGTCCTGGTACACGTCGGACACTGCAGTGGTGTACGGGTCCACGCCGGGATGCCCCGACTGGATCGCGGCAAAGTGGGAGCGGTGAGCGCTCGGCAGCGAGACACCCACCCGCGGCTGAAGAATCCCGTAGCCGCGGACCACGCGCCCTCGGTCGGAGTCGTATACTGCGCGGTTGAGTGGATGGGCCAGCGCCCCCACCAGCAGCGGTGCGGTCTCCGGCGGCAGAACGGTGTCGGCGTCGAGGGTGATGACGTAGCGGACCCGACGGAGGGAGGCGGGATCGCCCACGATGGTGGAGAAGGCGTCCGGCGCCCCGCCTCGCAGGAAGCGATTGAACTGGGCCAGCTTCCCCCGCTTCCGCTCCCAGCCCATCCATACGCCTTGCGCGGGATTCCAGCGGCGCGGGCGATGAAAGAGATAGAAGGCATCACCCGCGCCCTCCGAGTGGCGCGCATTGAGCTCGCGCACCCCGGCTACGGCCGCCTGGAGGACCGCGGCGTCGGTCTCCCGGGTTTCGGCCGGTGCATCGGTAAAGTCGCTGAGGATGGCGAAGTGAAGATGCGCCTCACGATTGGCGAGGTACTGCACCTCGAGGTGCTCGAGGGCCTCGCGAACCGCCGCCACGCTGTCGAAAAGGGTCGGGATGACGACCGCAGTGCGGAACTCCGCCGGCACGCCGCCCTGTTTGCTGAGGTCGAGCTTGGGTAGCAGCCGCGGCGGGAGGAAAGCGGTGACCAGCTGGTTCATCACGTTCACCGCGATGTCGCTCGCGGGGATCAGGGCCAACAGCAGCACGGCCGACAGGGCGGTGCGGCCCTCGGCCCCGGCCAGCCAGAGCAGCGCGGCTAGGGCGGCGACAGTGCCGGCCAGGAGGCCGCCGACGAAGACCACGTTGGGGTGGCGCAGTACCGCGCGGTGCAGCCGCTCTATGGGCGGGGACTGATATCCGGTCATGCGTTCCAGCTCGGCGAGCCCCTCGTCCACCAGATAGTAGCCCACGTGGGCGCGGCGTGGATCGCCCGAGGCCTCGGCGCCCCCCGCGCGCGCCCGCTCGACGGCGAGCCGGGCCACGGTGGCCTCGTCGCGACCGGTCCGCTTGGCGATGCGCTCCACCACGTGCCGGTACCAGTCTCGGGTCGCGAACGTCATGTGGGCATAGGTACCCGCCGGATCGGCGCGCAGCGCGCGCTCCAGGACGCTCTCCCGCTCGACGAACGTCTTCCAGTCCATCCGGGCTATGTCGCGCAGGCTGGTGATGCTGTTCGCGATGGTGATCTGGGTGAGCGCGACTCGCTGGGTAGACCGCGCGGTGGCGTCCTCCGGGGTCACTCCTTCCTCGACGACCCACCTCTCCAGCTGAACCAGGGGCTGGACCGAGCTGCCGACGGCGCGCAGGCGGTAGAGGAACCGGGAGACGAAGGTCGGGCTGAGCGGCGGAGGCCGGGTGACGAACTCGTTTACCGCGGCAGCGAGCGCGGACACGGTCTGGGCGCTGGCGTCGATCAGGTGCGCTGCCCAGCGATCGGCCGTCGCCAGTTCGTCCAGCCGCTGCAGAGTGCGGCGGGCCATGCGTCGCACGCTCTCAAGCAACCCCAGGCGAAGCATCGCGGGCATGGCCCACAATTCACCGATGGAGAGCGGGGCGATCTCCTGGAAGGCGCCGACAAAGAGGTCGACGTTGCCCAGATCGATGCGACCTTCCGTGTGGGAGATGAGGGTGATCGCGAGCTCGTAGACTCGGGGGTAGCCTGACAACGTCCCCCCGACGAGCTCGGGCAGCTCGCGGTAGTAGCCGCGCGGAAGGCTCTCGCGCACCTCGCGGATGTGCTCCTGCACTACGTGGAAGTTGTCCAGCAGCCACTCGCCGGCGGGTCCCACGTCCACCTCGAGGTCGGAAGCGTCGGCCAGGCGAGCGTGCGCATCGTCCAGGATCCGTCGGGTCTCATCGAGGCGACGCAGGAGGCGGGCGGGTCTCCACCGATGGCGCCGCCGGGCCAGGTGTTGGCTCTGCGCTAATGCTCGCGCGCGGTCGCCGAGGTGCTCGGCGCCCAGCAGTTCGCCGCGGATGGGCCCGGTGAGCACCTCTTCGGAGCCTCTCGCCCTACGCGACAGGAGGCGGGTGAGGATGGTGGTGGAGGCTACGCGAGCGATAGGAGAGGCCTCGGATGCCCGCAGCCATGCGGGCCGCGGTCGGGTAGAGCGAGTGAACGGTGAAACCGATCTCAGGATGACAAGCTAACCGGGTGGCCGGGACGCCGGGTGAAGTCCGACCGCCGGTGGATTCCCTTTTGAGGCACGTCAGGGTATATTGTTTTCCAGCATTGGGGCGCGGTCGCGCATCCAAATCCGACGTGAAGACAGGGGCTGGCGTTGGCGCCGGCCCTTTTTGTTTGGGTTGCCGTTCCTGGCGCACTGCTGCGCCGCGGCAGCTTTGCCCCGCGTGGAGGCGCAATCCACGCAACCGTAGTCGGCCGTGCGGCATGTCCTCACTCCGATTACCTCAAGGAAACAAGGAGCAGGAAATGTCACGCACTACTGGCACGGTCAAGTGGTTCAACGACGCCAAGGGCTTCGGCTTCATCACGCCCGAGGATGGTCAGAAGGACTGCTTCGTGCATCATTCGGCCATCCAGGCCCAGGGCTTCAAGAGCCTGGCCGAGGGCGACCGGGTGGAGTTCGATGTCGTGCAGGGCCAGAAGGGCCCAGCGGCAGAGAATGTCGTGAAGGTCGGACGGTAACCGACTCGGCGCAAGCCGCACGATCAGCGGCGGCCGGCTCGCCTCAGCGCGGGCCGGCCGCCGCTTTTTACGAGCGAGCGATCGCTCCTGACCACGGGTGGGGATGATGACCGAAATCAGGCTGCTGGAGGGCGACAGCGTGGATCGCGCGCTGAAACTGTTCCGCCGCAAGCTACAAAAGGAAGGCCTCTTCAAGGAGCTCCGGCGCCGGCGGCACTACGTCAAGCCGAGCGCGGCCCGCCTGATCAAAGCGGCGGCGGCGAAGCGGCGGAAACGAAAGAAGCGGCAGGTGCGGGAGGACTGGTAGGAGTGAGGAGTAAGGAGTGAATCCTCATCCCGAGGTCCCGCAGGCGACCGAGGGACCTACTCGGCCGGCTTCGATGACCGCGCAGCAGATCCCTCGCTGGGCTCGGGATGAGGAGGCGCGTACATTAAATTCTCTCCGCGATGTCTTTCCGTTCTCAGCGCAGTCTCCCACTCTTGCTCATCCTCGCCGCGGCCCCAACCGTTGCCCAACAGCGTCCCTGCGACTCGCCCAATCCGCTCGGCCCGAGCCGCGATCTCTACTGCATGGAGCTGGTGCCCGCCCCTGGAATCGCCGGCGTCTCCGGCCGGGTCGAGCTCAGCCATATCCCAGAGCCCTTCACGATCGCGGTAAGCCCCGACGGGCGCCTCCGCTACCGACCGATCATCTCGATCGCCGGACTTCCCTCCCCCCGATCGTTGGGAAGGTTCCGGACCTATGTTGCCTGGGTCGCGCCGCCCGCGATGTACCCGGTCATCAACCTAGGAGAGGTAAAGAACGGCACCGTCACCCTTCCGGACGTGGGCCTGGAAAAGTTCACCATCCTGGTCAGCGCCGAGCCCACTCCGCTGACAAGGGAGCCGGCCGGCCGGGTGGTGCTCCGAGGTCAATCCCCCAGCACTCGGCTCTTCCCGCCGGATCTCTACGAGCTTTCCATCGGGTCGATGACCGGTCGATCCAGCAGCGATCATCACCCGCATCACGAGATGAGCGCCGATTCCGCTGCGGTCCGGTGGACCATGGTGCCGATGCCGCCGGGGCTCACCATGCTGCCCGCCGAGATGGCGCTCCGCCCCGACGCGAGCCCCTACCTTCCTCTATTAAAGGAAGGGCAAGCGGCCCGCCCCAGCGAAGTCATCCGACTCAAGAGTGGGGACACGCTGCGACTGGAGGCCGGCCTGGTGCGGCGGACTCTCCTGGGGCGGAGCTACACGACCTACGCCTTCAATGGGCAGCAGCCGGGGCCGCTGCTCGAGGTGGCGCGCGGCTCCGAGATCACGGTCGCGTTCAGCAATCATCTTCCTCAGCCGACCACGGTCCACTGGCATGGGATCCGCCTGGACAGCCGGAGCGACGGGGTTCCCGACATGACCCAACCGGCGGTTCCTCCCGATGGCGAGTACACGTACCGGGTTCGCTTTCCCGATGCGGGGATGTATTGGTATCACCCTCATGTCCGTGAAGATGTCCAGCAGGAGCTCGGCTTATATGGAAACCTGCGGGTACGGTCGGGCGAGGACGACGAGTACGGACCGGCCAATCGTGAAGCAGTTCTCATGCTGGATGACATTCTCATCGGTGAGGATGGGATGGTGCCGTTGGGAGCGGAGTCGCCCACCCATGCCCTGATGGGGCGGTTCGGCAATACGCTGCTGGTGAATGGAGAGCCGGACTACCACCTGGAGGTGAAGCGGGGCGAGGTGGTTCGGTTCTTCTTCACCAATGCGGCCAACACGCGGACATTCAACCTCTCCTTTCCCAGCGCGCGCATGAAACTGATCGCGTCGGACGCGAGCAGGTATGAGCGTGAGGCGTGGGTCGAGAGCATCGTGATCGCGCCCGCCGAGCGATACATCGTACAGGTAAGGTTCGACCGGCCGGGGAAGGTGGCGCTGGTGAACCGGGTGCGGGGGCTGGATCATCTTTATGGCCGGTTCTTCGACGAGACCGACACGCTGGGTATGGTCCAGGTCTCGAGGCAGCCAATCGGGCGCGATCTCGGCCACAGCTTCAATTCGCTCCACAGGGACACCGCGGGCACGGCCGAGCTGGAGCGATATCGTCGGGCGGCAGCAAACGCGCCGCGGAAGACGCTCATTCTCACACTCGAAACCCAGGGATTACCCCCGGTCACTCGCCGGCTGATGCAGCTCGACTCGATCTATTTTGCCCCGGTGGAGTGGAGCGGCACCATGCCGATGATGAACTGGGCATCCACCGGCCGGCAGGTGCGCTGGATTCTCCGCGATCCGGACAGCGGCCGGGAAAACATGGATATCGACTGGCACTTCCGGCGAGGCCAGCCGGTCAGGATCCGGCTGGTGAACCAGCGTGCCAGCTTCCACGCCATGCAGCACCCGATCCATCTCCACGGCCAGCGGTTTCTGGTGCTGGCAGTGAACGGCGTGCCCAACGAAAACTTGGCATGGAAAGACACGGTGTTAGTCCCGGCTGGTTCAGCGGTGGATATTCTGGTAGATCCGTCCAACCCCGGCCGATGGATGCTCCACTGTCACATTGCCGAGCATCTATCGGCGGGCATGATGAGCGGTTTTACGGTGGAGTAGCCCCGCTCACCCTCGCAGATGGCTTCGACCGGCTCGCCGAGATGTGCCAACGCCATGCCGCGATAGACGTGTGGCGCTCAGCTTCAGCCGGGCAACAGCGCCAGAGTCCACCGGTCAATTGGCCTGTCCGTACACCAGCTGCCGCTGCCAGATGAGGATCCACAGGCTTAGAGGGGAGTCGAAGCGCGCCCCGCTGGTGGCATCGGTCGATCGGGTCATGATGTCCTCCTTCATCCTTCGTAGGTGTGGTTTCCGGCCCGGGTGACTGAGCCAACCTATGAACGGCGGTCACCTGCCTATCATCGGATTCTCACCAGGACCCATCGCTGGCCACTAAACGCCAAACGCCCGTTCCCGCAGCAATGCGGGAACGGGCGTCAATAACGCTGCAGCGAGCTCGCTACCGGTGCGCGCCTTGCTCCTGAGCGGCCGCGCGCCGCAAGACAGCGGAGAGGAGCAGATACGCCTCGGTCCAGGCGTCCCGGACCTCGTCGGTGAACGCGGGGCCGAGGCCGCGCTCCAGGGTCCAGAGCAGCGCCGTCCCAACCGAGTCGTATTGCGAATCCTGCACTCCGTAATGCACGTGCCGCCGGCCGAGATCGGCAACCTCGGCGATGAGCGCCTGCGGCTGGTCCAGCGTCCGCACGATCTCGGCGAACATCTGCATGACCTTCCGGCCCTGCAGCTCCATGTCCGTCCGCGCGAACAGCCGCTGGGCTTCAGGGTCCAGCTCGAAGAGCTTTTGGTAGAAGTATCCGGCTGACTGCTCGGCGACCGGCGCGAACTGGTTCCAGCTTTCCCGGACCAGTCGCTCGGTTCCTGGTCTCATGCGGCCTCCTGTGTCTTGCAGACGGAGTGCGCGACTCCTACTATAGTTGGCAAGATAGCTCACCCCGATCACCTCAGAATCACCGAGCCCAACCTGTTACGCCTCAACACGTTCGGCAGGTTGTTCGTGGAGCGCGATGGACAGCGCCTCACCGGCGCCGCCTCGCAGCCTCGACGGCTGGCGCTGCTGGCGCTGGTGGCGGGCTCGGGCGACCAGGGCATGACCCGCGACCAGCTGCTCGGGATGCTCTGGCCCGAGTCGGACGAAGAGCGGGCGCGGAAGGGGTTGAATCAGGCGCTCTATGCCCTCCGGCAGGAGATGGGCGCCGACGAGGTGTTTCTCGGGACCAGGGATCTGCGGCTCAACCCCGAGTTGGTCACCAGCGATCTCGCCGTGTTCACCAGCGCGATCAAGGCAGGGCAGCTGGAGCGCGCCACCGCGGAATACGTCGGCCCCTTCCTGGAGGGGTTCCACCTCTCGGAGGCCCCGGAGTTCGAGCGCTGGCTGGAGGAAGAGCGGGCCGGCTTGGCCCGGGATTACGCGACTGCGCTCCAACGCCTGGCCCGATGCGCTGCCGAGCGGGGCGAACGGCTCGTGGCGGTCGAGTGGTGGCGCAAGCTGGCCGCCCAGGATCCGCTCAACGCCCGGGTGGCCATGGGGCTGATGGAGGCGCTTATCACCGCCGGAGATCGGACGGCGGCACTCCAGCATGCCCGGGTGTACGAGGTGCTGGTTCAGCAGGAGCTGGAAGCCCCGCCCGACCGTGAGGTGGTGGCGCTCGCCGATCGGATCCGGCGGCAATCGGGCAGCCTCCCCGCCTACGCGGGGCCCACCGCCGCGCCTAAACGAGAGAGCCCACCCGAGCGTCCACCCGTGATTGCCCCGTCCGCGCCCGCCGCGACTGCGGTCGCTGCCGCAGAGGTCGCTGCCGCAGAGGTCGCTGCGCCCGTCGCAGAGGCGGTCCCGCCGCCCCCAGAGTCGACTCCTGAGCCCCTGCCCGTTCCCGCGGAAGTGCTCGCCCCAGGACCGGCTGTGGTCGAGCGCCCGACGGTACCGCTGCGTCCACGCCGAGCGGCCCGCCGCGCAGCCGTTGCCGTCCTCCTTGGCCTCGGTATCGTCGCCACTGCCGCGCTGCTGCGCACCGGGAGGCCAGCTCATGTCAGCTTCGGCCGTACCAGCCGGATTACTGCGCAGCCGGGGCTCGAAGTCCATCCCGCGCTGTCGCCCGATGGTAAGCTGGTCGCCTTTGCCGCGGGCCCGGCCGGGCAGATGCGGATCTACGTCCGTCAGCTCGCCGGCGGTGGCACTATCCCCGTCGCTGTGGGCCTCGGGGGTGACCAGCACTGGCCGCGCTGGTCCCCCGACGGTACCCGGCTCAGCTTCGAGATGGGCCGCGCGATCTATGTGGTTCCCGCCCTCGGCGGTACGGCGAAGCTGCTCGTCGCGCCGCCCCCTCCTCCGCTGGTGAACGGCGAAGGGGCGCTGAGCGACGAAGGGCCTGCATATCTTGCGTGGTCGCCCGACGGCCGGCGGATCGCGTACGCTGTCGGCCGCGGCATCGACGTGCGGGCGGCCGTCGGCGGGCCCGCCACTCGAATCGCCACCTTGGACCAGCCCCACTCATTCGCCTGGTCACCCGAGGGCTCGCGCCTGGCCTTCGTGCTCGGCAATGCGGCCTTCGTCTACGCGCCCAACGCGATCGGCAACATCGCACCGAGCTCAGTCTGGATCGTATCCGCCGCCGGCGGCCGGCCGGAGCGGGTGACCGACGAGGCCTCCCTCAACACCAGCCCAGCTTGGATGCCGGATGGACGCAGCCTGCTCTTCGTCTCCAACCGGGATGGGAGTCGCGACGTCTACCGGATCGAGCTCGGCCGCTCTGGGGGTCCGTCGGCGCGGCCGATACGACTCACGACGGGCTTGCAGCCGCACACCATCGACGTCTCTCGTGACGGCAGCGTCCTCGCCTATGCCAGCTTCACTGATTATGCGAACATTTGGTCGCTGCCTATTCCTGACGGCGCTCCCCTGTCCGCGGCGGGGGCGCAGCCAGTGTCCGTGGGGCATCAGTCGATCGAGGGAATGGCGATCTCGCCCAACGGGCGTTGGCTTGCGTTCGATTCGGATCGTGGTGGGAAGCAGGCAATCTACCGAATGCTGCTGTCCGGCGGCGAGCCGGAGCCGCTCTCGGCGGACTCGGGTGACGACTTCATGCCGTCCTGGTCGCCGGATGGTCGGGAGATCGCGTACTACGGCTTCCGCAGGGGTCGCCGCCAGCTCTTCGTGATGCCGGTGGACGGCGGGCCTCCCAGCCGGGTCGTGCCCGATTCGGATAATCAGCGATTCCCTGATTGGGCGCCCGACGGCAAACATCTGGTGTTCCACTCCGATCGGACCGGACGGTTCGAGCTCTACGTGGTCGATCGGAATGCCCGCGGCGACTGGGCTCCCCCCCGTCAGCTCACGAAGGAGGGCGGGCAGGACGCGCGCTGGTCGCCCGATGGACGCGCGATTGTGTACGTGCGAAACACTGGGCTCTGGGTAATCCCACCCGATGGTGGCGAGCCGCGACTCTTGGTCGACACCAGCAACCCTTCGGTCCGGCCCGCCCCGTTGCTGGCCCAATGGGCACCCGATGGACAGACGATCTACTACAAGGCGTTGGATGCGGAGGGGCATACCAGCATATGGTCCATCTCCCCGGAGGGAGGTCTTCCCCGACTGCTGGTGCGTTTCGATGACCCCGCCCGGCCGTCCTCCCGCGCCGAGTTCGCCACCGACGGCAAGCGGTTCTACTTCACGGTCCCGGAGCGGGAGAGCGATATCTGGCAGATGGAGCTGGTCGGCAGGTAGGGACCGGAGAGTCTCCGAGACAGGCGAAGGGGGCATGACCTCATGCCCCCTTCACTGCGTTCATGGTGACGGGCCTGGCCTAATGCGACCACATCGGATCCTTCTCCCCCGTGGACGTGTGGGTGATCCGCGTCAGGCTCCCGCCGGTGCTGGAGCTCATGGTCCAGATCTGATAAATGCCCGACCGGCTGCTGGTGAAGGCGAGCTTGGTGCCGTCCGGCGACCAGGTCGGCTGCAGGTCGTCGCCCGAGAAGGTGGTGAGCCGCTTGGTGGTGCCGTCGACGAGGTTCTTGACGTAGATCTCCGTGTTCCCGCCAAGGTATGGAGTGCCGCTCACCAGTTTCACGTAGGCGAGCTTCTTGCCATCGGGTGAGATGGACGGCTGGTAGACGTTCACGCTGGACGACACCAGGGTCTTGTGACCCGACCCATCGGCATTGATCCGGTCGATGGTCTTCCCAGTGGCGCCGACATAGACGATCTGACCGGCGGGCGTGTACGCCGGCTCCGTGCCCTGCAGTCCCCCGTAGCCGGTCGAGTAAATGCCGATCATCCCGGTGGTCACGTTCATCCAGCCCACGTACAAGGCGCCCGACATGGTCACGCTCAGGGCGAGGCGGGTTCCATCCGGGGACCAGCTAGGGTGATACATATCGAATCCGACGGCTGTGGACCGCACCCAATGTCCGTTGGTGCCGTCGGCATTGATCAGGTAGATGTCGTAGTGAGATCCGCGGGGCCGGTTCATCGCAATGCGCTGGTTGTCGCGCGACCAGGCCGGCGCCCACTCAATGTCCCCGGAAGTGGTGAGGCGCGCGACGCTGCCGCCCTGAGGATCCATCTTGTAGATGTCGGTACCGCCGCTCCGGCTGGACGTGAAGACGATCCTCTGTGCTGTGGTGGCGGCCATGACAAACTCAGGCGCGACGGAATCGCTCGCGGGGAGTGCCGCGGATGGAACCGGGTCGTCGGCAGGCGCGGATTGGTCGGCGGTGCCTGGGCCGAGCGGGTTGTCGCCGCCGCAGGCGCCAAGCGCCAGGGCGGCTGCGAGCGCCAACAGCCGGGAAGTATCGGCGCGGCGGCGCCGCAACATCGGGAGTCGGCAGTGAGGGCAGTACATCGGTATCTCCTTGGGACCGGTGGTCCCGGTGCGTGTGAGTGTGGGGAACGGCCATCAAACACGCACCGAGTCTACGGCTCGCAGTCATCCCCGAATCACTTCGCGGTCATCTTCCATAAGATCACGATCGATTGAGACTTAAGAGCCCGATCGTTGGAGCTTGTGAGCAGCCCTAACACGAAAAGCCCCCAGCACATTGAGCCGTGCCGGGGGCCGTTGCATCCTCAGCCCGCCACTAATGTGAAGACGACGGCCACCGCTCGTCGTACGAGTTATGCGACAGGCGTGTCGCGCTTCCACCCGAAGCGCTCATGCTCC
>JBIOUY010000181.1:0-2314 GCA_044867445.1 Gemmatimonadales bacterium
GCATTCAGAGATGGCGGCGCTGCAGCCTAACGCATGTTGAGAGCACGCCCCTTACTGCTACCATGGAGTCGACCAAGACCCGTACCGCCGCCCAGCTAGCGGCGAGCGGTTGCAACCACAACTCGCTGCCGGTAGTGCATTCCGCCGCTACTACCGAAGTCCCGCCAGCCGGCAACCACCTCGCGCTCCAGGGCTGAGCGCGCGTCATCGTCCGCCGCCGCCACAATGGCCGCGAGAGGCGTGCTACCCACATACTGCCAGAGGAAGTCCCTCGGAGCCGGCAGCGACAACTCGCGGGTCTCTGCTCGCGCATTTACCTGTCGAAAGCCAGCGTCTTTTAGGAGGCCTTCGAGCTCCGCCTCTTGATTGAGCGCAAACACGGCCCGCACAAACCCTGCGGCCTGGGGCGCGATGTGACGCCCCATCGCGTCGGCTAAGATGTCAAACATGGGGGCTGCCGGGCCGGGGACGTTGAGCACCAACCGACCACCGGAGGTCAGGACACGCCGCATCTCCCTTACGCCCCTGAGGCGGTCGGCAACGAACTGCAGGCTCATCTGGCAGAGAACCACATCGAACGCCCCTTCGGGCAGAGGCATGGACTCGGCGCTCGCCTCGTGCCATTCGATCCCCAGATCCGGTGGGGTGATAGATCTGGCGACGGCCAGCATGCCCGCATTGATATCTAGGCCGGCGACCGCGCCGCCGGGCCTGACCCGCTCCGCCGCGAGTCGTGTTACCACGCCCGTGCCGCAGCCGACGTCCAGCACGCGCTCCCCGGCGTGTAGCGCCGCGATGCGAACAAGGTCGTTGGCCAGGGGTCTACCGATGGCGGGGACGAAGAAGCGCTCGTAATTCTCCGGCGCATTTGCACCGAATGACTGAGCAAAATGATGCTGGGCCATGTTTCCTCCTCTGCGCATTCCCCTGGTATTGGTTGGTTGCACCGCATACCAAGCTCTTCGGCGAGGCGGGAGGCGTCAACCGGTGTGGCCGACCCCAGTCTCTTCCGTACGTACCAGCTCAGTTGATCGGAAGTCCTTGACGCAGGTAGTCAGCTGATATGCTTGACAGGCTATAAGCGTAGTGCAACCGAAGTTGCTTCGGCGATTCATGGCTATCCGCCGAGATGCTCGGGCGTCCGCCTAACGAACCGCAAATCAGCTGAAGGCCCCATGCCCGCGCCCCGCACTAACCTCCGTTCCACAGCGCGACATCGGGTGCTACCTCGGCGCGGTGCCCCGCGCCGGGCCGGCCTGTCAGCTGCACTTGCTAGTTAGGCTGCACCGTTAGAGATCGTCGGGCTTCAAACCGGTGTGGCGTGCGATTCGCGCCAACATGCGCGGGCCGATCTCCTCGTCGTCATGGAAGCTGAAGACGTAATCCGGCCAGCCGGTTCGACTGAGGGTTCGATGCGATCCTGAGGTCTGGCGCTTCACGCTCCATCCGATCCGCAAGAGTGCGGCGAAGACGCGCCGTGCCTTGGCCGCACCCCACGTACTCACGCGGCTTCGAACGTGACCGTCAGCAGCTCCGGGACCGCCTCGCCCTGCTCCAGCCGTTCGGCCAATACTCGCAAGGCCAGCGCCTGGATTTTCGCGACCGCGTCAGTGCGAGTCACGCCGTACGCCAGCACGCCAGGAAGCGCCGGCACCTCCGCGATCCAGCGCCCGTCGCTCTCTTGCTCAAGCTCAATCTGCAATGTCAAGAGCTTCTCCGGTGGGGGGTACTTCAATTTACCGGCTGACCCGGGTGCAGCCTGACGACTTGCGCATCAGCTGCAGGCCCTCAAGCCGGCGCCCACACAAATGTACGCTTCCTTTGATTGGCCACGAGGAGGCCGGCCCCAGGCGGAGTTCCGGCCCCCTCCGGCCTGTCGGCTGCATGCGCGCCTCTGAAAGGGAAAGGCGCAAGAGGGTAGACCAACCCCACGGGCCACGTGCGTGGTCCAGGAGCTCCGCGGGAGTCCTGCCACCCTCTTGGTTCTCGAAGACAGACTTCACACGCCTCTCCGTGCACTCTCAGCACACGAACTTGGGTTCGAAGGCGGGGGCCCCTCGGGTTATCGGCGACTCAGCCCGCTACGCTTCAGCTACGCTGAGGACGCCACGCGTTGCATCGGGCGCCCCGCCCGCTTCGTCTCGTGCTCCAGCCACTCGGTGTAGCCCTGATTCTCTCGCAGCATCCAATAGATATAGGTGCACAGCTTCCGGGCCGCGGCCACCGTCGCCTTGGGCTTCCCCTTGGCCTGGAGCAGGCGCTCGTAGTGGCAGCGCACCGGCCCGGGCACCTGCTTGTGGGTCTGCACCGCCTC
>JBIOUY010000182.1:0-22139 GCA_044867445.1 Gemmatimonadales bacterium
CGATGAATCTGCCGTGGGAACGCAATCGCCTCCCGGATATGGGGAATACCGCAGATCCAGGCCACGGTGCGCTCGAGCCCTAAGCCGAAGCCGGAGTGGACGAACGTGCCATACCGGCGGAGGTCGAGGTACCAGCGGTAGGCCTCGGGGTCGAGCCGCTGTTCCTGGATCCGGGCCAGGAGCCTATCGTAGTCGTCCTC
The DNA here is from genome assembly GCA_044867445.1 of Gemmatimonadales bacterium. Lineage (GTDB taxonomy): Bacteria > Gemmatimonadota > Gemmatimonadetes > Gemmatimonadales > GWC2-71-9 > CAVVWJ01. Next base: position 201 of record JBIOUY010000182.1, read on the forward strand.
CCGCTGAGACCCACCGATGATCTCTCCGTAGCCTTCGGGGGCGAGGCAGTCGTTGTTCAGCACTGTCCGGGGATCGTCGGGGTTCTCCTTCATGTAAAACGCCTTGACCTGCTTGGGGTAGTTGAACACGAAGACCGGCCGATCATACTGCTGGGCGAGCAAGGTCTCACCGTCCCCCCCGAGGTCGCTCCCCCAGGCGATGTCCGAGCCCAGCTGATTGAGCCGGACCAGCGCGTCACTGTACGAAATCCGGTGGAAGGGGGCGACTACTCGCTCCAGCGGTGCGGTGTCGCGCTCGAGCTCCTTCAGCTCCTCCTTGCGCCGCTCCAGCGCCCGTGCCACGATGTAACTGACGAAGGATTCCTGCAGCCGCATGTTGGCAGCGGAATCGTTGAAGGCCACTTCCGGCTCAACCATCCAAAACTCCGTCAAATGCCGGCGGGTCTTGGATTTTTCGGCGCGGAAGGTCGGCCCGAAGCAATAGACCTTTCCCAGAGCCGCCGCGGCTGCTTCGACATACAATTGTCCGGTTTGCGCCAGGTAGGCCTTGCCCAGATCGAAGTAGTCCGTCGCGAAGAGGTGCCCTGCCTCCTCCCCGATGGCACCGGTCAGGATCGGCGTGTCAACCAGGGTGAACCCATTCTGGTAGAAGAAGTCCCGGATGGCCTGTTCCACTTCATGCCGGACTCGGGCAATTGCAGCTTGTCGCCGGGTGCGTAGCCACAAGTGTCTATGCTCGAAGAGGAAAGTCGTCCCATGCTCTTTGGGGGTGATGGGGAAATCAGGACTCGAGCCAATTACTTCCAGCGCCAATACGCCCAGCTCGTGACCGCCAGGCGAGCGGGCTTCTTCCCGGACCGTGCCGGTCACCGCAATGGAGGCCTCCTGGGTGAGCGATCCGAAGGTCTCCCAGGTCGCGTCGGATACCTCTTTTTTGGACAGGACCGCTTGCAGGTAGCCCGATCCATCCCGAAGCACCACAAAGGCGATCTTCCCGCTCGAGCGGGTGGTGACCACCCAGCCGCAAACGGTGACGATCTCGCCTACATGCGCACGCAGCTCGTTGATCCTGACCGCCGCCATGCCTCTTTCGCAGTGAAATGGGGGATAACCTACGGAGCGTTGAGTCTAGTGCTGCTCTTGGGAGGCGTCAACGCAGCCTGCGTGAATTTGCGGCCCCCGCCCCCACCGCAATCGCCCGAAACAGCCGGCAATGCGCCCGCTCAGGTCTGGACTGCCCGCACCGGCCGACGATTCACCTCGCCGGTGATCACGCATGGTGATGTGCTCTACGGTGGCGGGGTCGACCGGAAGGTGTATGCCGTCGATCTGAGCAGCGGTGCGATACGCTGGTCTGCCCGGCTCTCGGGGATCGTGGCGGGCGGCGTTCTCGCCTCTGGCGATACACTCTTTGTCGCGACATCACGACCCGACGGCAAGGTATTCGCGCTGGAACGAGACACGGGGAAGCGGATCTGGCGCACCTCTACGGGAGCAATCGGTGCACCGCTCGCCCTCGCTCGGGGAGTTCTGGTTGCGGCAACCCAGCGCGGAGTGCTGCTAGGCATTAATCCCCGCACCGGCGAGATCGCCTGGCGCCAGCGTCTGGGAACCTCGCGAGTGGCACCGGCGCCAGCGGGCGAGGACGCGGTGGTGATCGCCACCGTGGATTCGCTTTTTCGCATCGCGGTCACCGACGGAAAGGTGACCCATCGTACGGGGTCTCCAGGGACCGTGCTCTCGCCCTGGGTCGCTTTCGGCGGCGGGCTCGTGGCCGGAACCACCGACTCACTGGTGTTCTCGATCCGAGCCGAGGACCTGAGCCAGCAGTGGAGCGCCCGGGTAGACGCCCCCGTACTCGGCTCGCCGGCGGCCAAGGGCGACACCGTTTTCGCCGTGAGCCGGCGCGGCACGCTCTATCGGATCGTGCCTGCCGACGGCGCCTCGGCCCAACGCATCGCGGAGCTGCGCTGGTCGGTTACCGCACCGGTCACGGTGCTGGGTGATCAGATCCTGCTCGGCGGTGCCGATGGCTCCATCCGTGCCCTACGATCCGACGGGCACGAGCTCTGGCGGGTACAGTTGTGGCGGCCCGTCGAGCTGGGCCCGGTGCCGCTGGCGGATGGCCTCCTGGCTATCGGCGGGGATGGCGACCTCCACCGGTATCGTCAATGAGTCGCGCGTTGGTCGTGCTGCTTGCCGTCCTGCTCACCGGGCGAGCCGAGGCGCAGGGAATTCGTCCCCTGGTGAAGTACGGAAAGTGGGCGCTCGCCGCCGGGGCCGTCACCATGAACGTGCTGGCGGCCAAGGCCCATGACCGAGGTGATGAGGTGTTCGATGCGCTCGAGCGCCGTTGTCTGGACAATCACGCGCTCTGTGATCTGGACGACTCGGGACACTATCTGAATCTCGAGAGCGAAAGCCTCTACCAGGAGTCGCTACGCTATGACCGCCGGGCCCGGCGGTGGCTCATCGGCGGGGAGACCGCCCTGCTGGGCGCAGCCGCGATGCTGATATGGGAGCTCACCGGCAAGAGTCATCGTCCCGACAACATCCCGTTCGAGCCGGAGGTGAAGAGCTTGAGGAGGGCGACGGGGGTGGGGGTGAGGGTACCCTGGTAAACGGTAAGCGGTAAACGGTGAACCGGAAACGGGAACCCATTCATTGTTCCCCGTTCACCGTTCCCCCTTCACTGTTTCCCATTTCCCTTCACCTGTCAGCTTTCACGTTTCACGCTATCCCACTCGAAACAGCTCCACTGCTCTCGGATAGCGCGACACCGCGCGCAGTCGTAGCCGCTGGTTTTCGGGGCGCTGGAGCGCGGGGTCGGTTTCGATGAGCCGGATCGCGAGCGCCCGCGCCTGGGACAGCAGCTCGGTATCCGCCGGGAGCCGGGCGTGGCGCACCTCGAACCCACCCGACTGCCGGGCCCCGATCAGGTCTCCCATCCCTCGCTCCTCCAGATCCAGCTCCGCGATCTTGAACCCGTCATGGGTCTCGGCGAACGCCTGAAGCCGGTCCAGCCCTGGGCCGTCCGCCAGCAGGATACAGTAGCTCTCCTTCGCCCCTCGTCCGATTCGACCGCGTAACTGATGCAGCTGCGCCAGACCGAACCGTTCGGGATGCTCGATCACCATGATGGTCGCGTTCGGGACATCGATCCCCACCTCGATCACGGTGGTAGCGACCAGCACGTGAATCTCCCCACTCCGGAACCGTCGCATGACGTCATCGCGCTCGTCCGGCTTGAGCCGTCCGTGCACCAGCCCCACCTGCAGCTCGGGCCAGCGCGCCGCGAGGGTCTGGGCCATGGTAGTGGCTGCCCGCAGATCGGCCCGCTCCGATTCCTCGATCACCGGCAGTACCACGTAGGCTTGTCGACCCCGCCCGCATTCGCTCCTTACGAACTCGAGTGCGCGCTCTCGTTGAGCGGGCGTGCGGACACCAGTGCGGACCGATCCCCGTCCCGGTGGGCGCTGGACCAGGGTGGAGACGTCGAGATCGCCATAGAGGGTAAGGGCCAGTGAGCGGGGGATCGGCGTCGCGCTCAGCAGCAGAACGTCGGGTGCGGCGCCCTTGCCGATGAGCGCCGCGCGCTGCTCCACGCCGAACCGATGTTGCTCGTCGATAACTACTAATCCGAGTCGCTTGAAGGAGACGCTCTCCTGCATCAGCGCATGGGTGCCGATCACGAGGCGCGATTGTCCCCTGGCAAGCCGCTCCCGGGCGGCGGACTTTTCCGATGTCGTCAGCCGGCCCAGCAGAAGCTCTGGCCGCAGCTCGAGAGGCGCCAGGAATCGTTCGAGCGTCGCGGCGTGCTGCTCCGCCAATAGCTCGGTCGGCGCCATCAACGCGGCTTGATAGTCGTTCTCCAACGCCAGCATCATCCCGAACAGCGCCACGACCGTCTTACCGGTCCCCACGTCGCCCATCAAGAGCCGATGCATGCGCTCAGCGGCTGTCATGTCCCCCGTGATTTCCCGGATGGCACGCTGCTGATCATCCGTGAGGGTCCAGGGCAGGCTGTCCTTGAGTCGAGTCGTAAGGTCTCGCTTGATCACGAACGCAACCCCGCTACGCTGTCGCTTGGCGAGCGCGCGGGCTCGGATCAGCATGAGTTGGAGATCCAGTAGTTCGTCGAAGGCGAGCCGGCGGCGGCCCCGCTCCGCGTGTTCTGCCGAAGTCGGGCGATGGACCGCGCGGAGCGCCTCATGGAGATCGGGGAGACTCAGGGAGCGGCGGAGCACCTCGGGCAAGACTTCTTCCGAAAGCTCGACCAGTGCGTCGAGATGCCGGTCGATGAGGGACCGAATGATCTTATGACTCAATCCCTCGGTAGCGGGATACACTGGAAGCACCTTGCCACTGGTCAGCGGATCGGCCTCAGCGGTGGCATCGCCCAGAATCACGAACTCGCGTGGCGCGAGCTGTCGCCCATGGTAAAAGCGCACCGGACCCGAAACCAGCAGGGTCTGACCGACCACAATCGTCCGGTCAAGAAACGCTTGGCCCGGCCATACGCACTCCAGCACCCCGCTATCGTCGCGGAGGACCGCGTGGAAGATGCGGAGCCCGCGCTTGGTCGGGAGAACCCCTTTGGCTACGACTCGGCCGACGCAGGCCACCTCCTGCCCTACTTGAGCCCGTGAGAGCGGAGTGAGGGTGGAGGCGTCGACGTATCGGTGTGGGAGATGCCAGAGGAGGTCGCGGGCAGTCTGGATGCCGAGTCGGGCCAGCTGCTCGGCGCGCCGCTCGCCGACCCCTTTGAGAAATTTGACCGGCATGTCGAGCCGCAGCGCGCCCGACCCTCGGCGTCCTGTTATCGAGGACTTGGCATCGGTCACTTTAGGCGAAGCTCTCCGGCTCTTCACACGAAGGCACAAAGGACACGAAGGACTTCCTGGAGTCGCGGCGCTCCGGTGACGTTATCACCACAGAGGCACTGAGAACACAGAGGACACAGAGAACTGCTTGTTGGTCAACAGCACACCTCGCGAGCTCCCAGCCTGTTACTTCTCACTCCTCACTTCTTCTTCCTTACTCCTCACTTCTTACTTCTCACTGCTTCTCAGGCCGGTTCCGCCAGGAGATGGGCCGCGAAACGCCGCGGGTCGAAGGCCTCGAGATCATCTACCGATTCGCCCATCCCCAGAAACCGGATCGGCAGGTTGAGCTCCCGGCGGAGGGCCGTGACCGCGCCGCCTCGAGCGCTCCCATCCAACTTGGTCACGATGATCCCCGTGGGGCTCACCGCCTGAGCAAAGAGCCGGCCCTGCTGTACCGCGTTCTGGCCCACAGTCCCATCGAGCACCAGGAGCGTCTCGTGCGGAGCCCCGGGGACCCGGCGGCCGATCACTCGCACCACCTTGCGGAGCTCGTCCATGAGTCCTTCCTGCGTGTGCAGCCGCCCGGCGGTATCTACCACCACCGTGTCCAACCCTCGAGACCGGGCGGCATCGATGGCGTCGAACGCCACGGCCGCTGGATCGCCCCCCGGAGCGCCGGCCACGCAGGGAAGTCCCAGCCGGTCGGCCCAGACCTGAAGCTGGGCGATGGCTCCGGCGCGATAGGTGTCTGCCGCCGCCAGCAGGACCTTCCGTCCCTCCCGTTGAAGCCGCCAGCCGAGCTTGGCCGCGCTGGTAGTCTTCCCGGTACCGTTCACCCCAACCAGCAGAATGACCGTCGGGCCCGTCGTCGCCCGAGCGAGGGCCCCAGGATTCTCACTGCCGTTGAGCATGGCGCTGAGCCGAGATTCGAGCGCCTCCTTGAGATCGGCCTCGGTCTTGAGCTTGCCCCGGCGCACCTCGTCTTCCAGCGCTTGGGTCAGCTCCACTGTCGCCGCCACGCCGAAATCGGCCTCGATCAGGATCCGCTCCATCTTCTCCAGATCGTCGGCGTTGAGGCCCCGCATGAGCGCGCCTACGTCGGTGAGCGCGATCCGTTTGATCCGGGTCCACAGACTTTGCTTTCGGTCTCCCAGCCTGCCTTCAGCCATTCCGGACGAGTCTCCTCCAGCCAGGTGTAGGTCTCACTCTGCTCAAAATCTACCACCTCCGGCACCCAGCTTACCGCAGGCCCAATCTCCGTCGCGCGAGCCACTCGCCGCTCAGGGCCGCCAGGCAAATACCGAAGAGCCAGAGCCAGTCCCGCGCGGCGGTGCGGCCGGCCGGCTCAACCACGCGTGGGTTACGAGCCACCAGTGTGACCGGATGCGGCAGAAGCTCATCAGAGTACTGCTCCACGGCGACGGTCCCGCCGCCACCGCCGGCCAGCCGGTAGCGATACTCTCCCGGATCCAGCCACACATTGGCTCGCCCCGATCCGTCGAAGCGAAGCGTGTCTGCTCGCTGCCCCCTGGAGCCGGACCACGCCACCGCCAGAGGCGCGGGCACTCCCGGCCCGACCCATTCGAAGATCACCGGGCGACCATTAGGCACCACGGCGCGGACGGCGCGAGCGAATCCGCGGGCGCTATCTACCCCGCCAAGCAGCCAACTCGCCGCAGACGCTACCAGCGCACGGTAGCTCTGCTCGCTCGACCCGCCGCGGAAGGCCCAACGCCAGAGTCCGTCTACCGCGACGGCCACTCGCCGCGCTCGCCCCGACTCCCAGCCCAGCACGGCTGGCCGCGGGGTTCCGCGGCGTCCTAACTGCGCATTGAGCGCCACCCATGCGCCCGGACCGGCCTGGAAGGGCCACAGCTGAATCGCTGGCGGGAAAGAATCCACGGGCTGCCCGAGAAAGGCGCCGGCCAGCGGAGATGCGTCGCTCGGCGTCAAATACCAGTCACCGGCCACGGCGGAGTCGCGACCCTGTCCCGCGGGCCAGCTCCAGATGCCCCGCGCTAATGAGCCTTCCGCCAGGCCGCCGACCGCGCCCTTCAGAATCAGGAGATCCGCCCGTCTGGCTGCCTGGCGCACCTGCTCGGCTGGCACTGGCTCCAGATCCGTCATCGTCCGCCAGCGCTCGGCATCGAGCCGCACATAGCCTCGCACCGGAAGCTGTGCCACCTCGCGCAAGGTGCGGTAGAGAAACCGGCTGTCCCAATCCGCCGGTCCCGCGAGCAACACGACGCCGGGCGTCGGCGCGACCGACACCAGGTGAAGCCGAGCGTCGGTGCGCGGCTCCGGATCGGTCCAGTGTGCCAGGGCCACCCGCAGAAGATGGTCCCCCGGGCCGATCGAGCCGGAAGGCAGGACGATGTACCCCTGCCCCGCGCCATTCCGCAGACGTATGGTGCGGGAGGTCAGCCGCGTGGACCCGGTGGTCACCTCCACCGCTACCGTATCCGGCGCGCTATCGCCCACCGCTTCGATCTGGAAGTCGAGAGGGATGGAGTCCCCCGTGGTCGCCCGCGCGGGACCGCTGAGGGCAGTGATGGCCAGATCCGGGCGAACCCGGCGAGGAAACACCCGGACGCCGCTCCGGGCGAGAAGATCGGGAGGCAGGTCCGCTGCGTCCTCGATCTCACCATCGGTGACCACGATGACCGGTCGGTCGGACACCGATGCGGCGAGGAGCGCGGGCGCCAGGAGAGAGCGTCCCCGGGTCGGAACGGTGTCGGAGCTGACCCGCTCGTCGCCAAATCGGCGAACTTCGCCCCAATGCCGCGCCGAATCGCGAGCTTCGACCCAACGCCCTCCTGGCGCGCCCAGGCTCAGGGAGGCATCGAGTAGCACCAGTGGACGTTGCGGGCTGCCGTGAACCGGGCAACTGACGTTGAGCACGAGCAGGCCGATCGCAACCCATGCGATCGCCCGGCACCCCATCGGAATCCAGCCCCGACGGCCAGTGCGTTCCAAGCGTAGGTAGGTGAACGCGGCGAGTCCCGCCGCGAGGAGGGCTACGAGAACGACGCGCATCCGGCGGCCTCGAGGGCCTCTCGCAGCTCGATTCGCCCCTCGTAGAGCGCGCGGCCCACGATTGCCCCGGCGAGACCGCCTGCGCAGACCGCGCGGACATCGTCGAGGGAACTGATTCCCCCGCTCGCAATGACCCGCGCTCCCATGAGCTGGAGCTGAAGGGCTCCCGCGAGATCTGGTCCCCGCATGGTCCCGTCTCGCGTGACATCAGTGTAGATCAGCGTGGTGATCCCATCACGTACCACTCGTTCTGCCAACTCCTCAACTCCCAGAGTGGAGGTCTCGGTCCATCCCCGAACCGCCACTAGCCCTCCTCGCGCGTCCACTCCGACGGCCAGTCGTGGCGAGCCCGCGAGCTCCACCGCGGCGGGGACGAAGCTCTCGTCCATCGCCGCCGCGGTTCCCAACACCAGGCGCGCCACGCCGAGATCGAGCCCCTCGCGCACTAAATCAAGCGTCCGAAGCCCCCCGCCCAGCTGCACCCGTACCCGGCCGGCCAGCCGGCCGACCAGCCCCGCGATCAGCGGCAGGTTATCGCCTTCACCAAAGGCGCGATCCAGATCGACCAGGTGAATCCATCGAGCGCCCCGCTCCGCGAACTGCTCGGCGATGGCCAGCGGGTCGTCCCCATAAACGGTTTGCCGCGTCGGCTCACCCTGCGTGAGGCGGACGACGCGGCCGTTGCGGATGTCGATGGCGGGGTAAAGATCCACAGGAAGTCGCGAGTCGCGGGTCGGTGCTAAAGGTCGCGGGTCGCGAGTCGCGGGTCAAAGGTCAAATGGTTGCGGCCCGTGACCCGCAGCCCGCGACCTTCTACTGCGTCGCGACTGCCGAAGGCCCCCCCAACAGCCCCGTCAACCGATCTCGCTCTCGACCGAAGGCCGCCCGCTCCGCGGGGGCGATCGGCGCCCCGTTGCCAAGTTCCACTCGCCGGGAGTCCTTGGCGATGCCGTTCACCCGGAATTCGTAGTGCAAGTGTGGCCCGCTCGCGAGCCCGGTCGAGCCGACGAAGCCGATCGTCTGGCCCTGGGTAACCCGGGCGCCAGGGCGGACTCCGCGGGCGAACCCGCGAAGGTGACCATAGCGAGTGGTGATCCCATTGCGGTGCCGGAGCTCGATCAGGTTTCCGTAGCCACCGCCCCAGCCGGCTCGCTGCACGACGCCGTCGCCCGCCGCCATCACCGGAGTTCCCGGCGCGGCCGCGTAATCAGTCCCCTCATGCCGCCGGGTAATCCCCAGGACCGGATGGAAGCGCGCCCGGGCGAAGCTGGAGGAGATCCGCCGGAACTGCACCGGGGCACGCAGGAAGGCCCGGCGCAGCGAGTTGCCGTCCGCATCGAAGAACGCGGTCTTGCCGTTCTCCTCGATTCGAAAGGCGGTCAGGCTCTTGCCGGAGATGCGAAGATCGCCGGCGAGCACCCGTCCGAACCGCACCTCTCCACTCTCCGAGACGAGGCGTTCGAAGACCACGCGGAATCGATCGCCCGGCTGAATGTCCCGGGTGAAGTCCACCTGCCAGGCGTAGATGTCGGCCAGATCCCACGCCAGGCGCTGGCGATTGGGGCCATCGAGCTGATCGTCGCCGACCTGGGCATCGAGGGCTTCGTAGAGTGAGTTGTCGATGGCACCTTCGATCCGGACCGGCTCAGAGCGCCACGTGATTGCCTCGACGGTCGGGTCCCATCCGCTGGCAACTCGCCGGAAGGTGACCCGCTGCTCCGGAGCGGTGCGGACTGATATGTGGGTGGGTTGCGAATCGGGCGAGACTGCGCGGAAGCTGAAGATGAGGCCGGAGCGGAGCCGGCGCGGGTCGAGCGAGAACGAAGGATCGAGCCGCCTCAAATCGAGATCGGTGATGCCATGACGGGCGAACAATTGCGAGAGGGTCTCGCCTCGTCGCAAGGTGTCCAGGGTCTCGTGCAAGCTGTCGGTCGGTAGGACCAGAATCGGACGTGCGACCGGAAGGTCCAGGCGGCGCCAGGGCCAGCGGCCGCTGGTCGCAAAGAGAGCCGCACCGCCGAGCACGAGCACGGCCCCGAGGAGCCGGAGTGGCAGCCCCCCGCTCGAACGCGCGACCGGCATCAGTCCATTTGCCGTCGAATGAAGGTGGGGATCTCCATTTCCGGCACTTCGGTCGACGAACCCGGCGCGGCGGCCGGGGGCATTCGCGGCGGCACGACTCGAGCGGCGGCGGGAACCTGGGTTTGAGGACTGGAGGGACGGGGCCGGCCGGCCGGGAAGCTGAGCACCGCCGACGCGCCCGAGGGCCGAGCCAACGGCGCTTCGGGCACCGCGCGATCGAACCCGGTGGCAATCACGGTGACCCGTACTTCACCATGCATGGCAGGATCGTTCCCCGCACCGAAAATGATTTCGGCGTCATCGCCCACGGCGTCATGGATGATGTCGTTGATCTGGGTGGTTTCACCCAACGTGAGATCGTCGCCGCCGATGATGTTGATCAGCACACCCAGCGCCCCGGCGATGGAGACGTTGTCCAGTAACGGGCTGGAGATGGCCTGCTGCGCCGCTTCCAGGGCGCGGTTCTCCCCCCGTCCGATGCCGGTGCCCATGAGCGCCGCGCCGCCGTTCTGCATGACCGTGCGCACGTCGGCGAAGTCGACGTTGATGATGCCGGTGGAGGTGATCAGGCTGGCGATACCCTGAGTGGCGTGGAGCAGAACCTCGTCCGCTTTCTTGAGCGCGTCCTGAAAGGGAATCCCTTTTCCGACGACGGCGAGGAGACGCTCGTTCGGAACCACGATCATGGTGTCGACATTCTTGCGCATGTCGGTGATCCCGGTCTCGGCCTGCTTCATCCGTCGCCGCCCCTCAAAGAGGAAGGGCTTGGTGACGATGCCGACCGTGAGCGCGCCCGATTCCCGGGCCATCTGAGCCACTATCGGCGCGGCACCGGTGCCGGTTCCGCCACCCATCCCGCAGGTGACGAAGACCATGTCGGCGCCCTGGACCGCCTGGGCTACCTCGTCCCGGTTTTCCTCGATCGCCTGCCGCCCGATCTCCGGCCGGGCCCCCGCACCGAGTCCCCGGGTGAGCTTCCGGCCGATCTGGATCTTGATGTCCGATTTGGACATCGCGAGAGCCTGCGCGTCGGTGTTGACCGAGATGAACTCAACCCCGCCGAGCTGATCCTCGATCATCCGGTTCACCGCATTGCCGCCGCCCCCGCCGACGCCGACCACCTTCATCCTCGCGGTCTGTACCGCGCTCTCTTCCAGCTCAAAGATCATGGTTTGTTCCCTCGGCGCGACTCAGAAGAAGTCCTGGAGCCAGCGTTTCACCGGAGCGAGCACCTTTTCAACCGCCGGCGACTTGCGACCGCCGGCACCGAAGCCGCCACTCATCGCGACCTGCCGGGCGCCATAGAGCACCAGGCCGGCCGGCACTGCCATGCGAGGAGACTCGACACTGTCCGCCAACCCGCGCAGCCGCTGGCCCGGTACTCCACAGCGGGCCGGCATGGCAAAGACTTCACGCGCGAGCTCAACGATACCTGGCGTCAGGGCGCCGCCCCCCGTGATCACGACTCCCGCGGGCAAGCGCTGATGATAGCCTGCGCGAGTCATCTCGTCGAGCGCATACTCGAGCACCTCCTGCAGCCGCATGTGCATGATGTGGGCCAGTACTCTGCGCTGCGCGTTGCGAGCGCCCTGTCCCGGCGTGCTGGGAAGATCGAACACATCGCTCTCCGGGACCAGCGGCTCGAAACCGGCGCCATAGCGCTCCTTCAGCCGCTCAGCATCGAGCTGGGTGACCTGGAGACCGTGAACAATATCGGCCGTCACGTGCCCGCCGGCGCAGAGCAGAGAGCCGGTATGCCGGATCTTTCCGTTGTGAAAGATGGAGACGTTCGTGGAACCGCCTCCCAGCTCAACGATGGCACAGCCGAGCTCGATCTCATCGCCGGTCAGAACTGCCAGTGAAGCCGCCAGCGGTTCGAGTACGAACTCGGCGACCGAGTAGCCGGCTCGCTCCACACACTTTCTCAGATTCTGCAGCACGCTCGAGAGCACCGTGACGAGGTACACCTCGGCCTCGAGCCTGGAGCCGGTCATTCCGATCGGCTCGTTGATGCCGCCCTGCTGATCGATCAGATAGTCCTGGGGTATGGCGTGCAGCAGTTCGTGATCCCGCCCGAAACTGATGTTGCTCGCCATGTCGTTGACTCGGGCGACGTCGCTGGTGCGGATCTCGTCGCCCGTTACCGAAACCATCCCATGAGAGCTCCGGCCGGCGACGTGCTCGCCTGCAATGCCGCAGTAGGCCGATCCCACCTCGACACCGGCCATTCGTTGGGCGCTCTTCATCGCCTTGTCGATGGCCCGCGTCGTCTCCTCGATATCGCGCACAACTCCACGTCTGATGCCGTTGCTCCGCTCGACCCCGAGGCCCAGAATCCTGGCGCCCGGGTCCCGGGCGTCACCGGTGACTTCGGCGATCACGGCAACCACCTTGGTCGAGCCCAGATCGAGCCCGGCCACCAGCCGTTGGGGCTGGGCACTCATGCCCGCGACCATCGGACGATCACCTGACCGGCGAACCGTCCGTCGAGTTCCTCGAATGGGCGCCCCCTTCGGGCGAGAGCCTGCTCTACTGCCGTCACCGCTCGGATATCCTCCGCCGTTGGCTGCGCGTCGAACCAGAACCACCGTCCTGCGACCTCGAGCACGACATCGGCTCCGACCCGCCAAGCAGCATCCACTCGGGCGAAGAATTCCGGATTGTAGTCATGAACCCGGGCGAGCGCACCGGCGACCAACCCTCCGCCGCCGATGAGCAACGGCAAATCCGGCACCGAGCCCAACGGGTCGAACGGGAGCACTCTTCCACCCGCGTCGACCAGGGCCAAGCGATCGCCCCGGGGCGTCAAGGCAACGGGAACCGCCTCGCGCAGCTTGAGCTGGAGTGTGCCCGGCACCCGGTAGCTGATGTCGGCACTGATGACCCCAGGCAGCGCCCGGAGTCGCCGGATCAGCGGCTCGGCATCGTCGAAGACGCTCGCGCGAGGTGAGAGCCTCAGCGCGCCCATCACTTTCGTCGGATCAAGATACTGCAATCCGGCGATCTCCACCCGCCTGACCCGGAAAAAGTCGAGCCGTCGTAATACCGAGGGCAGACCCAACCAAACGAGGAGTGCGAGTGTGAGTACCGACAGGGCCAACCAGCCACGCCGAAGAGGGGATCGGCGAGGTGCGCCGTCCGTCAGGCGGCGCTCAGCCACCGAACCAGCTCGGGAGCCACCCGGGTGATGTCGCCAGCCCCGAGCGTGAGGACTACATCGCCAGGTTGCAGAGCTTCGAACACCCGGCGGCCGACCTGGGCGCGGGTGGGCTCGAAGTACGTGTCGGCGCCGGCCTGCTCAGCCGCCTGCGCGACTTGACGACCGCTGACCCCGGCGATGGGCCGCTCTCTGGCCGGATAGATCTCGGTCACGATCACCAGGTCGGCTGCCGCAAGCGCACGCCCCATGGCTACTCCATGGGCTTGCGTCCGGGAGTACAGATGAGGTTGGAACACCGCCACGATCCGCCGCCCGGGAAATGCCTGCCGCGCGGCAGCTAGAGTCGCGCTGAGCTCGGACGGATGATGAGCATAGTCGTCGACCACCTCGACTCCTCCGTGCTCACCCAGCCGCTCGAACCGGCGACCCACACCGTGAAATTGGGCCAGCGCCGCGGCCGCCGGCTCCAACGCTCCACCGAGCGCCTCGACCGCGGCGAGCGCCGCCACGGCGTTGCGAAGATTGTGGACCCCCGGGACCCGGAGCCGCACGTCCAGCGGACCGGCGTTGCGCCAAATCACCCGCGCATCCGTCCGGTCGGCCCGCTGGACCACCTCCGTGATGCGGATGTCGGCATCGTCGGCAAACCCGAATCGACGAACTGTGGGACCGACGCGGGCTCCGACTTGCCGGGCACCAGGATCATCGGCACTGACTACCGCGGTCGGGGCACGGGCCGCGAATTCAACAAAGGCGTCTTCCAATGCCGCGAGCGAACCGTAGCACTCCAGGTGATCCGGCTCGACATTGTTCACGATGGCTACGGTCGGGTGGAGCGTAAGGAAAGCCTTATCGAACTCATCCGCCTCGACCACGAAGAGATCATCCCCGGCCACGCGCGCATTACCGCCCCACTCGCTCACCCGACCGCCGGCGATACCCGTCGGGGCGAAGCCTGCCGCGCTCAGTGCTTCGGTCGTCATGACCGTGGTGGTGGTCTTGCCATGGGTTCCGGCCACCGCCACCGATTGAGCACCCTTCACCAGCGCGGCGAGGGCTTCTTTCCGGGGGACCACCGGGATGCCCAGAGCACGGGCCCGCTCCAATTCCGGATGACTGGCAGGAACCGCCGCCGTGACCACAAGAGCGCGGACACCCTCAACGTGGACGGGATCGTGGCCCTGTGAGACGACAACACCCATTGCGGCAAGGTCAGCGGCACCTGAGGGGTCCGCGTCGCAGCCACTCACCACCACACCCCGGCGGCACGCGATCAGCGCAAGTGCACTCATACCGGCCCCGCCGATTCCTACGAAATGAACGGGGCGCCGATCGGTGGGGTTGAACAGGTCCATGGCGGATGAGCTAATGTAAGTAGTAGCTGCGAGTTCTCAAAGTGCGCGAGCTACGCGACCAGCGTCAATAAATTCGACACAATGTCGGCTCCGGCCTGAGGCTTCCCGCGACTGAGCGCTCGCCGAGCCATCTCACTTCGACTCCCGGCATCGCTGAGCAGGCGATCCACCTCCTCTCCTAATCGGGCCGGTGTCAAGTCCGCCTGGCTCAGCAGCAGACTCGCTCCTGCGTCCGCCAGTACCTTGGCATTGTGGCTCTGGTGATCCGCGGCCGCAGTGGGCAGCGGGATCAGGATGCTGGCGAGTCCCCACGCGCAGAGCTCCGCGACTGTGATCATCCCCGCACGGGAGATTACCAGGTCGGCCACCGAGTATCCGTCAGCCATCGGATCCAGAAAGTCGATCACTCTCACTGCGGGAGGTCGGTGATAGTGGGTGAACTCGGCGAACGTTCCCTTCCCCGTGACCCAGATCAGGGCTGCGTTCCTGGGACCGCCGAGGTCCAACCATCCTGCTACCGCCTGATTGATCGCTCGCGCGCCCTGGCTGCCCCCGGTAATCAGGACCACCGGCTTCCCTGTCTCGAGATCGAAGAGAGCTCGGGCGCCATCCCGGCGTTCCGGCGTGGGCGGGGTAATCGGATTCCCAGTGTCAAACACCTGAGTGTGAGGACCGAATCGGAGGAGTCGCCGCGCCTCGGGCAAACCGAGGTACACGTGGCGTACTCGTCGGCTCAGCCACCGGGTGGCGAGCCCGGGATAGGCGTTCTGCTCCTGAATCGCGGTTGGCACTCCCCGGCGAGTGCCCCACCAGACCACCGGCCCCGAGGCATACCCTCCGGTGCCCAGAACTGCGACCGGCTGCTCCTCCTGAAACACTCGTTCCACCCACCGCAGCAGTCGACCCGCGATCAGCGGCCACCGGATATTTTTCCACCAGGTACGGCGGTAAATCGGCTCGGACGGCAGAAGGTGAAAGCGGAAGTCGCGGGTGGGGAGGAGCTGGGCCTCGACCCCCCGCACTGCTCCGATCAGGACCGGCTCGAGCTGCGGGGCTCGCTCCGCCAGGGCACTGGCGATCGCCAGCGCGGGCATGAGATGGCCGCCAGTTCCCCCACCCGCAATCAGGACGGTCCGCCTGCCTACCTCCATACTCCCCGCCCTTCCAGTGAAACGTGAGAGGTGACAGGTGAAAGGGGACGCCTGGCCCCTTCACTTTTCACTTTTCACCCTTCACGCTGGTCACCTGTCACCTGTCACCTGTCACCTCTCACCTGTCACCTCTCCCCTTCTTGGCCTTCGCCATATGCGTGGGCCGACCCCGCTCCCGCCCGATGTTGATCAGTATTCCTGTCCCGAGCAGCGAGATGACCTGGCTGGAGCGTCCATACGACATGAACGGCAAGGTGAGGCCGGTTGTCGGCATCAGGCCCAGCGACACCGCCATGTGCATGAATGCCGTAAGCCCGATGGCCGAGGTGAGGCCAACGGCAAGGTACTGTCCAAACGGATCGGATGCGGTCTTGGCGATGCGAAACCCGAGCCAGCAGAAGAGCCCAAACAAGATGACGACGACGCTGACCCCGAGAAATCCCCACTCCTCTCCGATGGTGCTGAACAGGAAATCGGAGTAGGCGTAGGGGAGGTACCCCAACTTCTGCTGCCCCTGGCCAAACCCGGTACCGAACACCCCCCCAGACCCGAACCCTACCAGCGATTGATGAATCTGAAATGACGCCTCGGGTGACGCATCACCGCGATTGAGGAAGGTCACCACCCGAGCCAGGCGATACTGTGCATCTCGGATCTGATGAAACACCAGGATCGCGCCGACCCCCGAGAGGAGGATAAAGTGGCCGATCTTGGCGCCTGAGGTAAACAGCACCAACCCACCGAGCAGGGCCACCAGGGTCGCCATCGAGAGGTTGGGCTCGAGGAGGATGAGGAGAAACACCAACCCGAGCACGATCACGAACGGAAGGACGCCCTTCCCGAACTCACGAACCTGAGCGCCCTTCTTTGAGGCCAGCATTGCGCACCAGATCACAATCGCCAGCCGGGCAAGCTCCGAGGGTTGGAAATTGATCGGCCCGACATCGATCCAGCGCCGGGCTCCGTTGACTGACGGTGCGATTGCATGGGTAAAGGGTAGCAAGGGAAGCAGCAGGAGGCCGATAGTCAGAAGCAGAAGGGGCCACGCGAGAATGCGCCAACGGTAGTAGTCCTGACGTGAGGCGATGAGCAACAGGATGCCGCCTACCATCGCCCCGGTGAGTTGGCGCCCGGCGAAGCCGATCCCCATGTTCTGTCCCCGGATCGTCACCAGACTCGCCGCGCCGTACGTCGCGGCGATTCCGAAGACCAGAAGCACCGCAGTCGTGGCCGCCAGGAGCCGGGTCTCCCAGCGAAGCTCGCCCGGGTGGCGGACCGACCGCTTCTCCGTCACATCGCCTCGACTGCCGCACGAAAGCGATCGCCACGCTCTTCATAGTTCTTGAACATGTCGTAGCTGGAGCAGGCGGGTGAAAGCAGCACCGCGTCACCGGGCCGGGCTAACCGGGCCGCTTCGTTCAATACCTCGTCAAAGGTCAGCGCCATCACCACGGGCAGGCTCTGAGCGAGATCTCGCTGGATCAGCGGACCGGCCTCCCCATACGCGACCACCGCCCGACAGCGGTCCCGCAGTCGCTCGGCCAGGCGAGTGTAGGGCTCGCCCTTGTGCCGCCCGCCGAGCAGTAGCACGAAGGGGCGATCGAGCGCCGCCACGGCCACCTCGGTCGAGGTGATGTTGGTGGACTTGGAATCGTTGATCCAGAGCACACCGTTCACCTCACGGATCGGTTCTACCCGATGAGGAATGGCACGAAACGTCCGAAGACCCTGCCCAATCTGCTCGGTCGAGCACCCGACTCGCGCCGCGACCAGGGCGGCGGCAAGGGCATTGGCCACGTTGTGATCGCCCAGCAACGGCAGCTCTGCCCGCGGCAAGACCACCACGTCCTTTCCCAGCATCAGCCGCTGGCTCGCACGATCGTACCATCCATCAGCCCGCGCATGAATGGAGAATCGCAGATGGCTGCCGGGTACCTTCGCGATCATCGCCTGAACTGCGTCATCGTCGGCATTGGTTACCCAGACGGACGCCGGCTCGGCGTTACGGAACAGCAACGCCTTGTCGCCATAGTACTCCTCGATGGTGTGATATCGGTCGAGGTGGTTGGGCGCGAGGTTGGTGAGGACGCCGACCGCCGGGCGCAGATGCGGAGCATCGTGCAACTGAAACGACGAGAGCTCCAGCGCGAGCCAGGCCGGGGGGTCGTCCGCCCGCGCCACGTCCGAAAGCGGCCGGCCGATATTCCCGGCGGTCTCCGCCCGGAGCCCGGCCGCGAAGAGCACGTGCGCGATCAATGACGTGGTTGTGGTCTTCCCGTTGGTGCCGGTAATGCCGATGCACCGGCTGCCCCGCAGCGCCAGGAACCCGATATCGATCTCCGCGTAGATCCCGACACCAGCCGCGCGAGCCGCCGTCAAAGGAGCAACGTCGGGTGGGACACCGGGGGCTACGATCACAGCAGCCGCCCTGGCCACGCGGTTGGTGTCGTGCCCTCCGAGTTGGACCAGAGCGCCGGCTTCCGTCAGCAACTGGGACGAGGCCTGCAGCGCGGCCCCCGAGCCGCTGTCCGAGGCATAGACCGGAATGGCGTGATCCCGGAGGAGTAGCGTCGCCGCTACGCCGCTCTTGCCCAGGCCAACGACTGCGACCTCCTGGCCGGTCTTTCGCCACTGATCGAATAGCGCGACGCTGGCGGTGGCGGTCATCGCAGCTTCAAGGTGGAAAGGGCCACCAGCGCGCACAGGAGGCCCAGGATGTAGAACCGGGTCACCACGGTGGTCTCGTACCAGCCCAGCTTTTCGAAGTGATGATGGAGAGGAGCCATGCGAAACACCCGGTGGGCATCGGCGTACTCCCGCCCCCGCGTCCGCTTATGCCACTTGTAGGTTCCGGTCTGGACCAGAACCGAGATCGCCTCGGCCGCGAACACGCCGCCGATGAGAAGCAGTAAGAACTCCGCTTTGAGCAGTATGCCGACCGTCCCCAGGGCGCCTCCGATCGCGAGGCTACCGGTATCCCCCATGAAGACCTGCGCTGGGTGGGCGTTGAACCAGAGGAACCCGACAGTCGCGCCCATCAGGGCTGCGCAGAACACCGCAAGTTCGCCCGCGCCGGGAAGGTAGAACAGGTTGAGGTAGTTGGTCGCGTCGACTCGCCCAAAGAGATAGGCGAAGCCGGCAAATGCCGCCGCGGCGATCCCCGCGAGACCGGTGGCCAACCCATCCAGTCCATCGGTGAGATTCACCGCGTTGCTGGACCCGGTGATCACGAGGGTGACGAACACCACGTACAGCCAGGGCGTGAAGTTGACTACCAGATACTTGAAGAAAGGCAGCGTAGTCGCTGTGGCGGGGATGGTATCGTAGGGCACGACCGGGTTGAAGACGAGGAACAGGCCGAGGAGGAGGCCGAAGCTGACTTGTCCCGCCAGTTTCCACCGGGCCACCAGGCCGCGTGACTTTCCCTGCACGATCTTGAGGTAGTCGTCCAGAAAGCCGATGCACCCCATCCACAGGGTCGAGAGCATCGCGACCACGACGAACCGATTGGTGAGCGGCGCCCAAAGCAGGGTCGGCACCACGGTGGCGAGGAGGATGATGAGCCCACCCATGGTGGGCGTACCCCGTTTGGATTGGTGGCTGGCAGGCCCTTCCGCGCGGATGACCTGGCCTACCTTGCGGGCTCGCAGCCGGTTGATCACCGGAGGCCCGACCAGAAAAGCAAGAATCAGCGCGGTGACCGTCGCTCCCGCCGCTCGAAAACTGATGTAGTTGAAAAGATTGAAGATGATGTAGGTCTTGCCGAGTGGCGCCAGCCAGTGATAGAACATCGATCCTCAGCGGGGTGAGTTGGCGCGAGCCTGGAGCGCGGGAAGTATACGTTCGAATCAGGCGGAAATGGAGGACATCTCGGGATAGCTCCAGACGTATTCTCCGAGGGGAAATGAAGTGGGCGAGTAGTCCACAGTAGTCGCGCCCGTTCCCCAACACCTTCACAACAGCTTCACAGCCGGCCCGCCTCGAGCCCACTCCCAGATACCCCCTCAACGCCAGAAGGCCCTGGCTTCTGCAAGAAGCCTGGTCATAGGGCGGCGCCAAGATGTCGTAAGAAAAAATCGGGGTGGAGGGTGTGCTCCGAAAAATTACCCAAAGTCCGTGCAGAATACAGCGGAGACGGCCCGGCCCACGGCCCGGCCCGCGAACTCCGCCCCGCAGATTATGCAGGGACTGGAGTGTTCCCTGGGATGACCCGCGCATGGACTCGACCCAGCCGGCCCGCCGCCTCCGACCATTGGCCGCCCTTCGCCTTCCGCAGCACGTCGGCGCCCGCGGTCGCGACGTTCACCCTACCGGCACCGGACCCATCGCTACTTGACCTGGACGATCTTCGCGACCGACGGCACTCCGCTCGTGTTGAGGATGAAGAGCATGTAGTGCCCCGGCGGGGTCCGGTTGCGATCCGAGGGCGCTGTCACGTTCAGGCCGCTCGCATCCGAGGTGAAAGCCAGCCTCTGAAAGCGCTGGTTCATGTCGAACGCGTGTGTGGTCGAGCCCAGACGGATCAGACTCACCGTGGCGATGGAGGGCGCGTCCGGGCTATCCACGCGGAACGCTATGCTGTAGCGGACGGTGGACGGCGCGGTGCCGATGGCCGGCCGGGCACCGGCGAAGAGATAGGGTGGGGAAAAAATCTCGGCGTTGCGCTCACTCGGCGCCCCGCCGCCGTCACCACTTCCGGAGAGCAGCACCCGCCCATCGGGAAGCAGTATGGCGGTCGAGTGGTAGCCTCGGTTGACGGTGTTGCTGGCAAGGGTCGTCCAGGCGCCGGTGGTGGGGCTCCAGATCTCGGCCGGATGCACGGCGGTCGAGAGGTCGTTGAAGAGTGTGCCGCTCAACCCACCAACGACCAAGACCTGGCCCGTGGGAAGAATGACGGCGTTGTGATGCCGCCGCGGGTAGGCCATCGAGCCGGTCCACTTCCACACTGGGGACGATTGCCGCAGGTCGACGATCTCGGCGGTGTTCGTGGTATGTCCGCCCCCGACGTACAGGATCCGCCCTTGGGCGTACATTACCGCGGCACCGTAGTCGCGGGCACCGTAGAGACGCCTCGGGCCCGTGCTCCAGCTCCCGGAGCCAGCGATGTCGAGATAGCGGGTCGTCTGTGTCTCACCGGCGTAGTACAGCTTGCCGTTGGGGGCGAGAAATGCCCGGGGATAGTAGGGCAAGGAGAGACTCGCTGTCGTGAGTCTCCTGATGCCGCTCGTGGTCCACACTTCGGGGACCGTCACCTGCACAGCGTCCTGATCCTTGCCTGCCGTGATGACGACTTGCCCATAGGCCATCGTGGTGGTGGTGGGGTACCAGCGACCGCGCTGCATCGGTGTGGAACTGGACCAGGTTGACCCAGGCCCGAAGATCGTGATGTCGGGAAGCCCATGATTGTAGGTAATGTGCCCACCCGCCACGAGGAGCCGGCCGTCGGACAGGAACGAATGACCGGCGCAGAAGAGGAGCACCGGGCTCGGGATCGAGGTGAAGAGGCCGGTGGCGGGATCCCAGACCTGCGGCACGCCCGCGTTGCCCCAGGAAAGCACCTTCCCGCTCGGCAATAGGCTGAGATGCACCGCAACGACGGGCCAAGGGAACGGCGCGCTCCATTGTCCGGCCGAACCAGTGCTCGCCGAGAGCATGGCCGGCGCCGGGGTCGCCGGTGTGCAGGGCGTGCCTTCGTTGGCGCCGGAGGCAACTAGCTTACCATCGAGGAAGAGCTGCACCGCGCCGCGAGTGCGAGTCTCGATCAATTGCTCGCTGAACCCGGGGTCTTCGGACGGCGCCGCGGAGAGGTCCGCCGCGCCGTCTTCCTCGGAGTCGAGTATCCGATAGGTGACGCTGACCGGAACGGAATACGCGTTTGTGATGAGGAATCGATTGCCGCAAACGTAGGAGAGACGAACCGGCCCATCACTCTGCTCTTCGGGAAGCGGCGTGCCTGGTTTGGCAGCACCGTCCGTGTCGGGGGATTCTCCGCAGCCGAGGAGATACGCTACCGCTAGGACGCCGAGCGCCACTCGCGCGCCTCTGTAGTCGCCGGTACACCGTATGACGGACCTCGACCCTGCTACGGGGCCTGAAGGGTGAGTGATTTGTACTCGCCGTGGGCGATGGGCGCCCCGCCACGTTGGCATTGCAGGGTCACAGGTGCGTGAACGCATGGGACTCCACCTCGATTCTGACGAACTAGCGGGCTATAGCTGCAAGCGCCCAACGAGCGTCGCTCATCCGCGGCACTGAGAGCGCTGAGACCAACCTGCGCTACGCCGGTCAAGGGGATGTCAAGCGGGCCTGTGCAGGAGAGCAGACTCACC
>JBIOUY010000183.1:0-24304 GCA_044867445.1 Gemmatimonadales bacterium
GTTGACCCGACCCTGCGAGGCCGCTAGCTTAGCCCGCTTCGCCGAAGTGGTGGAACTGGTAGACGCGCTGCGTTCAGGGCGCAGTGGGCGCAAGCCCGTGCGGGTTCGAGTCCCGCCTTCGGCATGAGCAAGACCCCGCTGGCCTCTGGCCAGCGGGGTCTTGAGCTAACGGCTATCAGCTAACAGCTGATGGTCGCTTGAGCGTGCTACACTATTCCGTGCCGGTCCGTGACCGACAGCCGTTAGCCGTTAGCCGTTAGCCGTTAGCCGTTAGCCGTTAGCTGTTAGCCGTTAGCTGTTAGCCGTTAGCTGTTAGCTGTTAGCCGTTGGCTCGTGGCTCGCGGCGAAGCCGCGCTAGTACCTCGCCATCCCCGACTCGATCCTCTCCGCCCAGGCATCGATCCCACCCGCAAGGCTGCGGACCTTCCCGAATCCGGCGCCCTTGAGAATCTCCAGGGCCTTCATCGATCGGGCGCCATGATGACAGTGGGTGACGATCTCCGCGTGGCCATCCAACTCGCCCAGCCGATCGGGTAGCTGGCCCAGCGGGATGAGACGGGCGCCCTCGATGTGCGCGATCTCCCACTCGTGCGGCTCGCGAACATCGATCAGGACCAGCTCGTTGCCCTTCTCCTCCCGCTCCCGGGTCAACTCCTCGGCGGTGATCTCCAACCCCGCGTAGTCGGGCTCGGCACCGATGCCGCAAAACGCCTCGTAGTCAATCAGCTCGTGGATCGTGGGGTTCTTGCCGCAGATGGGGCAGTCGGGATCCTTGCGGAGCTTGAGCTCGCGGAATCGCAGCCTCAGGGCGTCAAACAGGACCAGCCGTCCGATGAGCAGGTCGCCGGCACCGATGATCCATTTGATGGTCTCCAGCGCCTGAATGCTCCCGATGATTCCGGGCAATACGCCCAGCACTCCGCCTTCGGCGCAGCTCGGCACCAATCCCGGAGGTGGCGGCTCCGAGTAAAGGCAGCGATAGCACGGTCCTTCCTTGGCGTAGAACAGCGATGCCTGGCCCTCAAAGCGAAAGATGCTGCCGTACACGTTGGGCTTACCCAGGAGCACGCAGGCGTCGTTTACCAGATAGCGGGTGGGAAAGTTGTCGGTCCCATCCACGACGATGTCATACTCCCGGATGATGTCGAGGGCGTTCTCCGAGGTGAGTCGCGCCTCGTGGGTCTCCACGTTGACGTTGGGATTGAGATCGGTGAGCCGACTCTTGGCCGACTCCAGCTTGGGAGTGCCCAGCGTGGCCGTGCCGTGGACGATCTGGCGCTGCAGGTTGGTGAGGTCCACCACATCGAAGTCGACGATGCCGATGGTGCCCACGCCGGCTGCGGCAAGATAGAGTGAAAGAGGTGAGCCCAGCCCGCCGGCACCGATGGTGAGCACCCGCGCCGCCTTGAGCTTACGTTGCCCTTCCACGCCCACCTCGGGCAGCAGCAGATGGCGGGAATAGCGGAGCACCTCCGCGTGGGACAGCTTGGGCAACGCCGTCTCCACAGCCGAACTTCCACCGGCGATGCTGGGCACGATGGTCAATACGTCGCCCTCGTGCACCTGAGTCTGGGTGGACTGGAGCTGCCGGATATCGGTGTCGTTGAGATACAGGTTGACGAAATTGCGCAGGCGGCCGTCCTCCTGCACCAGATGGCGCTTGAGGCCAGCGTGCGTCCGGAGCAACCCGTCGAGCACCTCGCCAACGGTGCTGCCGGCCAGCTCGACGGCGTCGTTTCCGCCGGTAAAGCTCCGCAGGGGAGTGGGAATCGAAACGGTCACCGACATGTCATACCTCGCTGAGTACTTCGAGTGACTCCGAATGCATGAGCCGTCCCTCGTCGTCCAGCACCCAGCTGGCGAGGTCGGCAGCCTGGCCACGATCGACCCGCACGATCAGGTAACTGTACCAGGGCCAGGCATGCTCGGCATCGAACGCCGAGGGAGCGGCCGGATGGTCAGGATGAGAATGGTAATATCCCACGATCTCGAGCCCCTCCGCCCGCAGCTCGGCCTCGAACCGTCGCAGATCGTCGGGCCCGATGAGATAGCGATGGGGGTCATCGGTGCGCCGGTTGAGCGCTGGGGTCGCACTCACCACCTCCTTGGCGCTCGCGCCATCGACTCGGCCGCCCAGCACACCACAGCATTCGGCCGGGTAGGCCAGTTCCCCCTGGCGCCGGATTTCCTCGACGATGCTGCCGGGCAGCTTGAGCGTCATGGCTCGACCCACCGGTGCGGCTCGCTCAAGTACCTCGAGCCAGTATCGCAACCGATCACCACCACCTGAGCATCCGGTTGTCGCTCCAGGATGTCCAGGGCCGCTGCCACGGCTGCCCCAGCCGACCAACCCACCAGGTAACCCGATTCCCGAACCAACCGCCGGGCAGTGCGGTCGGCAACCTCGGTCGGAATCTCGGCCACCGCGTCGGGCACGGTCGGGTCATAGAGCGCCGGTGGGTGATCAGTCGTCGCCAGGTGCTTGAGCCCCTCAAGTCCGTGGAACGGCGAGTCGGGCTGCACTCCCACGAGAGTGATCTCCGGATTCCGCTCTTTCAAGTACCCCCCGGTGCCCATCATGGTTCCCGTGGTCCCCATCGCCGCCACGAAGTGGGTCAACTTGCCGCCAGTCTGGGTCCAGATCTCGGGGCCCGTGGTTTCGCGGTGGGCTTGCGGGTTCGCCAGGTTGGAGTACTGATCGGCGTAGAAGTAGCGCTCCGGCTCCGCCGCGGCGAGCTCCTGGGCACGCCGTGCGGCCCCCTCGGTCCCGTCCAATCGGTCGGTCTGGATGACCTCGGCGCCGTAGATCTCGAGCAGGGCGCGCCGTTCCGGACTGGCATTGCCGGGAAGACAAATCGTCACGCCGATTCCGGCCGCCGCCCCCAGCATAGCGTAGGCGATTCCGGTGTTGCCACTGGAGGCGTCAAGCAGCCTTTTACCGGGGAGCTCGCCCCGGCGCAACGCGTCGCGCAGGATGGCACGCGCCGCCCGGTCCTTGACGCTCCCGCCGGGATTGAGCCACTCAGCCTTCAGCCAAAGCCGCCCGCGCCGGCTCTCCGCGAAGTCCAGGGGGAAGAGTGGCGTGTTGCCTACCGCCTCCCAGAGAGCCGGTTCGCGAACTGTCGAAAGCCGTCGTACTGCCGTCATGTTCCTCCCCCTAACGAAAAAACCCGACCGGTCGGGTCGGGTCGTGAGCGGGGGGCTACCGCCGCTAACTCGCCGAGGAGATTCCGACCAGCTCCTGCACGTGGAGCTCCTCCTTCATCAGGTCGGCCAGTGAGATGCTCGCCAACAGGTCGTTCACCCGTTGCTGCAGAGCATGCCACACCGGCCGGATGCTACAGCCAGCGTCGGGGCTACATCGCTCGGCGTCAACCGGATGGGTCTCGCAGTTGATCTCGAAGGTCTGGTGCTCCGATGCCGTCATCACGTCTCGCACTGAGATCAATGAGGGTTCCTTGGCGAGGTAATACCCGCCCTTGGCGCCTCGCACGCTTTCCACCAGCCCGGCTCGCCGAAGCCGCAGCAGGATCTGCTCGACATAATCAGCCGGGAGCCGCTCGCTGTCCGCCAGCTCGCGGGCCGCGACCGGACCAGACCCGGTCCGTCCCCGCTTGGCGAGGTGGAGGGAGATGATCAGGCTGTACTCGGTCCAGGTGGTGACCCGCATGACCGGGAAATATCTACCGCTTCTCGGCCGACGTCCAGCGGGCTACCTCCTCGGGGGTCATGTTTCCGTAGGGCCGAATTCTGGCATCTCGAAAGTTGCCGCCCAGCACATCGCCCAGATACTGCGACCAGGAGAGCAGCGTTCCATAGCACACCGGGTCTTCCGCATCGGGCTCGCTGAGCTCCGCCGAGACTCGCTGGAGCAGCTCCTCCATGACCCAGCTCGGCACCTTTGACCGGGCCGACGGGAAGATGAACCCATACAGGATCAGGTGGCTCAGCAAGACGCGCCAGTGTGGCCCGAATCGCTGGAGCAGGCGGTTCCAGTCCAGCTTTTCACCGTAGTAGAGGAGGATATGGGCGATATCGGCCCCGTCGAAGCGCTCCCGTTCCATCACGAACGACTTGGACCAGATGGTCTCCTCCGCTGGCGCGATCCGGACCTCGAGGCCAAGGACCTCGCGAACCCGCGCGTGCGCGAACCAGTCGTCGTCCACCCGGGCAAGACCGTTCCCGGAATTGAAAATGACGTCAACGAATGCTTCCCGCGACCGTATCTTGGCCAGCCAGTGGCTATAGACCAGATCGGCCTCGTATCCCGCGTTGGCACACGCTTCCAGGAGACGCTGCAGGTCACCCGGGCGGACGAAGATGTCGAGGTCCTTGGTGGAACGATCAATGCCGGACTGGTGGATGAACGCAAAGGTTCCGCCGACCAGGAAGGGGACGCCGGCGCGAGCCAGCACCTCCATGGCTTCTCGATAGAAGGCACGGGATGGGGTTTCCACCATCGAGTGTATCGGCGAGAAGGCCGCCATCCTAGGGCTCCTCAAGTGGAAGAGCCATCATAGCCCCCCTGGCCCTGGGCAGTTGTGCCCGGGATCACTGCTGACCTTGCTGGGCCTGGGTTGATTGGTGGCATGCCGAAGACATTGGGAACAGTACGGGTCGCCGCAGTGGCGGACATCCACCTGGGGCGGTTGGCGCACTCACCTCCCCTTCCTACGCTCCTCGCCCAGGTAGCCGAGCAGGCCGACGTGCTGGCCCTCTGCGGCGACCTCACCGACCGGGGGGAGCCGGACGAGGCCCGGCAGCTTGCCCGCATCCTCGCCAGCGCCGCAGTCCCCGTTGTGGCGGTGCTGGGCAATCACGATTACGAGGCCGGCAAGGTCCCAGAGGTCAAGAGCATTCTGAGCGAAGCGGGGGTGCATGTCCTGGACGGCGATGGCTTCGAGATTCACGGTATCGGCTTCGCCGGCGTAAAAGGGTTCTGCGGCGGATTCGGCCGGCGGGCACTGGGCCCCTGGGGAGAGCCGGCAATCAAGACCTTCGTGAACGAGGCGCTGCAGGAGGCCCTAAAGCTGGAAACCGCGCTGAATCAATTGCGCAATGATCGGCGGGTGGTGCTGCTGCACTATTCTCCCATCGCGGGCACTGTCGAAGGCGAACCGCTGGAGATCTATCCTTATCTAGGGTCGAGCCGGCTGGAGGAGCCGCTCACCCGCTATCCAGTGGATGCGGTGTTTCACGGCCATGCTCATCATGGAACGCTGACGGGACGAACGATGGGGGATACTCCGGTCTACAACGTGTCGCTTTTTCTCCTGCAGCGGGCCTATCCCGACGGCCCTCCATTCCGGGTCGTCGAACTGGCGGTCGAAGGTGACGGTTCGCGTCCGGCACAGCCCGAGCCGGTCCCACTTCGTCGCGCAACGGATCATCCAGCCGCCTGAGCCAGCCATCAGCCTCCCGCCGGGATACCCTTCCCACCCGGCACGCCGGGCTCGGTCATAGCTCGCAGATCGAGAACCTCTTCGAGCTCGGCTCCTTCGAGCAGTCCCTTTTTCATTACCAGCTCCTTCACTGTGAGACCGGTCGCGAGTGCCTCCTTGGCCAGCTTGGCCGCCTCGGCGTAGCCGATCTTGGGCGCCAGCGCGGTGACCAGCGCGGGGCTGCGTTCCAACCAATAGGCACACTGAGCCTGGTCCGCCTCGATCCCCTGCACGCAGCGCTCGGCGAACACCCGGCTGGCATTCCCCACGATGATCAGCCCAAACACGATGTTATGGGCGATGACCGGCATCATCACGTTGAGCTCGAGCTGGCCCGCCTCGGACGCCAGCGCCACGGTAGTGTCGAGACCGAGCGCCTGGAAGCAGACCTGGTTCACCATCTCGGCGATCGAGGGATTCACTTTGCCGGGCATGATGCTGGACCCCGGCTGCACTGGGGGAAGCAGGATCTCGGCCAGGCCGGTCCGTGGCCCGGAGGCGAGCAGCCGGATGTCGTTGGCGATCCGGTTGAGGTCGAGCACGTACGCGCGGAACGCTCCACTCAGCGACGCGATGTCGCCCATGGACTGCATCAGCTGAATCCGGTCACTTCCCACCCGAAGCTGGAGGCCACTCACCTGCTGCAAGTACTTGATCATCAGATCGGGATACTCCGGTTCGGCATTGATGCCAGTACCTACCGCAGTTCCCCCGATGTTCATGTCCCGCAGCCAATCCGCCGCCTGCGTCAGCTTTGCCCGATGCCGCTCGACGGTATGGCCGTAGGCGGTGAACTCCTGGCCGAGACGGATGGGGGTGGCATCCTGCAGATGGGTCCGGCCCGATTTCACGATCCCGTCGAAGTCCCGACCCTTGGCCAGAAGAGCCAGGGAGAGGGCATCGAGACCTGTCAGGAAGGGAGCGAGCGTGGCCAGGGTCGCCAGGCGCATGGCGGTGGGGATCACGTCGTTGGTGCTCTGGGCCATGTTCACGTGATCGTTGGGATGCACCGGCTGGTAACTACCGCGTTCCCGCCCAAGCAGCTCGTTGGCCCGGTTGGCGAGCACCTCGTTACAGTTCATGTTGTGGCTGGTTCCTGCGCCGGCCTGGTACACATCCACGATGAACTGATCCCGGTGTTGGCCACCCAACACTTCGTCGGCCGCCTGCACGATCGCATCAGCCAGCCGCGGCTCCAGCCGGCCAGTCTCCTTGTGGGTGAGCGCGGCCGAGCGTTTGATCCAGATCACCGCATCCACGAAGGCGGGGAGGGCACGCAACCCTGATATCGGAAAATTCTCAGCGGCTCGGAGCGTTTGGATGCCATACAGCGCCGTGGCCGGCACCGCCTTCTCACCGAGAGGATCGCGTTCGATGCGGGGGCTGGTCATGGTTCACTCTCGGTTGAAGTTCTGGCGTCGGGCGCTCTGCGCTGGAATCGTAGCGGGGGCCTCTCGACCCGTCCACCCGGAGGCACATAGCCCATGAGCCAGTACTTCAGGGAGATCGGGAACGCGGCACTTTTCAACCCCGAGAAGGCCACCAAGGCAGATCTCTTCGCTGGTCGGCAACTGTTCGTTGGCCTCAACTGCTTCGAGCCGGGGCAGACGCAGCGATCGCACACCCACGCCGGAGCGGACAAGTTCTATCTCCTAGTGTCCGGGCGCGCTCGGATGACCGTGGGTGAGGAGACCCGGGAGGTGGCCGCCGGCACCGTGGTCTGGGCGCCTGCCGATGTGCCTCACGGAGTCGCCGAGGCGTTAGAGCGCACCGTGATGCTGGTCGGGATTGCTCCACCACCCCGCTAGCTTGCGCAGCGCGGGCCAGCCGTAGATGTGGGCCGCGAGAATTACCCCCAGGAGCACGCCGACACCATTGGTGTAAAATCTCCAGACCAGCAGCAACCAGCCATCCGCTTCGCCGTAGTCACCCGCTGCCCCACCGAGAAAACCGAGCTCCACCGCACCGGCGCCCGATGGGGTGGGCAGCAGGAGTTGACTGTAGAGCAAGGCGAACGAGCCGAAGGCGAGCAGCCCCAGACTCGGGATATTGGGCTGGGTGAGCGCCAACACCGGAAGGATGGCGACCCGGGTCGCCAGGTTGAGTAAGCTCAGGGGGATGCTGGCGACGAGCGGCCAGCGGGGCATTCGCCGCCAGTAGACCAACGCCCGCCGCACGGGCCGGCGCAGGTGCCGCGCAGCTGGCGAAGTAATTCGGCGAGCGTAGCGCCACGCGGCCAGACTGAGCACGGCCACCAACGCGATCCAGGGCCAGGCGCGCGCGGCCGCCGCGGTGAGACGCGGCCCAGCCGCTGTCCACCATTCGGGCGCATAGGCCCATGCCAGCCATCCGGCGGCGACAATCACGACCGGCCACGCGGCCAGCACCTCGAGACTGATCGCGACGAATGCGGCGGTGGCGGGGACCCGGGTCCGCAGCAGGCCGGCGAGCCGGGCCGGCTCCCCGCCAATCCGAAGCGGCGTGAGGGCGCAAGCCGCATCGCCGAAGGCGTTCAGTACAAAGGAGTCCCACAACGAAATCCGGTGTCCTAGCCCTTGAATGATCCATTGGATACGCCAGGACCGCGCCAGGAAATCGACAGCGACCAGAGCGAGGCAGAGGAGATGGGCTTCGAGGAGAGACATCCGCGGGATCGCTACTGCGGCGGCGTTGGATGCGACCCGGCAACGGCGCTGAGAACGCCATAGGTCGTCGTCCGACGCAGACTCAGCCAGCGATCGAGACTCCGCACCAGCGAATCGGCGGTTGCGGGGTGACTCAGATCCTGAGGGTGAAGCGCGATCCGCAGGAGGCCCGCGCGTCGCTGCAATCGCCACCGCCCGGCCGCCACTGCGACCGAAGCCACAGCCCTCGCCGGGCTCCGTGAGCTCCAGCGAACCACGGGTGAGGCCAGGCGGCGACCCGAGGGAAAGATCCGCACCGTATGCTGATCCTCGGTGAATCGAAGTCCCGAAGAGCACACCGCGCGATCGCAGCCTTCACGGGCCAACCAGCCGGGCGGGACGAACCCGATGGGCTGCAAGCCCAGCTCTCGCAGGACCCTGAGTCCCCGCTGGATCCGCTCCTTCGCCCCGGCCTCGTCCAGGGTCAGAAACTCTCCCTCCGCGGCGGTGCGGCCGAAGGCGCGAAAGGCGTCGCCTAGCCGTCGGGGAAGCCCCATCTCATCGTGACGCTCGCCATGCAGGACGATCTCCGCGCCTTCGGTTGCGCGCGCAAGAAGCCAGCTGACGAACTCGGGATGCTCGTGCAGCGGCCAACGACCATGCCAATTGGGCACGACCAGAAGCGCGGGAGTGACCCGTCGAGCGGCACAGATACCCCAGAGCCGCGCTACCTCCGGCGCGTGCGCCGGGGTGACGTCATGGATCGAGACGACCAGGCTCACACGCCGAGCATCGAGCGGTAGACATCGAAGAGTTGGGTGAGAACTCGATCCCATCCGTGATGAGTCTCAGCGTACGATCGCCCTCGCTGTCCCAGCAGCAGCAGATTCTGCCCCAGAAGCCCATCCGCCGCGCTGACGAGAGCCTCCCGCTCACCTGACGCGAACACGGCTCCTGCTCCGGAACGCGCGACGGTCTCCGCAACTCCGCCACGGTCCGCCGAGAGGATAGGAGTGCCGCAGGCAAGCGCCTCGAGCGCGGAGAGTCCGAAGGTTTCGATCGAGCATGGCGCGACGTAGAGATCCACAGCCGCCAGGAGATCGGCGAGTCGCTCGCGATCGCGCTCAAAGGGCAGCCAGCGGTGGTGATCGCTCCCGGGGAGCGCTTGCAAGCGTCGTCGGGCGGGGCCATCACCCACAATGACCAGCCGGAGCCCGGTGCGTTGTTCCACCTCGGGCCAGGCTGCGAGCAGCAGGTCCAGCTCCTTCTCCGCGGCGAGCCGGCCGACGAAGATGGCCAGCCGACCGTCGGGGAGGCCGAACTCCTTCCGCGTCTCCCACGCCGATGCGCGGCGGCCGGGGTGAAAGCGGTCCAGGTCGACACCAAGGGAGACCCGGGTCACCCGCTCCACGCCAGCACGTTCCAGCTCGCCGGCAACAAAGGCGGACGGCGCCAGCGTCGCCCGCACCATTCGACCGAGCCGGCGCACGTAGCTCCAGGCGAATTCGCTGGCGGCGCGACGCAGGGCCCCAGCCGACGCCGGCCAGGGGGCGATGACTCGGGGGAAGTTGCTGTGATAGAACCACACCGCGGGGAGGTCGATGCTGCGGGTAGCCAAATGCACCAGCCACGGCGCGCACCAGGCACTCCCCACCTCGATCAGATCAGGTCGCTCGTGGGCCACAATCCGGCTGGTGGACCGAGTTGCAAGCATGAAGCGGTACGGCTTCTGACTCGGCACCGATGGGCCGTGCAGTCGATAGCAGCGGACTCCGCCGGCCTCCTGGATCGAGTCGCGGGCGCCGGGAAGGACCAGCACCTGCCGCAGTGACGGATGGCGCTGAACATAGCGCGCCTTCTGAAGGAGATAGGTGCGGACACCGCCGGTGGTCTCTCCAAAGAATTCCGAAATGTCGAGGACGCCGAGCTCAGCTTCGGGCCGCAGGCGAGGAGGGAGGACGGTGCGGCTGATGTCGAGCCGTGCGCGAGGACCGGCCGGCGCTCCGGGCTCATGATCGAGAACGGTGCCCGCCGCGTGCTCAGTCAGAACAGTCACCCAGCGGGTACATCGTGCCGCAGTTGGGACAGGGATTCTTGCAGCCCCACGCCCGGCTGGGCACCTCGAAGCCGCAGCGATTGCAGGTCGGGGGTGACCCCTTCGCGGGCGCCCAGCCGATGGGCGGCGATTGCTCCTGGCCGGGCTCCTCGCTAGTCAAGGCGATATACCCCGGTCAGGAAGGGATTGGTAAGTCGTTCCACCCCAATGGTCGTCTTGGGCCCGTGGCCGCTGCGCACGACGGTGGAGTCCGGCAGCGAGAGGAACTGGGTTTGGATAGTCGACATGAGCGTGGCATAGGACCCGCCCGGGAGATCGGTCCGGCCGATCGACCCGTTGAAGAGCACATCGCCTCCGAAGATCATGCCGTTGCCGACGAAGCTGACGCTCCCGGGCGAATGACCCGGTGTGAACCGCACCTCGAAGTGGAATCCGCCAACGCGAAGGCTCGTCCCGGGAGCCAGCTCTGCGTCGGGTGGAGGCGGCGGCTCGATCTCCCGGCCCAACCAGGCCCCAAATTGCGGGAGCGCGTCATAGATCGGGCGGTCGAGCGGGTGTAGGTGAATGGGGGCGCCCGTGGCGCGGCGGACGGCGCCCACGCCCATGATGTGATCGACGTGCGCGTGGGTCAGCCAGATGGCGCGGAGGGTCCAGGCCCGGGTGTCGAGCTCGGCGAGAAACATCGAGGCTTCCTCGCCCGGATCGATGATCACCGCCTCCCGAGTACGACGATCGGCCACGAGGTAACAGTTCTCGGCGAGCTGCCCGTTGGGCAGCGCAACCACCTCGAGCTCAGACACCGACCTGGGCCTTGGCGTCGAGCCGGTTGCGCCGTTCGGCGAGGTATTTCTCCACCGCGATCGCGGCGGTGGTGGCGTCACCTACTGCTGTAGTGATCTGACGGGTGAGCTGCACTCGGACGTCGCCGGCAGCGAAGAGTCCCGGAATCGAAGTCATCATCCGGTCGTCGGTCACCATGTAGCCACTGGCATCGTGAGCGAAGTGTTGCTTCACCAGGCCGGTGTTGGGCCGGAACCCGATGAAGATGAAGCAGCCGGTCACCGCGAGCGATGATGGCTCGCCCGTCACGGTGTCCTCCAGCTCCAGCGACGTGAGTCCGGGCAGCCCACCCAGCAGCTCCCGTACCCGCTTGTTCCAGAGCACCTCGATCTTGGGATTGCCGAAGAGCCGCTCCTGCAGGATCCGGGATGCACGGAACTGATCCCGGCGGTGAATCACGTAGACCTTGGCCGCGTATCGGGTCAGGTAGTCCGCCTCTTCCACCGCGGCATCGCCACCGCCCACGACGGCGATGGTCTCGCCCTTGAAGAAGGCGCCGTCGCAGACCGCGCAGTAGGACACACCACGGCCGGCGAATTCGCCCTCACCGGGAACGTCCAGCTTGGTGGGCGTGCCTCCGGCGGTCAGGATCACCGCCGGCGCCTCATACTGGTTCCCATCAGCGGTCCAGACCTCGAAGATCCCATCGCTTCGCCGCACGATCGACTCTACCGTCTCCCGGCGAATGTCGGCGCCGAACTTGAGCGCGTGCTGTTCCATTTTTTGAGACAGTTCCCGGCCCAGCACATGTTCGAACCCGGGATAGTCATCGATCCATTCGGTATTGAGCAGCTCGCCCCCGGCGAGGCCGCGCTCGAGCACGACAGCCTTCAGCATGCCTCGCCCGGCGTAGAGCGCCGCGCAGAGACCAGCTGGGCCGGCCCCGACGATAATGAGATCGAATTCCTGCACCCGGTTCATCTATTTCCCCTGGTAAGATTGCGTCAAATATAGAACACACTGGGGTTCCGCCAGGTTCGGTCGCTGGTCTCTTAGTCGTTGGCCAACGACTAACGACCAATGACGCTCCCACGGATCGGACTCATCGGCCCGAGACGGAGCAGGCTGGTTGCGCCGTGACAGGAGGACACGGTCCCAACCAGAATATCCACCGATTCGTGAGCAGCTCCCGCTTCGGCCACTCGATCATCGCCCGCGAGTACCTCATCCACGTTGAACATCCCCACCCCGAACACCCGATGCCGGCAGACCAGGAGAACCGGACCCACTGTCGGATGAGCCGCGCCGAGCCGGCTGACCATGCGTTCCAGAGCCTCAGACATCTCCCAGGTGCGGGGAGCGCGGGTGATGGGACAGATCGCGGGCTCGATGCAATGTGTGGGACAGAGCCAGTCGGCATAGGAAACGTATCGAGTTCCGTCGGGAGCGAGTACATCATACGGAGTGCCTGGGCCGATGGGCACCGGGCGAGACTCGATCGACCGGCCGGGCCATCGTGCGGAAGCCCGACGGACCAGCCATTGGTACATGAGGTGCGGCATGAAGGGCGAGGGAACGATCGCGTCCGGGACCCGTCCGGAAGGGGCGGCCTCAGCGAGATAGTGATCGAAGAACGCGTCCCAGTCTTCGGTCACCAGCTCTCTATCCGCGGCCACACCGATTTCTCGAGCGAAGCGACAGGCTGGGTCGCGATCCACAACGAGCAGGCGGTGGTACGCGGCCTTGCCCCGGTCGCGCGCGCGGGCCAGTTGGCTCGCGTAGAAGGTGCCGTAGCACCCTCCGCCCACGATCACGACATCCCGCAGCTCCACTCTATCGAAGCAGGCGTCCACCATCGACGACGAGGACCTCTCCAGTGACGAAATCGCCACCCTCCAGAAGGTAGAGGAGCGCGGCCACCACGTCGTCCGGATGGCCCAAGCGCCCCAACGGCGCCGCGCGAGCCAGGCGCTTCCGCTCTTCCGCATCATAATCTTCGGGGACCAGAACCGCGCCGGGAGCGATGGCATTGACGGTGACTTCGGGCGCGAGGGAGCGCGCCAGCACGCGGGTCAGCATGACTACACCGGCCTTACTCACCGAGTGTACGGCGAATCCAGGCCACGGCTCCAAGCCGGCCAGGTCGGCGAGGTTCACCACTCTGCCCCGTGCGCGCCGCAACGCCTCGGCGGCACCCTGGGTGCAGAAGAAGACCGAGCGGAGATTGAGATTCAGAATGTCGTCCCACTGTTGGGGCGTGGTCTCCTCGAAGCGGAGCCGGTGCATCACCGCGGCCGAATTGACCAGCACATCCAGCTGGCCGAACTCAGCCACCACCTGAGGAGCGAGCCCTTGGGCGACAGCAGGATCGCGGAGATCGCCAGGGAAGCAAGCGGCCCGACCGCCCCCGCGGCGGATCTCATCCCGCAGCTCTTCGGCGCCCTCCGACGAGGCATGGTAGTGCAACCCGACCGCCATGCCACGAGTCGCGAGCGCTTGTGCCAGCGCGCGGCCGAGCCGGCGCCCTGCTCCGGTAACCAACGCCACCCGGCCCTGAAGCACCATCAGACGCTGCCGGAGCCGGCGGGCGCGATCGGAAGAATGTGACCAGTAAGGGAAGGGGCCGAGGGGCTGGCGAGCGACATGACGCCTCGGGTGATGTCTTCGAGCTCGACATAAGCCGCGGCCTCACCGGCGGAGGCCACGTTGTCGCTGGTGCGGACCATGCCCGGCGCGACGGCGTTCACCCTGATGTTCCGATCCTGCAGCTCGAGCGCGAGACTCTGGGTGAATCCGGCGACCGCCGCCTTGGCGGCCGAATAGGCGGCCATGGGACTCTGCGGCTGGAAGTAGGCGATGGAGGCAAAGTTCACGATGCACCCATGACTCTTGGCCAGCGCCGGGATAGCCGCACGCGACACCAGGACCGCGGTTTTGAGATTGATGGCGAGCTCGCGATCGAACGCTTCTACGGTGAGCTGCTCCAACGGGCCATAGGTAGTGAGTCCACCCGCAACGTTTACCACCACATCCAGGCGACCGAAGTGCTTGAGGGCGATCTCCACCGCGAGCGCCGCGATATCGGGCTGGGTCAGGTCGCCGGCGCAGGGCCGCGCATCCACGCCCGCGGCGGCGAACTCTCGCACCCGCTCCGCTACACCAACGGCGTTCAGATCGCAGGCTACGATCTTGGCTCCCGCCTTACCAAACGCCAGCGCGACGGCATTGCCGATCTGGCCGGCGCGGCCGACGCCGGTGACCAGCACGACCTTGCCCTGGAAATCGGAGGTGGAAGAGACCGTCATGGCGACCTCAGCGGCTCGAGGACGAGGTCGGCGCCGGGCGCGCCGGCTTGGCTGAAAAGTATCGTCCCATCGTAGTCGATGAGACAGACCGACCGCGCGATCTTGCGGCTGTCCGGTCGGAGCGCTCCATATGCCTCCGCGATGGAGAGGTCACGGTCTGAGAGTAGCGGAAAGGGAAGCCGCAACCTGGCGGCGTAGGCAGCATGGCCCTCGACCGAGGCGGGATTCACCCCGAACGGTCGGATGTCGTATTCCTCGTACTGGCTCATCTCGTCGCGCACGGCGGAGAGTTGCCGGTTTCAGCCAGGGGTGTTGTTACCGGGATAGAAGATCAGCAGGACCCGGGTGTCAGCGAGGAGGAGGCTGAGCCGGTAGGTCTCGCCGTCGGAAGCCCGGGCGGTGAAGTCGGGCGCGGAAGATCCCGCGGGTAGGAGTTCGCTCATAACATGCTGGCGGTCGCTGACCGGGTCCGGAGTTCGTCCAGCCGCTCTAACCACTCGAGCGGAACCTCCTGCGATCCTAGTGCGCCATGGGTTTCTCCCGGCTCGGGATCGCCGTGCCAGTCGCTGCCACCGGTGCGGAGCAAGCCCAGTCGCAGCGCAAGATCGGTGAGCCTGGACCGCAGCTCAGGATCGTGGCCGGGGTGCCGGGTCTCCACAGCATCGAGGCCCTCGCGCTGCAGCCGCTCGAGAAACACCCGTGTCGCCCGTTCTTTGAGGTGGGCGACTGATACCAGCCCGTGCACGCTGTGCACCACCTCCGCGATCTCCCGGAACTCGGGCAGAATCTTCTCCACGAACGCAGGCCGCCCGCGCCCGAGGTAGCGATCGAACGCCTCGCTCATGTCGGCTGCCCCACCATGCCTCACCAAGGCCCGAGCCACGTGGGGACGGCCCACCGCACCTCCTTGGGCCTCGCGCAGCACGTCCTCGAAGACCAGGCTCATCCCGAGGCGCCGCAGGCGTTCGACCATTTCCCGGCCTCGTCGGACCCGATCGGCGCGACGACGCTCCAGGAACGTGTCCAGGACGCTCGCGTCGGGCGACAGAAAGTACCCAAGCACGTGCATCTCACCCCAGGGTGCTGCCGCGGAGAACTCACAGCCGCCCACCACCCGCAAGCCGAGCCGCTCGCCAGCGGCAATTGCGGCGGGAACGCCGGCGAGGGTGTCGTGATCGGTCAGCGCGATGGCGCCCAAGCCGGCAGCGCGGGCGCGCTCCACGACCGCTTCCGGCGGAAGACTGCCATCGGAGGCGGTGGAATGCACATGTAAGTCGACTGTGGCGCCAATCGGGGGCGCCTGGCCAGGCGGTGTCAGCGGTGGTATCCCGTTTCGGGCGCGGTCCAGGAAGGCTGCGAGTGGGCCAGCAACTCCTCGAGCTCGCGGTCACTCAATTCGGCCAGCGAGAGCTCACGGCTCTTCGCTCCCAAGGGCGAGTAGCGCGCCAGCCGCCGCTCCTGGTTGGGCCCGGTACCGCGGGTAAAGATTACCCCGAACTCGTCCTTGACGTACTGGGTGTTGCGCCCGCTGACGTCAACTTCCCACTGCTCGCCGTCGACCTCAATCGTTCGTCTCGGCATAAGACCTCAGTCATTGAGTGAGAAGTGAGAAGTAAGAAGTAAGAAGTAAGAAGCGCGGAACGGCCCTAAAGGACTTCCTCGCGCCGAGTCGCGGCAAGCCGCTCCTGAAGGCTCGGTCGCGGGGGCAACGCCGGCGCGAACGGCGCGGTCAACGCAAGCATAGCCGCCCCTTCCTACTTCTCACTTCTCACTTCTCACTTCTTGCTTCTCACTGCGGTGTTCACTTCCATCCACACCTCCCACGCGCCGGGCTCGTAGGCCGCAACCGCGCGGATGCGATCTTCCAGCCTTTGCTCATCCTCGGGCCGTTCCGCCCGGATCCGGTGACTTTCGCGACTGCGACTCTCGCTGCACTCG
The DNA here is from genome assembly GCA_044867445.1 of Gemmatimonadales bacterium. Taxonomy (GTDB): domain Bacteria; phylum Gemmatimonadota; class Gemmatimonadetes; order Gemmatimonadales; family GWC2-71-9; genus CAVVWJ01. Next base: position 16,145 of record JBIOUY010000183.1, read on the forward strand.
AGGAAGAGCTCCGGATCGGACGGGCTGCGGAACAGCCACAGGTGCCATCCGCGCGCTTCGGCCAGCGCGGTAAGCTCCCCGATGGCGTCAAGGTATTCCCGCTCCGACCCTTGCCGCACGCGCACCCGGGACACTGTGAGCGCGCGGGGCATCTTACACCGCGCCCTCCGGGAACTCCTGCAGCAACTTCTTGACGTCGGCCATGAATCGGTCGGCATCCGCACCATCGACGATCCTGTGGTCGAATGCGAGCGACAGCATTCCCTTGAGCCGGATTGCCAGCATGTCGGTGCCGTCCACCGTGATCACCGCGGGTTGCTTCTCGATGGAGCCGACGCAGAGAATCGCCGCCTGGGGCTGATTGATGATCGGCGTACCGATGACCGATCCGAACACGCCCGGATTGGTGATCGTGAAGGTCCCCTTCTGCACCTCATCCGGACTCAGCTTCTTGGTCCGGGCTCGCTCGCCGAGATCGTTGATCGCCCGGGCCAGGCCGATCAGCGAAAGCTCGTCCGCGTGTTTGATGACGGGGACGATGAGTCCCCAGTCGAGCGCAACGGCGATGCCCAGGTTGATGTCGCGCCGAAGAATGGTGCTCTCGCCGGAGACGGCGGCATTGACCACCGGGTGCGCCCGGAGCCCGTCGGCCACCGCCTTCGCGATGAACGCCAGGTACGTCAGGTTCACCCCGCGATCGGCGTACTCCTTCTTTTTCTTGGCGCGAAGCTGCGACACTCGGGTGTAGTCGATCTCGAAGACGGTGTTGACGTGGGGCGATACCCGCCGAGACATCACCATGTGCTCGGCGGTGAGCTTGCGAATCCGGGACCACGGCTCGACCCGATCGCCGGGCCAGGGCTCAACGCCTGAGGGACCGGCGGGAACCGAGGCGGCAGGAGCCAGCGACGGCGCGGCCGCAGGCGCGGCTGCTGTCCGGGGCGCGGCGGGCGCCGCTACGCCGGCGGAAGCGGGAGCAGGGGCGCCCTGCTCGAGATAGCCGAGGATGTCATTCTTGGTGACTCGTCCGGCGAGGCCGCTGCCCGGGATGGCGCTGATATCGAGATTGTGCTCCGCCGCCATCTTGCGAACCAGCGGAGTGGACCGGCGGCGCAACCGCTCCTCAGCCGATTCGCCGCCACCGTTCCCATCCGCCTGGCGGGTAGAGCCCCCGGCCTCGGTCGCGGGCTTACTCGCAGCTGGTGCTGGAGCGGGGGCCGCTGCAGCGGACGCCGCAGGTCTGGAGGCCGCTGGCGGCGCCGGTGGCGGAGGCGGCGGTGGGGCCGGCGATGGTTGAGCCGGCGTCGTGGGCTTGCTTGCCACGGGGGTGGCTGGCGGCTGCGGTGCCGGTGGCGCGGGCTTTTCCGGCGCCGTCGCGACCGCGCCGGCATCGCTCTCGATCTTGGCAACGACCGTCTGCACCGCGACGGTCTGGCCCTCCTGCACCAGGATCTCGGCGAGCACCCCGGCGGCGGGAGACGGGATCTCGGCGTCAACCTTGTCGGTCGAGATCTCGAAGATCGGCTCGTCGCGTTTCACCGGGTCGCCGATTTTCTTGATCCAGCGGGAGAGCGTGCCCTCGGCGATCGACTCTCCCATTTGGGGCATGATGACATCGATCTTGGACATTCTGAGATCCTCTCAATACTGCCTGTCTTTGGTCGTTGGTCTTTGGTCGTTGATCATCGGCCTGGTAGTCCCGAAGCCCTATAACTCGAACACTCAAGACCAAAGACCCAAGACCACAGACTGCCCGCCTAGCGCCGAAAGGCAGCCCTTAATACCTCGCCACCCACCGAGCAGCTCGTACGATATCCGCTGTCTGCGGCAGAACGAAGTCTTCCAATTGTGGCGCATAGGGCAGCGGCACGTCATGCGCCGCAACCCGCCGAATCGGCGCGTCGAGCCACTCGAACGCCATCTCGTTGATCCGGGCCGCAATTTCGCCCGCGATGCCCCCCGTCACGGTGTCCTCATGTACCAGCAAGACGCGGTTGGTCTTCCGGACAGTGGCCATGATGGCCTCGTCGTCCATTGGCAGGAGCGAACGCAGGTCGAGTACCTCGACCGAGAGCCCGTCTTCTCGCTCCAACTGTTCCGCTGCCTCCAGCGCCTTCCACACCGTCGCGGCGTAGGTGACGATCGACAGATCCGTGCCTTCACGCGCCAGCCGAGCCTTCCCAATGGGCACGACGTGATCACCCCGGGGCAGCTCTTCCTTGATGCGGCGATACAGATATTTGTGCTCGAAAAACAGCACGCAATCGTTGTCTCGGATCGCTGCCTTGAGCAGACCCTTGGCATCACTCGCGGTCGCCGGGTACACGATCTTGAGTCCCGGGGTATGGAAGAAGGCGGCCTCCGGATTCTGCGAATGAAACGGTCCCCCCCGGACGTAGCCGCCGCTCGGACCCCTCACCACCATAGGACAGGGCAGGAAGGCGCGATAGCGCGCGGTAGCGACGTAGTTGGTGAGAATGCTGTAGGCGCACGAGACGAAGTCGATGAACTGCATCTCGCAGACCGGGCGCATTCCCATATGCGCCGCACCGGCCGCGGCACCCACGAACCCGGTTTCCGAAATCGGTGTGTCGATGACTCGCGAGTCGCCGAAGCGGGCCTGCAGCCCTTCCGTCACCTTGAAGGCGCCGCCATAGGCCCCGATGTCCTCGCCCATGCAGAAGACGTTCTCGTCCCGTTCCATCTCCTCGAACAGCGCCTGCCGAAGGCCCTCGAGATAGGTGACCTCAGCCATCGTGGGTGCCCCATGAAGCCGGCCGCTCATGCTGCTCTACCGGGCTGTGAATGCCCTCGCGATACCAGAGCACCGGCATCGCGGGCGGATCGGCATACACACCCAGCAGGCAGTCACGCGGCTCCGGTGGCGGCGAGGTCTCTGCCACGTCGGTGGCCTGGTCGATCTCGCCGCTGACCCGCGCATCCACGGCATCGAGCTCGTTTTGACTGATCTCTGCCTCGCTGGTCAGCCGCCGAGTGTAGCGGTCCAGGGGATCGTTCTCCCGAGCCCAACCGTCGATCTCACCGGTTGGCACGTACGACTGATTGTCGTGCTCGGCGTGTCCCTTCCGGCGATAGGTCATCAGCTCGATCAGGGTAACACCTTCGCCACGTCGAGCCCGTTCGACAGCATCTCGGGTGACCTGGTACACTGCGAGCACATCATTCCCATCGGCTCGCACCCCAGGGATGCCATACCCGGCTGCCTTGTCGGCCAACCGCTCGGCGGCGCACTGCTTCGCCGTGGGTGTGGAATAGGCGTAGGCGTTGTTTTCGACGATCACCACGAGGGGACACCGCTGCACCGCGGCGAAATTGATGCCTTCGTGAAAGGCACCGGTCGAGGTGGCGCCGTCGCCCACGAAGACCAGACCCACTCGGGCCTCGCGCCGCAGCTTGAAGGAGAGGGTCACGCCGGCCATGACTGGAACCATGTCACCCAGATGGGAGATCTGGCCGATGAAGTTCCGATCTGCCACGTCGCCGAAGTGAATGTTGAGCTCGCGGCCGCGGGTGGGTGAGTCGCCCTTGGCCATGTACTGTCGCAGCACCTCCAGCGGCGTGGCGCCCTTGACCAGCATGGAGCCCAAATTGCGGATCAGCGGCGAAAGGACGTCTTCCCGCCGCAGAGCATAGGCGGCCCCCACCGCGCAGGCTTCCTGCCCCAGCGAGCGAAACAGCCCGCCCACCACCTTGGTCTGTCGATACAGATTGACCAACCGCTCCTCGAGCGAGCGGGTGAGCCGCATCCAGTAATAGAGTTCGAGGAGTTGGTCCCGAGACAACCCGGCCCGGGCCGCCGGATCGGTGGCAGGTACGCTGGAAACAGCCATGCAAGTCCCGGTGTGAGGAGACGTCTGTCGGCGTGGAAAATCCACGACCGCGTGATGAGAGTCAAGCTAGACTCGACCGGAACTCGGGCGCCTTGCGGTGCATGGTTTTCTGTTCGTAGGCATACGCCAAACCGATCAGCAATGGCTCGCTCCACGCCGGTCCGAAAAACGACAGGTTCACCGGCAGTCCCCAGGCATATCCCATGGGGACACTCACGCTGGGATAACCGGCCACGGCCGCCGGCGTCGAGCTCGAGCCGGTGAAGTGATCGCCGTTCACCAGGTCGGTGGGCCAGGCCGGGTTACCGGTGGGTGCTATCAAGGCGTCGAGTCGGTGTTGCGTCATGATCGCATCGATCCCCAGCGTGCGTGAGAGGCGCCGGCAAGTGCCGAGCGCCTTGCGGTACGCTGAAGAAGTGAGCGGTCCCTTGGCTTGGGCCCGCACAAACAGCTCCTGCCCGAAGTACGGCATCTCGCGATCTCGTTCGTTCTCATTAAAGGCGATTGCATCGGCGAGAGTGCGGATCCGTGCCGTCGGGCCCAGCGTCGCAAGGTAGCGGTTGAGATCGTGCTTGAGCTCGAAGAGCAGGACCTCCAACTCGATCTCATCATAGGTCCCAGCGTGAGGGATGTCGGCAGGATCGACGATCACCGCCCCGGCTTTGCGCAGGACATCGATCCCAGCTTCGCCCAGACGATCGGTGACATCGCTGTATCCGAAGAACTTCGCCCGAGCGACTCCGATCCGGGCGCCTTTGAGAGCACCGGGATCAAGGTGCTTTGTGTAGTCCGCCTGTGCCTGCCCAGCCGACCCGGCGGTTGCGCGGTCGCGCGGATCCGTGCCGGTCAAGGCGGAGAGCACGGCAGCCGCATCGGCCACAGTGCGACAGAGTGGGCCCCCGGTGTCCTGCGTGTGGGAGATGGGGATGATGCCTGCTCGACTCACCAGCCCCACGGTAGGCTTGATACCCACCACACCGTTGGCGGAGGCCGGACAGACGATCGAGCCGTCGGTTTCCGTGCCGATCGCGACCGCGCAGAAGTTGGCCGACACGGCCGCCGCCGATCCGGAGCTCGAACCGCAGGGGTTCCGATCCAACACGTAGGGGTTCCGGCACTGGCCGCCCCGAGCACTCCACCCACTCGAGGAATGGGTCGAGCGGATGTTGGCCCATTCGCTCATGTTCGCCTTCCCCAATAACACCGCTCCCGCAGCTCGCAGCCGCTCGGCGACGAAGGAATCCCGTGGCGGGATCGAGCCTTCCAGCGCCAGCGACCCGGCGGTGGTGGTCATCCGGTCGGCGGTGTCGATGTTGTCTTTGAGCAGGACGGGAATGCCGTGCAGCGGACTGCGGGGCCCGTGCGAGGCCCGCTCACGGTCAAGCTCATCCGCCAGGGCCAAAGCCTCGGGGTTGGTCTCGATGATGGATCGAAGCGTGGGCCCACTTCGGTCCAGGGCGGCGATGCGCTCGAGATACTGCTCGACGATGTGGTGCGACGTCCACCGGCCCGCCGCCATCCCGTCGCGAAGCTGCGCGAGAGTGACCTCCTCGAGCTCGAATGGTGGAGCTGGAGCGTGCCCCGACGGCCGCCCAATAGTCTGCGGCAGGATGCCCGGCCTATCCGACAGCCTGACGCCACCGGCGGCCGCCGCACCGAGCACGGCAGCATGGCCCAGGAAGGTTCTGCGGTCCAGCGTTTCGCGGGGCATAGATGGCTCCTCTGCGCGGTTCGACTGCAGATTCGGCAGGATACGCGACGGGGGCGCCCCTGGAGGACGCCCCCGCGCATCAACGCCATTCGGTGTGGACCTATACCTTCACCGCAACCGGGCGTCGCGCGGCCGCCTCCTGGGGCTGCGCCTCGATCCGCATCCCGTAGAATGAGCGATAGACGAAGGTGAGTGCGATGGCGAGGAACACCACGGCCAGGGCATGGCTCACCCCAGCGCCCTGCTCGTTGGTCAGCGACACCGCCAGCTCCACCGCCAGGAGCCCGAACAAGGTGGTGAATTTGATGATCGGGTTGAGCGCGACCGAGGACGTGTCCTTGAAGGGATCGCCCACCGTGTCGCCCACCACGGTGGCGGCGTGCAACTCGGTGCCCTTCGCCTTGAGCTCGGTCTCCACGATCTTCTTCGCGTTGTCCCAGGCGCCGCCGGCATTGGCCATGAAGATCGCCTGGTACAGACCGAAGAGCGCGATGGAGACGAGATAGCCGATGAAGTAGTACGGCTCGACGAACGCAAAGGCGAGCGTCGCGAAGAACACCGTCAGGAAGATGTTGAACATCCCTTTCTGGGCATACTGGGTGCAGATCTCCACCACCTTCTTGCTGTCAGACACCGAGGCCTTGGTGGTGCCCTCCAGCTTGATGTTGGCTTTGATGAACTCCACAGCCCGGTACGCGCCGGTGGTCACCGCCTGGGTCGAAGCGCCGGTGAACCAATAGATCACCGCCCCGCCGGTGATCAGGCCGAGCAGGAACGGCGGGTGCAGAATCGAGAGGTTGGACAGCAGCTCGGGCTGGAGTCCCTTGGTCAAGGCGACGATGATCGAGAAGATCATCGTGGTGGCACCCACCACGGCGGTGCCGATTAACACCGGTTTGGCCGTGGCCTTGAACGTGTTCCCTGCACCGTCGTTCTCTTCCAGGTGGGTCTTCGCCGCCTCGAACTGCGGCGCGAAGCCGAAGTCCCGCTGCACCTCGGCCGAGATGCCCGGCAGCTGCTCGATGGTCGAGAGCTCGTAGATCGACTGGGCATTGTCGGTGACCGGCCCGTAGGAGTCCACCGCAATCGTCACCGGGCCCATGCCGAGGAAGCCGAAGGCCACGAGGCCGAAGGCAAACACCGCCGGGGCGATCATCAGGCCGGCGAGCCCGGTGGTGCTGACACCATAGGCGATGCTCATCAGCAACATGATGGCGAGTCCGAGCCAGAAGGCGCTGAAGTTCCCGGCCACGAACCCCGACAGAATGTTCAGCGATGCCCCGCCTTCACGCGAACTGATGACGACTTCACGGACGTGGCGAGAGTCCATCGAGGTGAAGACCTTGACCAACTCGGGGATGATGGCGCCCGCGAGGGTGCCACAGGTAATCACTGTCGAGAGCTTCCACCAGAGCGTGGGATCGCCTCCGAGATCCGGAATCAGCAGGTAGGACACCACGTAAGTCAGCGCGACGGAGATCAGCGACGTGAGCCACACGAGTGTGGTGAGCGGCGCCTCGTAGTTCATCTTGGGCGCGTCGATATACTTGCCTCGGGCCACTGCCTCGTTGATGAAGTACGACACCGACGAGGCGATCACCATCATGACGCGCATCGCAAAGATCCAGACCAGGAGCTGCACCTGGATGGCGGGATCTCGCACGGCCAGCAGGATGAAGGAGATGAGTGCCACGCCGGTAACGCCGTAGGTCTCGAAGCCATCCGCCGAGGGGCCGACCGAGTCGCCGGCATTATCGCCGGTGCAGTCCGCAATGACCCCCGGATTGCGCGCGTCGTCCTCCTTGATCCGGAACACGATCTTCATCAGGTCCGCACCGATGTCCGCGATCTTGGTGAAGATGCCACCCGCCACGCGAAGCGCAGCCGCTCCGAGGGATTCGCCGATGGCGAACCCGATGAAGCAGGGGCCGGCGTACGCCCCCGGCACGAACAGCAGGATGCAGAGCATGATGAACAGCTCGACGCTGATCAGCAGCATCCCGATGCTCATCCCGGCCTTGAGCGGAATCTGGTAGCAGGGATAGGGCTTGCCGCGCAGGCTGGCGAAGGCGGCGCGCGAGTTGGCGAACGTGTTGACCCGAATGCCGAACCACGCGACCGAGTAGCTGCCCGCCATGCCGACCAGACTAAAGAACAGAATGATGGCGACCCGGCTGAGCGGAAACCCATGTACCTCGGCTCCGGTCGCCGGGTCCACCGTAGTCGCGAGCTTGCCGAAGTAGACCGCAACCGCCACGCCGATGAAGACCCAGAGGATGAGCAGGAACTTGCCTTGGGTCTGGAGATAGGTCTTGCAGGTCTCGTAAATCAGCTCCGAGACCTCCCGCATCGATCGGTGCACCTCGAGGTTCTTGAGCTGGGTATAGATCATCAGTCCGAACCCCAGCCCCAGGGCGCAGACCACGAGCCCGACCAGCAGCAGCGACCGGCCGCTGATGCCACCGAGGAAGGTGGCCTGCCCCAGATCGGGGAGCACCAGCGCTGCCTCTCCACCGCCACCATGGCGCGCGGGAGCGGCCGATTCCTGCCCCAACAGCGCCGAGACCGGCAGGCCGCCCAGCGCGAGGACCGCGAGGA
>JBIOUY010000184.1:0-9623 GCA_044867445.1 Gemmatimonadales bacterium
GAGGCCGATCGCTCGAGGTCGTCGTGCCGTCACCCAGCTGTCCCGACAGATTCCGGCCCCAGCAGTAGAGTTTGCTCTCGAGCGTGATGCCGCAAGTGTGCGCGATGCCGGCACTCACCGAGGCAAATGTCAGCCCGGTGTCGACCAGGGCCGGCGTGGAGTGATCGGAGGCGTCACCGGCTCCGAGCTGCCCTTCCTCGTTGCTGCCCCAGCAATAGAGCGTGCCGCCCACAGTGATGCCGCACGAGTGACGCCCGCCTACGCTGATGGAGGTGAAGCCCAGGTTGCCCGACACCCGCGTGGGTGTAAGAGCAGAGGTGACACCGTCGGCACCGAGCTCGCCGGACTGGCCCCATCCCCAGCAGTAGCCCTCCCCGGTGGTCGGCACGGCGCAGGTGGCGGTGGTCCCGGCGCTGATCGAACCAAAGGTGAGTCCACCCAGGACCCGTGTGGGAACGGACCGGTGCACGGTCGTGCTGTCGCCTATCTGGCCGCGATGGTTCGCGCCCCAGCAGTACGCCGCACCCTCGGGCGTGAGGCCACAGGTGTGCTCGTGGCCGGCGGAGAGCGACTGGAAGGTCAGCCCTCCCGAGACGGGCACCGGACTGCTCGCGCGGTCGGTGAACTTGCCGTCACCGCGCTGCCCCAGCCCGCCGAGTCCCCAGCAGTACGCCTCGCCGGCGGGGGTGAGCGCGCAGCTGTGGCCGGATCCGACGACGATCGAGCGAAACTGCAGGCCGCCGATAACACGAGTCGGTTTGGTCTCGCCGGGAAATTCACCCTGCGGCTCGGTCCCGTCGCCCAGCTGGCCATGCAGGTTGCTGCCCCAGCAAAACACGTTGCCGTTCTCGTCGCCGGCACAGGTGTGGCCATAAAAGCCGCTCACCGAGATGAGCCCGACGGAGGTGGAGACCCGGGTCGGCCGGGATCGGTTGTCCTTGGAGCCGTCGCCCAGCTGGCCGTCGAAGTTGGCACCCCAACAGTAGACGTCCCGCTCGGCTGTCACGCCGCAGGTGTACCCGCCCGCGGCGCTGATGCTGGCGAAGGTCAGCGTGGAGGGATCGGTGGTGTCGCCGCAGGCGAGGATCACGACGGCGAGCGCCGGCAAGGCCACGAGCATCGGGTGCGTCGTTGTAGGGGGCCACAGGGTTCATGAGGGGTTAAGACGTACGAGGGGCTGGGGAGCCACGGCTGCAGTGAGCAGTAAGCAGTGAGCAGGGTGCAGTTGTTGTCACCCTGGAGCGAAGCGGAAGGGGCCGGAGCCCAGTTGGAGCTCCGGTGCGACGTGCGCTTCGGCAGCGGAGAAGGTTCCTCCGGGCGCTGCAGTCCACGCCCGGGCTAGGCCACCTTGCTACTACACCCTAAGCCGGTGGGCGAGCACTGAACGCGCCCTCCGGGACCTCCCCCGCTGCCTCGCGCGCCCAGGTTCCGGCCGTGCGGGCGAGCGACGAGGGCGATGCTCCCGTAGCGCACGTCAGTGCTCGCCAACCGGCCCGAGGTCTAGTAGCAGGGCCGCTTGAGGCGGCGTGGACTGCAGTGCGCGAAGGGAGCGTCGCCCTCGTCGGGAGGCCGCGAGCACCGGAGCTGCACTGGGCTCTGGCTCCCTTCCGGGCGCGGAGCCTGACCTGGAGGGCCGCCTTCCAGGGTGACAACAACTGCACCCTGCTTACTGCTCACTGCTTACTGCTCACTTCCAGCACCTGGTTCTTCCTCCCGCTCATCCGAATGCCCGCTGCTGTAAATGCAACCGGCTTCCCGTTCAGGTAGTACTTGGCCCGGGGCAGGGGCTTTCCTTTGAGGACAAACTGCCATCCATCGTCCTTGGCCTCGAAGGAATACTCGATCCCCTTGGCGCTCTTGGCACGGGAGAACGACACCTTGGTTGTGCCGACCGGCAGATCCTCGATGCTCATGTCCTCCCAACCGCTCGGCACGTGAGGATCAAAGACGACGGTCTGGTTCAGCGCGTCCGGCTGAATCCCGAACACGTGCTGGATGAGAGGAACCACGATGCCGTAGCTGGTCCAGGCGATGGTGAAGCAGCCATGATCGGGCATCATCTCTGAGATCGAACCCGGCGATACCCGGTTGAAGGTCTGCACGATCTTGTCGACGTACCACAGTGCCTGCTCGGTGCGGCCGTAGTTGGCCTCCGAGACCGCCTGCACGCCGGTCGAGATGGTCATCATCGCCTGTCTCTCGACGGCCGACAGGTAGGGGCCGTACTCTCCCACGTTCTCTTTGCGAATCTTGTCCAGCGCTCGGAGGGCTCGTGCTCGCGGGGCGATCCCGGTCTCCATCGGCGTCGTGATGACCCAATTCTTGTTGGTGGTCCAGCCTCGGGCCGTGTCCGGCAAGGCAGAGAATTTCTGCTTGAGCCGCTGGTAGTAGCCGATCATGTCCTGATCTCGGGAGGTCAGCTGGCTCGGCTCCTTGAATCCGATCTGCTTGATGGCCCCCTCCGCCGCGCTGATCGCCTGTACTCTCGTCCCATAGAAGTCGGCGTAGGCGCCGTCTCGTTCGATCCAGAAACGCTGGTTGATTCTCCTCTCCAATTGTAACGCCAGGTTCTGGTAGCGCGCCGCCGTGTCTGGCTCATTCAAGACGCCGGCAATGTGCGCGGTGGCCTTCAACGCCTGCTGGGTGTAGACCGCAACGTCGATCAGCTCCGCGTTCAAGCCGTACACCTCCATGATCCCGTAGCCTTCCGGGAACAGATCGTGATTCTGGTCCATGTCGGTGAGCAACCAGTGGACGCCTTGCTTCATCGCCGGGTACATCTCTTTCGCGAACTCCAGGTCGCCGGTCCAGTCGATGAGCCGTCCCACCGTCAGGATCCACTGAGCGGTCTCCTGGGAGTTGCCGGGATTGGATACCGCGCCGTTGGTGGTGACCTCGTGCACGATCCTGCCGTTGCCATTGGCCTTGATCGACTGCTCGTTCAACAGCCGCAGCATCTGCTTGGCCAGATCGAAATTGCCCGAGGCCATGAGCGCCTGCAGCGAGTAGGTCTCGGTCCCGAACCACCAGGGATACTCCATCAATCCACCGCCCAGTCCTCGCCCGATGCCGGGAACGTCCCTGACCAGCCACTCGGCGTTAACCCTCACCCAGTTGTAGACCTCCTGCCAGCGCTGATCGGGAATCCGCACTCTCGCTCGGTCGATGAGTGAGGCGTAGTGGGCCTGCTTCTCTTCCAGGAGGCTGGCCTGGTTCGCGGTGAGATAGTTATAGCTGTCCAGCGCTGCCTTCAGGTCCTTCGCCGAGCCCGCGATGACGAAGGTCAAGGTGGAGGTGCCGCGGGGCTCGAGCGAAACACTGTATCGGGACGCCGCCGTCACCCCCATGCCTTTGGTCTGGATCGGCTCCGGATGCGCAATGGGCTGTGCATCCGCGGGACCGGCGGCTCCCCACACCGCGAACCACTTGTTGTCGGCGTCATGGGCGATGAAGAGATGATTGGCAGCGTCCCACGTAACGGTGTCCTGAGCGTCCTTGATACCTAGTCGATCGGAATACCATACCGGGCTCAACTCGGTCTTGACGGCGAATTGAAGCTGTAGCTGTCGCCTGCGATCGCTCCCGTTCCGGAGCTGGTACTGGACGATGACGCCCTCCTGGCCGTCGGGACTGAACTGGAAGCGCTCGATCTCGAGACTGTCCAACACCGGGCCATAGCTGAACCGATTGCCGTAGGGGTAGGTGACGAAGTCGGTACTTTGCGAGAGGGCGACTCTCTGGTTGGTTGCTCTATCGCTTACCTCGGCCCAGAAACCGTCGATCAGTTTGATCGGATGGAGCCAGAGCCCGCCCATTTCGCCTGGCACATGGCTACCCATATCCGGGAACTTCCCGTCCTGGGTTCCGATCAAGTAGGTCCGGTCACCTGCCGTGACATAAGGCTGGTCCTGGTTACGTCCGTGATCGCTTATGCCTGCCATGACGGGCGCGGCGTAGTCGCTCTGGGATTGTAGCGACGGAGAGGACGGAGAGGACGCAGAGGACGCAGAATGAGGGCTTGCTACGAAAACCGAGAGAGGCAGAAGAACGAAGCGAATCAGATTCTTCATCAGAAGTCCGGGATGGGTCATTATCGCTCCTATTTCTTCCCAGTGAGCTGTCGGATCAGGTCCACCTCTGCCTTTCGGTACGGCGTGCCGTCGGGTCGCAGCACCTCGTGATGCCACACCGGCGGCTGGGCGAGGATGTAGGGATGCTGCCAGGAGTCCTACAGCAAATAGGTCTGGGTCTTGCCGGCGACGAAGCTCCAGTTGAGGACTGCCGATCTGCTGCAGCACCTGGACGAGTCGGGCGTCCGATTTGCAGAGTGAGCGCGAAGGAATCGCCCAGCGAACGGATTCGCGGCCCGTCTTCGGCGGAAGCGCGAAAATCAGTTCGAGAGTCGCTCGATCGCCTGCCGGGCAGAGGCGCTGACCACCAGCGTCCCGCTCAGCCGCGCCCGCGTGGCCAACAGCTCCCGCCAGTGCTCGGTTCCCTCCCAGAAGACTCGTTTTATCGCCGCTGTCGCCTCGGGATTGCTGGCCGCGAGCTGGCGCGCCAACGCCGCGAGCCGCATGTCCAGCGCGGCACTGTCCGGGTGGAGCTCGGCGTAGAGCCCGCGGTGATGGGCCCATTCCGCGCTCCGCCACCCGGCTGCATCGATGCCCAGAGCGGCGTAGTTTCCCAGCCCGATCCTCCGCTCGATGACTGGCCCTACCACGAACGGACCGATCCCGATGGCGAGCTCGCTGAGCTTCACCTGGGCAGCGGTGGTCGCGAGCGCATAGTCAGAGGCTGCCACCATTCCGACCCCACCGCCAACCACTTTGCCGTGAACCCGAGTCAGGATGAGCTTGGGGCACTCCCGCATCGCATTGATCAGGTTCGCAAACCCCATGAAGAAGCGGGCCCCGCTCTCGGCGTCGGCGATCGCGGACAACTCCGCGAAGGAGGCGCCCGCGCAGAACGGGCCCGAGCCCTCACTCCGAAGCACGATCACGCTCGTCTGGGGCTCCCCGCCCAACGCCGTGATCGCCGTTGCGAGCTCACCAAGGAGGGCTCCCGGCAGCGAGTTCCCCTTGGGATGCCCGAAGATCACGCTTCCGACACCGTCCACCACCTGCGTGGTCACAGTGCCCGACTCCTGCGTCGTCCGCTGGGTCACAGCTTCCCTTCACCGAAAAGGTCCGATACAATTGCACTTAGAACCTAGTGGGTGGCGCGGGACCGCTCCAGATACTGCGCCGCCACGCTGAACTCCAAGAGGCACACCAAGATGGCTACTTCCCCGCTCTCGACCCCAGAGGACTCCGCCCAGGCCGCGGCCTTCGAGGCCCGGATCGACGCGGGCGAGACGATCGAGCCCAAGGACTGGATGCCGGAGCGGTACCGCCACCAGTTGGTCCGGATGATGTCGCAGCATGCCCATTCGGAGATCGTGGGGATGCTGCCCGAGGGCAATTGGATCACCCGCGCGCCCTCCCTGCGGCGCAAGCTGTGCTTGCTCGCCAAGGTCCAGGACGAAGCGGGCCACGGGCTCTACATCTACTGCGCCACCGAGACGCTGGGCGTTGGCCGGGGCGAGCTGATCGACCAGCTTCTCAGCGGCAAGGCGAAGTATTCCAGCATCTTCAACTATCCGACTCTGACGTGGGCGGACATGGGGGTGATCGGGTGGTTCGTCGATGGGGCCGCGATCGTGAACCAGACCGTCCTGGCGAAGGCTTCGTACGGGCCGTACGCGCGCGCCATGGTCCGCATCTGCAAGGAAGAGAACTTCCATAAGCGGCAAGGCTACGAGATCGTCGCCACGCTGGCTGACGGCACACCGGCGCAGCGGGCCATGGTCCAGGATGCAGTCAACCGGTGGTGGTGGCCGACCCTGATGATGTTCGGCCCCAGCGACGCCAACTCCCCCAACAGCGCGGATCTGCTCCGCTGGCGAGTGAAACGCTTCAGCAACGACGAGCTCCGGCAACGCTTCGTGGACTTGACCGTAGCCCAGGCCCAGGCGGTGAACCTCACGCTGCCCGATCCGAAGCTGCGCTACAACGCCGAGACCAAGCACTGGGAGTTCGGTGAGATCGACTGGGTGGAGTTCAAGCAGGTTATCAGCGGAAACGGCCCCTGCAATCGGGAGCGCCTGGCGGCGCGGCGTGCCGCACACGACCAGGGCGCGTGGGTGCGAGAGGCTGCTGCTGCCTATGCCGAGAAGCAGCGACGCCGCGGCGCAGCACCGGCGGCTTGAGGCCGAGCGACCGGGTGCGGGACTGATGGCCGCCGCAGCGAATCAGCCCGACGCTGCCTCCAGCGACGAGTTACCCCTGTGGGAGGTCTTCACCCAGGCGAAGGACGGCGCGCCGCACGAGCACGCCGGGAGTGTGCACGCGGCCGACGCCGAGCTGGCGCTCCAGAACGCCCGTGACGTCTATGCCCGCCGGGGCGAGGTGGTGAGCGTCTGGGTGGTGCCGAGCGCGGCGATCATCGCGTCAAGCCCGGGGGAACGGGGTCCCTTCTTCGATCCAGCCGACGACAAGCCCTATCGTCATCCGCAATTCTATCGAACCCCCCGCGGGGTGCGGGTGTACTGAAGTGGGCTTGACCCCTTCGGTTCCCCGCTCGCGGGAGGACGCCCTCTTCCAGTATCTGCTCCGGTTAGGCGACGATCGCCTGGTGTTGGGGCACCGGCTTTCCCAATGGTGCGGCCACGGCCCGGTCCTCGAGGAGGACATCGCGCTCGCCAACGTCGCGCTCGATCTCATCGGACAGGCGACGCACTTTCTTCGCCTGGCCGGGCAAGTCGAGGGGAAGGGGCGCGACGAGGACGCCCTGGCCTACTTCCGCGATGCCATCGACTACCGCAACCTCAAGCTGGTGGAGCTCCCCAACGGCGACTACGGCCGCACCATCGTGCGCCAGTTCCTGTTCGATGCCTGGAGCGTGCTGCTGCTGGACGGGCTCCAACGATCGACCCATGCCGAGCTCGCCGGCATC
The DNA here is from genome assembly GCA_044867445.1 of Gemmatimonadales bacterium. Lineage (GTDB taxonomy): Bacteria > Gemmatimonadota > Gemmatimonadetes > Gemmatimonadales > GWC2-71-9 > CAVVWJ01. The sequence goes on from JBIOUY010000184.1 coordinate 6,994, forward strand.
GCCGCCAAGGCTCACAAGGAGGCCCGCTATCACGTCCGTCACAGCGGCGAGTGGGTGCTTCGGCTGGGCGACGGCACGGAGGAGAGTCATCGGCGGGCCCAGACGGCGCTGGACGATCTGTGGCCCTACACCGGAGAGTTGTTTGCCACCGACGAGGTGGACCGGCTGCTCGCCGGCCCAATCGCGCCGGATTCCGCAACGCTCGAGCCCGCCTGGCGTGATGTCGTGAGCGACGTCGTTCGCCGGGCGACGCTCACTCTGCCAGCCGAGGGATACATGCACACCGGCGGACGCCAGGGATGGCACACCGAACACCTGGGCCACCTGCTGGACGAAATGCAAATCCTTGCCCGGTCACACCCGGGGGCGAAGTGGTGAGGCGCGCGGACGCCAGCGCAGATCTTGTGCTCGAGGTGCTGCGCGGCATCCCGGATCCCGAGGTCCCGGCCCTGGACATCGTGGAGCTTGGGATCGTTCGGAGGGTGGAGCAGAGAGCCGACGGGGTGGTGACGGTGGATGTGACGCCAACCTACTCCGGTTGTCCCGCGATGGGCATGATCGAGCAAGAGATCGTGGCCGAGCTACGCGCGAACGGCTACGACCGCGTCGAGCTCCGGACGGTGTACTCGCCAGCGTGGACCACCGACTGGTTGAGCGATGCGGCCAAGGCGAAGCTCAAGGACTCCGGCATCGCTCCTCCCGGTCATACCAGCGTCGAGCAACCGCTGGTCCCCTTGATGTCGTCGGTGCGTCGCGCTGCCTGCCCCTACTGCGGCTCCGCGAACACCGAACGCAAGAGCGAGTTCGGGTCCACCGCCTGCAAGGCCATCCATTACTGCTGCGACTGCCACCAGCCGTTCGAAGAGTTCAAGGCGATCTAGCGCCGGCCCTCGATCTCCTCCACCCAGCGGGCCAGGAACGGGTTCGCTCCGTCCATCGGATGCGCCTTTCTTGGTTACCCAGTCGCGGCGAGCGAGCTCGGCGCGTGGGCCGACCGAATCGACGCGCCCGCAGGTCGCAGCAGCAGCCAGAGCGCGAGGAGATGCATCCAGAACAGCGCTGGGACGTAGAGCATGGGGATCGCGTAACCAGCCCCGAGCTGCCCGGCCATTGACGGCAGGTCTATGCTGGACGCGCGCGCCGTGTCCATGACGAGGTCGGCGAAGCCGACCAGATTGAACGCCCAGACCAACGGCCAGAAGAGGAAACGCACGCGCACCGTCAGCAGCGCGAGGATCGCGAGCAGTGCGGTGGCGAGATCGCCGTAAGCCGCCGCCGCAGCCCAGCCCCCCGGCAGGTTCGGTCCGACAAACCCCGGCAGCAAGAAGGCCAAGCCGAAGAAACGAAAACTGTTGAACGTCGCGATAGCGCGGTGCGCCTCGACGCGATCCATCGCCCTCAGCCGCGGCCAGACGTAAGTCGCGATGCAAAGCGCCCAGGCGAGATAACCCAGCGCCATGTCGATCAGGAAAATGTCCTTCGCCAGCATGTCCAACCTCCTTGCACTACTTCGCGTTTCGCTCCGCAAACGCCCTTATGTAAAAACGCTTCGCCACCGCAAGGGTCTCTTTGCGCGCGGCGGGGTCAGTCATGGTGCGAGCGGTCATCAGAACTCCGGCCATCGCCGGAAAAAGTACTATGAACTGGCGTCTCTTTTCGGTATCGTCGTTCCCCGGGACAAAAGGCAACAAACGTTCTCTGTACGACTTCATGGCAGCGTTAATCCTCGCCCGCACCGCGGGGCGTTGCCGGGCTATTTCGGCGGCTAGTGTGGAAAGGACGCACCCGCCACCTGGATCTTCAAGGTGTTCCACACTGAGATAGTGCTCGATGATCGCCCGTAGTTGCTTCCCTCGAGGAGCCCCTGCTGCCGCCGCTACCATGCTGTCCGCCGCCTCTTGAAAGCCCCTGGTGATCGCATCCACATAGAGGTCTTCCTTACTTTCGAAATGCCGGTAGAAACCGCCGTGCGTCAGCCCCAGGTGTTTCATCAACTGGGCGACGCCCTGTCCCTCGGAGCCTAGTTCGCGGAACGACCGCGCGGCAGCGTCGATAATCCTTTCGTGTGTTGCCGCTTTTTGCTCGACGGGGTATCTCATGGCTTAAAGATTATAGGCATCATCTTACAAATGCAAGGAGATGGCGGTCGGATCGGCGGGTGACCGCAGCAGCGGTCGAGCTGCAGCAACGAACCAGGGGCTCCCTTCTATAGCAGTGCGTCTCAGCCAACCCTTTCAGGTTGCGGGTGTCAAACTCTTCGGCCCCCGCTTCGCAAGCGTACCATCCGGTCAACCGCCTGCAGGAGACTCCGAATGAGATTTCCCTGTCGTGCCCTTTGTAGTGTCGCTGCGGCAGTGCTCGGAGCCGCATCAGGTCTCACTGCGCAAGTATCCCCGCCTGCCCCTTCGATCCGTTCCCGGGCGGCAGTGCGGCGCGGTATCACTTCGAATTGGCGCGTAACTTCTTCAGCTCTCCAGCCAATGAGCTCGCCAAGCGTGAGGACCTGCTGTCGGGTCTCGAGCGTCTTGCGCAAATATCCGGCAGCCTGCCCGAGTCTGCCGGCGGCATTCTGGCCGCGCTCGCGTTCGAAGACTCACTCGACCTCGAGGTAGGCCGGCATGTCGCCTACC
>JBIOUY010000185.1:0-2186 GCA_044867445.1 Gemmatimonadales bacterium
CTGAGGCAATAGGGCTTTTTCGGGCACAAGGTCGAGTCGTCCCACATCCCGGGGACTGGCGACCTGAACGGGTCAGACTTGTGCCTGCTTTCTTTGAGACGAGGGGGCTCCCGCCCCCTCGTGCACCCCGCGGTGAGGCTGGGTCGGCCCGGGTAGTTGCCTACCCGGGCCTCCCACAGATCCGGACGTGCAGGTTTCCCGCATCCGGCTCCTCGGATCACGGATTCGCTGCGCACTCCCTGGACTCGACGTGAGGCTTTGGGAAGGGATAGCGCTTCATGAGCAGCCTGAAGCGCCGCCAGCTCATGGGGCCGTTTCGGTTCCGGCGGCCAAGCCTTGACCGCCAGACCCTCTCGGCTTCGTGGCGAAATCGGGCGAGCGACTTCCAGTTGCCCGCAATCCCGTAGTAGTTGTCGTGCCCGCGTAGCTTCGCCACGAGTTGCTGGTGCTGCCACCGGACCGGCTCGTGGGCGCACCGCCGCATCCATGCGGAGATCCGCTTTAGAGCTCGGCTGAAGCGGCTGCTGGCCGTCTTGCGCTGGACCACCCAGAGGCCCTTCCTCGACCTGCCCCAGAAGTGGGTGAAGCCGAGAAAGTCGAAACCCCTGTTGTCGTGCTGCGGCGGATCCTCGTCCTCCCGCCTTGGGCGGAAGTGGAGGAGCCGCGTCTTGGTGGGGTGGAGGCTCAGGCCGTACTTTCCGAATCGCTTCGGGAGCACTTCCATCACCTTTCTCGCGTCCGCTTCCAGCTTGAAGACCATCACGGCATCGTCGGCGAAGCGGATCAGATGGGCCGCACCACGCAGTGTCGGCTTGACGTCCCGCTCGAACCAGCGATCGAGGACTTCGTGCAGGTACACGTTCGCGAGCAGCGGCGAGATGACCCCGCCTTGCGGCGTGCCAGTGTCGGAGTAGCTCAGCTTCTGCCCCTCCAGAACACCGGCGGACAGCCACTTGTCTATGGTGCGGCGCAATACCCCATCGCGCACCCGCTGGTCGAGGATCGTTCGGAGCTGGGAGTGCGACAGCGAGTCGAAGAATTTCGTGATGTCCATTTCCAGCACCCAGCCTCCCCCACCGTCGAAGAGCACCTTGTCGAGGCTCGCCAGGGCCGTCTTTGCCGACCGGCCCGGGCGGTAGCCGTGCGAGCAGTCCAGAAAGTCCTGCTCGTAGACCGCTTCCAGCACCATCGTCACCGCCCGTTGAAGCACCTTGTCTTCGAACGTCGGTATGCCGAGTGGCCGCTGGCTTCCGTCGCCTTTTGGAATGAAGACCCGTCGCACCGGCGGTGCCTTGTACGTCCCGGCCTTGAAACGGCTGAGCAGCGAGGCGAGCCTCTCATCGAGTCTCTCCTCGTACTCACGTCCCAGCTGGCCGTCGACACCAGGTGCGCCGTTCTTCCGCGTGCGAAAGAAGGCCTCGCGCAGAAACTCCACGTCGATGTGGTGAGCCAGGCTCAGAAATGCCCGCTCCGGCGCTTCTCGCGCCAGTTCCGCTATCCGCTGCAGTTTCGTTGAGACCGTAGTCTCGGGAATCGGCGTCCCCGTAGTCTTTCCCTCCAGCAGTTCCGTGTTCCGGCGCTCCCCTTCCCTCCGCGGGGTCCCTCGGGTCGGTTCCCCCGCTTCGCTGGTACAACGAGAGCGCTCCGACTTCCCGCGCCCTTCCCGCCTCGCTGTTCCTTATCTCGCTCGGCGGTACCACCCAAGCACCCGTCGTTTCGCTCCCACATCGGCCGGGTACGTGCGTCCGTGGGCCGTGGCCTTTTTACCCCGGTTGGCCGGCCGGCTAGCTTGTCGGTGGAGACAACGGGATCTCCCAGGTTCCTGGACGAACCCTTGCGCGCGCGCCACGCTCTCCGACCCCGGAGGAACCTCGTCGCCAGGCCATTTCGGCGCCTCGGTGCTGCCGTCGCTCAGCCCCAGGTGAGCGCCGGCTCCCTCGATGTGGGCTGTTTCGGGGTTCAATCCCGCAGCTCGCTTCGCTCGCTGTCTACGCTTCGCAGCATGGATCGCTCCATCGCCACGCAAGACTCGCTTCTCGGCTGGTGGCCAGCCTTTGCCGGGTGGGCCTCTCACCCACCGGGTCCGTCACGAGAAGTTTCACGATGGCTACGTCATCGATCCTCCTCTCCCAGGCTTCACCTGGCGCAAGGGGCTACCGCCCCCCTACGACCCCCGAAATACGGGC